>CAYJPG010000026.1:0-28894 GCA_964371995.1 uncultured Chromatiaceae bacterium | reverse complement strand
GACAGCGCCACTTCCTCGAGACTCAGGCGGCGGCTGGCGGTGTCTGCATTCGACTTGTAATTGCCGAGACGGTCGAGCCCTTGCTGGAGCAACAGCGCCTGTGCGGCGCCGGCCGGGTCGTCGGCTGCCGTGCTGACGCGCTTGCCTGTGCTGGTCTGCTGCTGGATGGTCGCGAGCTCTGCCTGCTTGCGCTGGATCGAGGCCAGCCACTGCATCTGATAGACATTGGAAGCAACGCGCATGGTCAGGGCTCCACTCAGCGACCGATGATTTGCAGCAGGTTCTGGAACAGGCCGTCGGCGATGCTGACTACCTTGCTGGCCGCCAGATAGGCATCCTGGTAGCGCAGCATGTTGGCGGCTTCCTCGTCCAGATTGACACCCGAGACGTTTTCCAGATCGATTTCACTCTGCTCGCGCAGCGACTGCTGGATCAGGAATTCGTTGCTGGCCCGGTTGGCCGTCGAACCGACTGTGGCGACGATATCAGCGCCGAGGTCGATCACCGACTGCGTGCCGTTGGCGAAAAATCCGCGCTGGGAAACTGATGCGAGCGCCAGGGCGTTGCTGTTGTCGCCGCTGCCGGCGGTGGTCGGCCCGACCAGAAACTGATCATTGGGTGCCGGCACACCACTCACCCGCGCGGTCCAGCCACCAAAGCTGATGTCAGCGCCGCTGGTGTATGGCAGCGGGCCGACCAGATCGGTGGTGACGTCGGTAAACACCACGTAGCTGGTCGGTGTCACGAAGCGGATGGTTGCCGGCGTCCTGAGTTTCGGGTCGGCGATGTTGTTGACCGCCGGCGCCGATACGGTAGCCTGCGATGCGTTGCCGGCGCCGATGCGGGTGGTGAGCGGTGCCGCGGCGGCGATGGCTCCCGGCTCCGTCAATACGACGCGGAAATCGTCGGCCGCATTGGCGACCGGACGCAGCAAGAACTTGTCGCCAGCCGCGGCACTGCCGCTGACGCTGAATGACAGGCCGGCAAACAGCAGCGGGTCAGCACCCGTGCCGCTGCCGGTGGTCGTGACAGACGTATGCGTGGTGTTGTCGATCGCCGACCATGACGAACTGTTGAAACGCAGCTCGTAGTTGCGTGCGGCGAGCGCGCCGACATCAGTGATCGCGGCGCTGGCGGTCGCGGTGCCTGTATTGCCGGTCGATCCCGAGACCACCGGGCTGCCGATAGAAAAGAAATCACCGCCCATGTTGCCGGCCTGGTCCACGCCTGCGCGGTGCTGGGTGTTGAAGGCATCGCCGAGCCCGATGGCCAACAGGCCGAGGTCGCGGCGCGCGCTGTCCAGCACATCGTTCCGGAAGGAAAGCAGCCCACCCACCGTACCGCCACTGACCTTGCCTGAAATATCCTGCAGCGGGCCGCTGTTGGTGCTGATCGCCAGCTGCATGCGTGAACTGTCGTACTGGTCCTGGATGGTGGCCAGCCGCGCCGCACTTGTGCCGAGCACCAGTGACTGGCCGCTGCCGACCAGGACATTCACGCTGCCGTCGTTCTGGCGGATGGTCGTAATGTTGATCTGTGCGCCAAGCTGTTTCAGGGTGACGTCGCGTCGATCCAGCAGATCGGGTGCCGCCGAGCTGCCGGCGGCCATGATCTGGCCGTTGAGGTCAGCGATCTGTCCGGCCAGCGTATTTATGGTGCCTGCAGCCTGTCCCAGCCGGCTGTTTACCTCACTGTTGATCCCGCTCAGCTGGCCGTCCAGCTGCTGCAGGCGTTCAGCGAGATTTTCACCTTCGAGCAGCAGCTGGTTGCGCTGCGCAGCCGACGTCGGGTCGCGACCCACGGCTTCGACCTGGTTGAAGAAGCGCTGTACAGCCGTGTTGATGCCGGTGTCCGGATTGCCGAGCACCGTATTGATGCGTGCGGCGAAGTCGTTGAAGGCATCGGCCCGCTGTTCCAGCGAGGTGGCGGTGCGCAGGTTGTCGGTCAGGAATTGATCGTAGACTCTGGAGACGGTGCTGACGGAAACGCCGGCGCCAATGGTGTAGCGGCCGAGTGGTACGCCCGGATTTTCGACAAAATCGATGCGCTGCCGGACGAAACCTTCGGTATTCGCATTGGCGATGTTGTTGCTCGTCGTCTGCAGCGCGCGCTGTGCCGCGAGCAGTGCCGAGAGTCCGTTGCTGATCGTTCCACTCATGTCATTTCACCTGGCCGGGGCGTGAATCCGCACCGTGCCTTCATAGATAGTTCGGCAGTTCATCGCCGGCCTTTAGGCTGGTATCGACCGCACCGAGGATCGGGCTGGCGATGATGTTGCGGATCTTTTCTGCATAACGCGGATCGGTTGCATAGCCGGAACTCTGCAGCCGCTCCGCATAAACACCAGGATCTGCGCCGCTGCGCAGGGCTTCGCTGTAGCGCGGGTTATCACTCAGGAAACGGACATAATCCTCGAAGCCTGCAGCGAGATCCGGATACGCGCGAAAGCTTGCCCGCTGGGGTTTTGGCAGACCGCCTTCGTATTCGAGGGTTGCCACGCTCACCCGCTCGCCATCCCAGCGCGCATCGGCCTTGATGCCGAACAGGTTGTTGCCGCTGACGCCGGCATCATCGCGGATCAGTCGGCTGCCCCAGCCGGTTTCCAGTGCCGCCTGGGCGACAATGGCGCGCGGCTCCACACCGAGTTTGCGGCCGGCTTTGACGGCCAGCGGCCAGATCTCGCGCAGGAATTCTTCGCGGCTGGCGGGCCGGAAGTCGGCACGTTCGCCGCTGCTGATATTGCCGGATACAGACAGCTCCGGTAGCAGCGCATCGGGTGCCGGCAGCTCAGTGAATCCGGGCTGCTGCAGATCGCCGAATGGTGATGCCGCGCCACTGCGCAGGGCCGGAATGCGACTCAGTAGTGCCGGAATCGAGGTTTCCGCGGCGGAGATATTGCTGGCAGCCGATTGCCCCGGCGTGATGCCGAGCTGTCGCGACATCATGTCGGCGATACCGAGGCCCTTGCCGCGGGTCATCTCCATGGCAATCTGTTGGTCGAACATTTCCTGATAGGTCGTGTCCTGCGACTCACCGAGCACGGCATTTGCATCGCGCATGCTCTTCAGCATCATCTGTACAAACAGTGCCTCAAACTGTCGTGCGGCCTCGCGTGCGGTGTCCGGCGAGGGCACAGAGGCGTCGTGGCGCAGTTGCGCCAGCCCCTGGAAGTCGTTGATGCTGCTGATATTTGCGGTCATCTCAGATCACGATCAGTTCCGCGTGCAGCGCACCGGCGGAGCGCAGCGCTTCGAGTATCGCCACGAGGTCACCGGGAGCTGCGCCGACCTGGTTGACGGCCTGGACGATGTCGTTGAGCTCGACGCCCGGGCGGAACAGGAACATGCGGTTCTCGCCCTGGCTTACGCTGATGTTCGATTTCGGCGTGACGACGGTGTCGCCATTCTCGGCAAAGGGCTGCGGCTGGCTGACGTCGAAGTCTTCAGTGATTGAAACCATCAGCGAGCCGTGCGAGACGGCGGCCGGAGAAACCCTGACGCTGGCATTGATGACCACCGTGCCGGTCCGCGAATTGATGATCACGCGGGCTGGTGCATCGGCTGGCGTAACCTCGAGATTCTCGATGGTTGAAATCAGGCCGATGCGTGATGCCTGGCTTTCCGGTGCCCGGATGTGTACGGACATCGGGTCGTGTGCGATGGCTGTGCCCGCGCCGAGCGTTGCATTGATGCTGTCAGCCAGCCGGATGGCAGTGGTGAAGTCAGACTGGTGCAGGTTCAGCGTGAGCATTTCGGCGTCGCCGAGGACGGTGGGCACTTCGCGTTCGACAGTCGCACCATTCGGTATGCGGCCAACGCTCGGTACGTTGATCGACACCTTCGATCCGTCTTCGCCGGAGATCCCGAGTCCGCCGACCGCCAGGTTGCCCTGGGCGATGGCGTAGACCTGGCCGTCGAGTCCCTTGAGCGGCGTGAGCAGCAGCGTGCCGCCGCGCAGACTCTTGGCGTTGGCGATCGAGGATGCCGTGACATCAACCGTCTGGCCGGCCTTGGAAAATGGCGGCAGACTGGCATGTACGACCACGGCAGCGATATTTTTCAGCTGCAGGTTAGTACCGGCCGGGATCGTTACGCCGAGCCGTTCCAGCATGCTGATCAGGCTCTGCGTGGTGAAAGGGGCCTGGGTAGTCTGGTCACCGGTGCCGTCGAGCCCGACCACGAGACCGTAGCCCACCAGCTGGTTTTCACGGACACCGCCGACGGTGGCAATATCCTTGATCCGCTCAGCATGTGCAGGACCCGTCTGCAGCATCATCACGAGTACTGCGCCGAGCAGCAGAAAGAGCGTATGCCGGCGGATCTGTTCGCGTTGCTTGTCCATGGAGTGCAATACCCGGTGACCGCTCAGAACGGCCATACTTTGAGGAAGAAGCGGGTCAGGAGACCCGGACGGTTGGCGTCGGCGAGGGCGCCGTTGCCGCTGTACGTGATGCGGGCGTCGGCAACCTTGTAGGAATCCACAGCGTTGTCCGAGC
The DNA here is from genome assembly GCA_964371995.1 of uncultured Chromatiaceae bacterium. Taxonomy (GTDB): domain Bacteria; phylum Pseudomonadota; class Gammaproteobacteria; order Steroidobacterales; genus SHZI01. The sequence goes on along the minus strand of CAYJPG010000026.1, from coordinate 24,399 downwards.
CGATGTCGACCGGACGGATGATGCCGCTGATCTGCACGAATTCTTCACCCTGATTGAGCGTCAGCCATTTCTCGCCGCGCACGAACAGATTGCCGTTCGGATAGACCTCGGCGACGGTCACGGTGATATTGCCGCTCAGGCTGTTGCTCTGGCTGCTGCTGCCCTTGCCGGAAAAATCCTGTGCGGTTTGCCACTCGCTGTTCAGGATTTCCTTGCCGTTGTGCGTGATCGACTTGCCGCCGATTATCGGTATCCCGGTATCGATCGAGCTGTCTTTTTTGGCATCAGAACTTGCGCTCTTTGACGCCTGGGTCTTTTCCGCCAGACGAATGGTCACCGTGTCACCGACGCGACGTGCCTTCACGTCCTCGAACAGCGACATACTGCGCGCCGGCTGATAGATGGCGCCGCTGGTTGCCGGTGGCAGTACCGGCTGCGGCGGTGGCGTCGGCCGGTAATCCGCGTGCGAGGCGCCACCCATGCTTGCGCAGGCGCTCAGGACCGCCAGTGCGGCGGCGAGACCTGCGGTGACGATCAATCGACAGATGTTCATGATTGCGGCCTTGTCGGGTTACAGGTTGTTGTTCAGGTACTGGAGCATCTGGTCGCTGGTCGAGACGGCCTTGGAGTTCATCTCGTAGGCGCGCTGTGTTTCAATCATGCTCACCAGTTCCTCGACCACGTTGACGTTCGAGGTCTCGAGCGAGCCCTGAACCAGCGAGCCGACACCCTGCTGACCCGGATCCGAAACCTGCGGCGAACCGCTGGCTGCCGTTTCGATGTAAAGGTTTTGCCCCTTCGCCTGCAGGCCCGCTGAATTGATGAAGTCGGCAAGCTGCAGCGTGCCGAGGCTGGTCGGCTGGGTCTGGCCAGGCAGCGTCGCCTGCACAGTGCCATCCAGTCCGATGGTCAGCGCCTGCGCGTCGCTGGGAATGGTGATCGAGGGCTGGATTTCATAGCCGTTGGCGGTCACCAGCCGGCCGTCGGAATCGACCTTGAATGAGCCGTCGCGAGTGTATGCGAGGCTGCCGTCGGGCTGGAGCACCTGCAGAAAGCCACGACCCTGGATCATTACGTCGAGCGTGTTGCCCGTGTTCAGGGCCGATCCCTGCGAGAAATTCTTTTCAGTGGCGACTACCCGTACGCCGGTGCCGAGGCTGAGACCGGTCGGGCTTTCCGTATTCTGGGAGGTGGCACCGCCAGCCTGTGAGACGTTCTGGTAGAGCAGATCCTCGAATGTCGCACGACCTCGTTTGAAGCCATTCGTGTTCACGTTGGCCAGATTGTTGGCGACGACCGTCATGCGCGTCTGCTGCGCATCAAGTCCGGTCTTGGCAACCCAGAGTGATTCCATTTCAGCTACTCCAAAAAACTACAGAATGTTCTAGCCGTTGAGCCGGATGAGCCGCGTGCTCGCGGCGTCGGTTTCTTCGGCGGTATTCATCGCACGGATCGTCATCTCGTAATGCCGTGACATTTCGATCATGTCGGCCAGTGCACCGGCCGGGTTCACGTTGCTCTGCTCGAGCTGGCCGCCGGCGATGCGTACGGCGGGATCGACAGCGGCCCGGCTGCCATCGCGCAGGCTGAACATGGCATCGCCGCTGCGCACCAGGTTCTCTGCCGGCGGGTTGACCAGTCGCAGCCGGTCTACCTGTGCCAGCGATTCAGCGCTCTGGCCCTGTGGAATGATCGAGATCTGTCCGTCATCGCCCAGAACGATCTTCTCGAAGGGCGGCAGGCTGATTGGACCACCGTTGCCGAGGACCAGCCGGCCGTTGGCGTTCTCCAGCAGTCCGTTCGGATTGACGCGCAGATTGCCGGCACGGGTGTAAGCCTCTTCGCCGTCTGGTCCCTGTACCGCCAGCCAGCCCGGACCCTGGATCGCCACATCGAGATCGCGCCCGGTGGCGAGACTTGCGCCCTGGGATGCGCTCCAGACCTCGGGCTGCGCCACGGTATTCACGCGCGAGGGAAATCCCTGGCCCGGAATCGGCGCGCTGTCGAGCGCGCTGTGTATGGCGCGAAACCCGTTGGTCGAGATGTTCGCGATGTTGTGGCTGGTGATGGTCTGGGCCCGTTGTGCATCACGGGCCGCCGACATCGCCACATAGATCATTCTGTCCATGAGTTATCTGCTTAACGGATGTTGATGATGGTCTGCGTTACCGAATCTTCGGTGGAGATCACCTGTGCGTTGGCCTGGAAGAGGCGCTGCGCGGTGATCAGGCGGACCAGCTGCTCGGTCAGATCGACGTTCGATGACTCAAGGGCACCGGACTGCAGCAGGCCGAAGTTGGACTCGGTGGCCTCACCGCGCTGGGCTACACCGGAGCCGAAAGTTTCCTGAAACGAGGTATCGCTGATCTTTTGCAGGCCTTCCGGGTTGGAGAAGTTCGCCAGGGCGACCTTGCCCAGCGACTCGGACTCGCCATTCGAGAAACGCGCGAAGATCACGCCGGTTGGGCTGATTTCAATGCCACGCAGGCGGCCCGCCGCCTGTCCATCCGGATTGAGGCTGTTCACCGTGAAGTCGGCGCCGTACTGCGTCGATTTGCCCAGCGCGAGACCGACGGTCAGCGGGTTCGCACCATTGGTGGGTGTTACGGCGGGGAATGTAACGTTGCCGCCGGCAGGCGTTGCTATCGCGCCGGTCGAGTCAAAGGTAAACGGCTGTGCGGTGCCAACCGTGGCGCCGTCAAAGGTCATGTCCACATTCCAGCCGGGAGCGGTCTTGCTGAAAAAGTAACTGGCGGTGTGCGACACGCCGAGCGAGTCGAACAGGATGGTCGAGGTGCTTTGGTTGTAGGTCAGCGGATCGTTCGGATCGAAAGGCGATACGACCGGGACCGTGGCATTGGCCGGCAGGTTGATCCCCATTTCGACCCGCGTGCTCGCGATCGGCGGCGAGGTGTCTGTGGCGATGCGCAAATCGGACAGGGCACCGGTGTTGAAACCGGCGGTACCCGCAACCGGCGGATATACCTGCAGCCGCTCGCCCTCGGCGTTCTGTACGACGCCGTTGGCGTCGAGCCCGAAGGCGCCGACTCGCGAATACAGCAGGCTGCCGTTGTCACTGGTGATAAAGAATCCGTTTCCGCTGATGGCGAGATCGAGCTGGCGTGAGGTGATCTCAACGTTGCCCTGGGTGAATTCCTGCCGGACATCGCTGAGCCGCACACCGTTGCCGATGCCGACCGCATCGCCGGAGTACACATCGGCAAACTCGCCACGCGAGGTCTTGAAGCCGTTGGTGTTGGCGTTGGCGATGTTGTTCGATGTGATCTGCAGGTCTGTGGAGGCTGCATTGAGACCGCTGAGTGCTACCTGGAATGACATGTTCTATCTCCGTTCAAAATACTGATGGATGCAGACGCGTGTGGCGTCTACATGACTGCCTTGATCTGTGACAGGCTGACGTTTGCGCCGGTATCGGTGCGCAGCTGTGTGCCGCTGCCGTTACCGGATAGCGTTACGCTCGAAACCTTTGACGCGACGTAGGTGGTCAGCGCCGTATCGCCGCTGCGGCTTTCTATCGCCGCAGTGATCAAGTAGCGGCCGGCCGGTGCGGTCTGGCCGTTGGCCAGGGTGCCGTCCCAGCTGAAGTTGCTGATGCCGGCATCCTGCGGACCGAGCGGCAGCTCGCGCACGAGCTGGCCCGAGTCGCTGTAGATACGGACCTTCCCCGCCTGTGTTGCGTAGGGCAGTTCGACTGCGCCGGTCAGCGGTTTGCCGAGCGCCAGCGATGCGGAACTGTCTTCCGTAAGGATCGTGCGGCCGACCATCGAGGCGGCCTGCAGTGCCTGGCCGGAATTGTAGGCATCCGTCAGCGCACCGAGCGACTTGTTCATGTCCGCGATACCGGTGACGGTGCTGAACTGCGCCATCTGGCCGATGAACTCACCGTTGTCCATGGGCTTCAGCGGATCCTGGCTCTGCAGTTGCGTGACCATCAGGGCCAGGAAATCTTCCTGACCGAGGCTCTTGGAATCTTTCCGCGTCGTGGCCGGCGTGGATTGCAGGCTGGACAGCAGGGAATCGGTACCGCTTATTCCGGTCATCGTCCGCTTACTCCTTTAATGAGTGATTGCATGGCTATTGGCCAATGCTCAGGGTGCGCATCAGCAGTTCCTTGGAGGTGTTCAGTACCTCGACGTTGCTCTGGTAGGAGCGCGAGGCAGAAATCATGTTGACGAGCTCGTCGACCGGATTGACGTTCGACATATAGATGTAGCCATCCTTGTCGGCCATCGGGTTTCCCGGGTCATAAAGCCTGGCTGGCTCCGCGCTGGTTTCGACGATACCCGCCACACGCACGCCGGCACTTTCCGGTGCTGCGGCGCCAGCGCTGTTGTTCATCACAGTCTGAAAGACCGGCTGACGTGAGCGGTAGGCAGCATCTGCCGAACTGGCCACCGTGTTGGCGTTGGCCAGGTTGCTGGCGGTGGTATTCAGTCGTACGGACTGCGCACTCATCGCCGAGCCTGAAATGTCAAAGATCCGGAACATGCTCATGATCAGCGTCCTCCATTGATGGCTTCGCGCAGGCTGCGGATCTGCGCTGAAAGGAAGGTGAGACTCGCCTGATAGCGCACCGAGGTCTCGGCGATAGCGGCATTTTCCCGCTGTGAGTCCACTGTGTTGCCGTCGAGCGAGGGTTGGTCGGGTACCCGGTACAGGGGCGTTGCAGTGTTCGGGCCTGCGATGCCGTCGAGCTGCATATGTCCCTTGCGGGTTGCCTTGAGGCCCAGGTCACCGCCGCTGCCAGCGCTCTGCATGGCGGTACGGAAATCGATATCGCGTGCCTTGTAGCCCGGCGTATCGGCATTCGCGACGTTGTCGGCCAGCAGCTCAAGGCGCTGGTTGGCAATGCCGAGTGCCCTGGCGTTCAGGTCGAGTTGCGTGTTGATGTTCAGAGCCATGCGCGTCTCCGCAAAATCTTTGCAGAGGTCTATGCAAGCCACGTGCCAGCTCTGCCCGGGTGTCGGGTGGGAGCGGAATGCGGCAGGTCAGCGGCAAGCAATCGCCAGATCAGCGGCAGGTTGTTGCCGCAGCGACCGGCTCGGCGGTGTGCGCGTAAGCAGGCACGGATCTTGCAAAACACAGGCCATGAGATATCCAAACACCTGCACAGCTGTTTCCCTCTGCGGACTTGTACTGTTGTTATGCGAGCTCCTGTCGCTTCCGGTTCATGCGGATACAGGCCGCTGGCAGTCGCATGGCGAGATCCGTGATGCGGCTGCGAAAGCCGTGCGCAGTGCGGCTGCCGACACCGCCGGAACCATTGACGTTGTGGCCGATTCGCCTGATCCGCGCCTGCAGTTGCCGCGCTGTGAGGAGCCGTTGAAGGCGGTGCTGCCATCCGGTACCCGGCTTGCCGGTCGCCTGACCGTCGAAGTGAGCTGCAGCGGGAACCGGCCCTGGCGGTTGTATTTGCCCGTGCAGATTGAATCATCCCGGCCGGTCGTGGTTGCTGCCAGATCCTTGACGCGTGACACGATATTGGCGCCGGCCGACGTTCGACTGGCGAAACTTGGCCCTGGCGTCTCCGGTTACGGAGCGGTTACTGACCCCGCCCAGGTGGTTGGTCAAAAATTGCGACGGCCACTGGAAGCAGGGGCGCCGCTCAGCGCGGCCTTGCTCGATGCGCCGCTGCTGGTGCGACGTGGCCAGCAAGTGATGCTCGAGGCTCTGGCTGGCGGCTTTGCGGTCCGCGTTGCCGGGGTGGCCAAGGCTGACGGGACGCTTGGGCAGCTGATCGAGGTCCAGAATGGCTCGTCCGGCAAGACCGTGCAGGCGATCGTCCGGTCCGAGCGGACGGTCGAGGTACTGTTGCGTTAATTCATCTCATTCAGGCCCTAAAGTTTCCCGGCACCCGTGCCGATAAGGACCACAGGGCTCATTTTGCTCAGGAGTACGGCGTATGGCGGACAAGATCAACGGTTACGGCCGGGGCGGAGTAGACATAAGCACTACCCGGCTCCGTGCCATCGAGCGTGGCGAGAGTGCCCGGCCGAGCCGAAAACCGGAGTCGACGTCCACTGACGACGTACAGCTGACGCACACCGCAACCAGCCTCAAGCAGATCGAGACGCGGCTCGCCAGCATTCCGGACGTCGATCGTGCCCGGGTGGAAGCTGTCCGTCAGCGCGTCGAATCAGGCGCCTGGAAGATGGATGCCAACCGTGTTGCTGACCGGCTGATGCGCTTCGAACGCGATCTGGCCTGAACATTTTCCCCATGTCCGACAGTACATCCCTGATGATCCGTCTGCACGATCTCGTCGCCGAAGAAGTGGTCGCCGTTCGCGGCGTACTGGAAATACTCGGCCGTGAAAACGCGGCATTGCTCCGGCGTGATGCTGGTGTCCTGCTCGCCATCAGCAGTAGCAAAGCGGAAGCGGTTGCGCGCGCGGCCAGTCTCGGCCAGCAGCGACAGACTCTGTTGCAGGAAAATCCCGACCTCGACCAGGCCGGTACGGCTTCGGCCCTGGAGCAGCTGCATAAACTGGCGGCAGAGTGCCGTCAGCAGAACGAGGCCAATGGCCTGATGATTCGCGGCCAGCGCCGGCGTATCGAAGGCGCGCTGAACATACTTCGCGGTGGTCAGCCTGGCGTGGATATTTACGGCCGGGACGGTGCAGCAACGCAGCTCACGCGTCTGTCCCGCGAGCCGCTCGCTTCTTACTGATTACTGGCCGATCACGCGCCGTACCGCTTCGATCTCGTCGCGGGCAGACTGCGTCATTTCCAGAAAGGGCTGCGTACCGAACTTCACATTGGCGAGTACTGCCTGTGCCTGGGTGTGATCACCCTGCGGGCTCTGCATCTGCTGATAGAGTTTCGCGGCAGCCAGCAGGCGCCCCAGCAAGGACAGCTCACCCGGATCTTCACGGCCCAGCGCGTCCTGATGCTCTACCGCGTCAGTGAGATGTTCGGGTACGCGCCAGTTTTCCAGGATTGCCCGTGCGATAGTCGGCGTCCAGTCGGCGATCGTCGCAGTCCATTCGGTGGTATCGCCGATCGCGATGCCCTCTCGATGCGCTCTGGTCAGCACATACAGGGTGCCGATCTGGTGAAACAGGCCTGCCGCAAGCGCCTCGTCCGGACGCATGCCGGCTATATGGCGGGCGCCGACATAACAGATGGCGGCCACGCCGGTGCTGTCCTGCCAGATCCGCTGCAGATGCGGTTTCAGAGGTAGCAGCCACGCCTGCTGCTCCATCTGGCGCATGGCAAATGAGGTGGCGGTGCCGCGCACCAGGCTGAAGCCGAGTACCGTGACGGCTGCCTTGAGATCGCTGATGTCGCGGTCACCGGGCTTGAAGGCGGCAGAATTCGCCAGTTGCAGCAACTTGGCGCTGAGCGCCGGATCGGAGCTCACCAGGCGGACGATATCGCGCGCGTTGCTTTTTTCATCGGCCAGGGTCTGCTGCAGGCGAACCACGACATCCGGAAAGCCTGGCAGTTCCAGGTCCTCATACATGTCGTTAACCAGCTTCTGCAGGAAGCGAAACAGCTCGGCATTCGAAGTCATCAAAGCTGTCCTTTGCAGAGACACAGACCGGAATGGCAGCAGTCTGCCCGTCCCGGCATTCCGACGCTGTGCGGTGGTACTCAGGATCACGGGGCTGATATTGATTCAGTTCTTATTCAGCGCACCTGCATATCCTGAGTCCGTCATCAATCCACCAGTACCGAGGTCAGATCTCATGTTGTACAAAAGTATGCTTGCGGCCACCCTGATGTCCGGCCTGGCCTTTGCCTCAGTCGCGGAGGCCGGACATACTGATCCCACTGTCCGGCTCGGCGTGGATGTCATCTGGGGCGGGGGTTATCTCGGTCCGCCACCGGTTGCCTGGTATCCGGCTCCCGTATACAGCTACGCTCCGCCGCCCGCATATGGCCGGCCCTATTGGGCGGGCAAGCATCGCCGGGATCATCGTCATGAACGTCGATACGACGACCGGCGCGACAGCCGGCACGACGACTGGCGCGACAGCTGGCGCGACGACCGGCACGATGACCGGGGACGCCGCGGTCACTGATAATCGCAGGTGCGCTGCACCCGGCCGGATATGTCCGGGTGCAGCTATCCGTTTGTACGTATTCCCTTGCATGGCACATACTGCTAAATAAGAGTTGAGTGTGTTCAACCCGCATGCAGGGAGATTCGCTTCATGGCCGCAAAAAACGTCATCGTGTTCCCGACGGACTTCTCACCACGGTCTAAATCGGCTGTCAGCTGGGTTCAGCAGATGGCTGAACAACTGAAAGCCGAAGTGCATTGCGTCTATGTGGTCGAAGAGCCTCAGATCTATGCCACGCTGGATATGGGGCCGGTACCGATCCCGTCCATCGAAGAACTCACCACGTCGGCGCGCACCCGTCTCGACGCTTTTGTCCGCGACAGCATCGCGGCACTGGGCATGACCGCCAAAGCTGCGGTGCTTGTGGGCCGCCCGTCCGACGAGATCGTCAGCTATGCCGGTGCGCATAACGCGAAGATGGTAATCATGACCACGCACGGTTACAGCGGTGTGAAGCATCTGTTGCTTGGCAGTACCACCGAAGCCGTGCTGCGCCATGCTGCCTGCCCGGTATTGTCGATCCGCACCGCCTGAGTTCCGGTACTTGCCAGACGGGAAGCTGCACCATGGAAGGTGATTTGCAGGACGCTGCCGGTTATCGCATGCCGGCAGAGTGGTCGCCGCATCAGGCAACGTGGATTTCGTGGCCGCATAACACGGGCACCTGGCCTGGTCACCTGCCGGGCGTTGAGCGCACCATGGCCGAGGCGGTGGGCGCGCTCGCGGGCAGCGAACTGGTGCGTATCAATGTCCGCGATGCAGACCATGGCTATCATGTACAAAAGCTGCTGGCGGGACGGGTGCCGCCGGAGCGCGTGATCATCCATCAGTTCCCCACCAACGATGCCTGGTGCCGGGATCACGGCGCTATCTTCGTGACGCGCAATGCATCCGATGGGGACCGGCTGCTGGCCCTGAATTTCGAATACAACGCCTGGGGCGGCAAGTATCCGCCCTACGATCTGGACAACGCGATCCCCGGGCGTATGGCCGAGGCGCTGGGTATTCCCGTAAAGCACATACCGATGGTGCTCGAAGGCGGCTCGATCGATGTGAACGGCAAAGGCTCGATGCTGACTACCGAGCAGTGCCTGCTGAATGAAAACCGGAATCCGGGGCTTGACAAGGCCACGATAGAAGCACGCCTGAAGGTGTCTTTCGGCGTCTGGCAGGTGATCTGGCTGGGCGATGGGATCGTGGGTGATGATACCGACGGTCATATCGATGACCTGACGCGCTTTGTTGCCGACGACCAGGTGGTTACTGTCGTGGAGCAGAACCCGGCGGATCCGAACTACGTGCCCCTGCAGGAAAACCGTGAGCGCCTGGCCTCGGTCCGTCTGCCTGATGGCCGGCCGCTGCGGGTCATCGAGCTGCCCATGCCCGCGCCCCTATGGCGCGGCATGGAGCGCCTGCCGGCGAGCTATGCGAATTTCTACGTGGGCAACCGGGTGGTTTTGTTGCCGACTTTCGACTGTCCGGCTGATGAGGAAGCTGCGGCGATCCTGGCCCGCTGCTTCCCCGGCCGGCGGATCGTCAGCCTGGACTGTCGCGAGGTGGTGGTGGGTCTCGGTACCTTCCACTGCCTGACCCAGCAGGTGCCCGTAGCGCCGGAGTAATTCGGGCCTGTGGGCGGATCCGGCTGGCCCCCTTGCGGACCAGCGCAAATTTCCGGTTGTTCCCGGTGCCCCTAGACCTTATTCTTTCGCCCTCCGCACAGCCGGGACTCCCGGGGCTGTTACGTTCCCACTCAATGGTTGGTACCTATGGCTGAAATCAGCAGGTTTGTTCATCATCATTTCCGGCACTTCAACAGCGCGGCGCTGATCGATGCCGCCGACGCCTATGGCCAGCATCTGGATGCTGGCGGACTGATGTTCATGACGCTGGCCGGGGCCATGAGTACCGGCGAACTCGGCCTGTCGCTGGCCGAGATGATCCGCCGTGGCAAGGTACACGCCATCTGCTGCACGGGTGCCAACCTTGAGGAAGACGTGTTCAACCTCGTCGCGCACGATCACTATGTGCGGATTCCGCAGTACCGGCACCTGACAGCGGCGGACGAAGAGGCGCTGCTCGCCCGCCATCTGAACCGGGTGACGGATACCTGCATTCCCGAGGAAGAGGCGATCCGGCGGATCGAACACGCGGTGCTGGACGAATGGACCCGCGCTGACCAGAGCGGTGAGCGCTATTTTCCTCACGAGTTCTTCTACCGCATCCTGCGTTCCGGTGTGCTGAAGCAGTATTACCAGATTGATCCGAAAGACAGCTGGCTGCTCGCAGCCTGCGAAAAGAACCTGCCGATATTTGTGCCGGGCTGGGAAGACTCGACGCTAGGCAATATCTACAGTTCACACGTGATCACCGGTGCCATAAAGAATGTGCATACGGTGCGTACCGGTATCGAGTATATGATCGAACTGGCGCGCTGGTATCAGTCCGAGTGCCACCAGCATTCGATCGGCTTTTTCCAGATCGGCGGCGGTATCGCCGGCGACTTCCCGATCTGCGTGGTGCCGATGATCGAGCAGGATCTGCAGATCCGCGATATTCCGCGCTGGGGCTACTTCTGCCAGATCAGCGATTCCACCACGAGCTATGGCTCGTATTCCGGCGCAGTGCCCAACGAAAAGATAACCTGGGGCAAACTGTCTGCAGACACCCCGAAGTTTATCATCGAGTCCGACGCGACCATCGTCGCCCCATTGATCTTCGCCTGCGTACTGGGCGAATAACCGGAGTGTCAGCTGAAGTGGCCGATAGCGCTGTACCCCCGATCCGTGAGCCGTCTGCCGCCAGCGAGCAGAATGGCTGGACGCCTGAAGCGTCTGCCGAGCTGTATCGCGTGGAGTCCTGGGGCGATTCCTTTTTTACGATCAATGAGCAGGGCCATGCATCGGTGCGGCCTTTCGGTGACGAACGGCTGTCCATCGATTTCGTCAAGCTGATCGAGGAACTCGAACGGCGTGCCGTCGGTGCCCCGGTGCTGGTCCGCTTTCAGGACGTCCTGCAGGCGCGTGTACGCATGCTCAACGAAGCCTTCGCAACGGCGATCGAGGAAGCGCACTACGGCAACCGCTACAACGGTGTGTATCCGATCAAGGTCAATCAGCTGCACGAGGTGGTCGAGGAAGTGCTCGATGCCGGCCGGAAATATGGCATGGGACTCGAGTGCGGTTCGAAGGGTGAGCTGATCGCCTGTCTGCCGCACCTGACCGAGGAAGGCATGCTTCTGGTCTGCAACGGGGTCAAGGACCGCACCATGCTGTCGCTGATCCTGTCCTCCCAGCGGCTCGGTCTCAACGTCGTTCCGGTCATGGAGAAGTATTCGGAATTCGAGACGCTGCTCGAGGTGGCTGATGCTCATGGCCTGACGCCCAGGCTCGGTGTGCGGGTGCGCCTTGCCACGCGCGGTTCGGGTCGCTGGTCCGAGTCGGGTGGGGCGCGTTCAAAGTTCGGTCTGTCGGTGCCCGAGCTGGTACGGCTGGTTGCCGAACTCGAGCGGCGCGGCAAGCCTGAAGCGCTGGCCTTGCTGCATTTTCACATCGGCAGCCAGATCATCGACATCCAGGTGCTAAAGCGCGCTCTCAAGGAAATCACGCAGATCTACGCCTCGCTCATCAGGCGGGGCATCGGCATCAAGTACATCGATATCGGTGGCGGTCTTGGTGTGAGCTACGGTGCCGGTCATGCGCGCGGCGAAGCGGGCGTGAACTACGGACTTCAGGAGTACGCGAACGCGGTCGTGTTTGCGATCAAGGAGGTCTGCGATGCCCAGGAAGTCCCGACGCCGATAATCGTTTCCGAAAGTGGCCGCGCGATTACCGCGCATCACTCCGTACTGCTCGTGCCGGTACTGGAAGGTCATCGCCGCAATGGTGCTGACCGGCGTGAATTGCCGGCCGGGACACATGCTGCGATCGAGTCACTGAAGAAGATCCTTGAGAATGTGCGTAATCCGGATCGTGCGCCTGACGAGCTGATTGAGGCCTACCACGATATCGAGGAAGTGCGGATCGAGGCCCATACCCTGTTCAGTCTGGGCTACCTGGAGCTGGACCAGCTCGCGGTGGTCGAAGAGCTGTACTGGTCGATCGCCCGGGAACTTCTCGCGCGCCTGCGTCCGGCTGAAATCGACCCGACGCCTGCCGAAGTGCTCGAACTGGAAGAGAAACTGACTGACCGCTACCTCTGTGATTTTTCCGTGTTCCAGTCGATTCTCGATCACTGGGCTATCGACCAGTCATTTCCGATCATTCCGATCGACCGGCTGGACGAGAAGCCCGAGCGTCGTGCCGTGCTGGTCGATCTCACCTGTGATTCAGACGGCAAGGTCAGTCATTACATTTCGGCGCTGGACGACAAGAGTTTCCTGCCCGTTCATTCACTTGTTGATGGCCGGCCCTACTATCTTGGCTTTTTCCTGATGGGCGCTTATCAGGACATCATGGGTGATACACACAACCTGTTCGGCCGCGTTCCGGAAGTGCATGTGTATGCCGATGCCGAAGAACCCGACAATTTCTGGATCGAGCGGATCATCCCCGGTGCGACTGTGCATGAGATGCTGGCGCAGGTGCAGTATTTCCCGAATGATCTGAGTCGGCGCATGAGCGATATCGTCAAGCGCAAGATTGATGCGGGGCAGGTCCGGCCTACCATGGGCATGGAAATCCTTGCGCAGTATGTGGCCTGCTTCAATGGCACAACCTACTGCGATGCCCCCAGTGGGCAGCAGTCTGCTGCCAGGGAGCGGGTGCAGGGATGAGCGCGCGGCAAAAACTTCCGGTTGCCCTGATCCAGATGCACTGCGCGGCAGAGCCGCAGGCCAATCTCAAACATGCGCTGGAAATGACGCGCAAGGCCGCGCAGAACGGGGCGAAGCTGATCTGTCTGCCGGAGCTGTTTCAGAGCCGCTACTTCTGCCAGAGCGAGGACAGCGCGCACTTCGCGCTGGCCGAACCCGTGCCGGGGCCGTCGACGGAGGCTTTTGCTGCGCTGGCAGCCGAGTTTGACGCCTCGATCGTCATCAGCCTGTTCGAGCGCCGTACCGCGGGGCTGTATCACAACACGGCAGCCGTGCTCGACGGGCGCAAAGGCTATGCGGGGAAGTACCGCAAGATGCATATCCCCGACGATCCGCGCTACTACGAAAAATACTATTTCACACCCGGCGATCTCGGCTTCCAGACCTTCACTGCTGAGACCGCGAAGCTCGGCGTACTGATCTGCTGGGACCAGTGGTATCCGGAAGCGGCGCGGCTGACGGCACTGAAGGGTGCGGAGATACTGATCTACCCGACAGCGATCGGCTGGCACCCGGAAGAAAAGGCCAGGGTCGGTGAGCGCCAGCATGCAGCCTGGGAAACGGCGCAGCGGGCGCATGCGATCGCCAACGGCTGCTTTGTGCTGGCCATCAACCGTACCGGTTTCGAGCCGGATCCGGCGGGCGAGGGCGGTATCGAATTCTGGGGGCAGAGTTTTGCAGTGGCCCCCGATGGCCGCGTGCTCGCACGGGGTCCCGCTGATAGCGAGGCGATCATCGAACTGGAACTCGATCTGGACGAGATCGAAGCATTTCGTATTGGCTGGCCATTTCTGCGTGACCGGCGCATCGATGCCTATGCCGACATTACCCGGCGTTTCAGCGACCAATAGCCCGCGCCGACGCGGCGAGCCCGGTTTTCAGTGCGGTTCGCCTATACCGTGCGTACGGGCCAGATAGCGGCCGATGTCGGTGGGGCTTGTCAGAAAGCGCCGTCCGTTCCACTCCCTGACATCCAGATCGCGCAGCGCATCGTCTGGTACAGGGGCATACAGCACCAGTGCCGGCAGGCCCTGATTCTCCGTGCCGATTTCCGCAATCACCTCAGCGCGAGGGCGCGGAAAATCGAGGTGCCGGACATCGAGTGCATCGCGCAGCTGCGGATAAAAACCGAGCAGGCCTTCGAGAGTGGCGCAGGCCGGGCAGTAGCAGGGACCCTGATCCTGGTCCATGAAACCCGGTTTGAGCAGCAGCAGTTTGTCGCGCAGCATGATCGCTCCTCAGTGTCGGTTGCTACCAGGGCAGGGGCTGGCCGTCATAATTGAGGAATTGCCCCGATCGTTCAAGGGTCCAGCCGTCAATCAATATGCGCATGCCGGTCACGCTGGGTGCGGAACGGATCAGCGGGATTACACCGGCGCGCACCAGCTTGACGAGGTGTTGCAGGTCGGGCGGTCCGGGATCGTCAACGGCCAGGTCAAGCAGGCCACGCGTATCCACGAGACCCGGGTTGACGAGCCCGACGATCAGCTCGCGGGCTTTCAGATCCAGGGCGAGATTTCTTGCGATCAGGTGCAGGGCCGCCTTGCTGGCGCGATAGGCATACAGGTTTGCCGGTGGCTGCAGCAGGCCAATCGAGCCGGCGGCGCTACCGAGAAAGATGATTTTTTTCTGGCTGCCGGCCTCGACCAGCGGCAGCAGCGCCTGGGTCAGCAGTGCCGGTCCCAGCGCGTTGGCCCGGTATGCATCCAGAAAAGCGCTGTCTTGCCATGCACCGAGAATCTGCGGGCCACCCGGGCCGAGCAACGCGGCGTTATGCAGCAGCACATCCAGCGCGAGGCCGGTACCCAGGCGGCTGACGAGTTCGTCGATGGATGCCGGGCTGCTGAGGTCCAGCGCTTCGATCCTGATGCGCGGTTCCGCCTGCGCGAGCGCGCGGAGTTCTGTCGCCGCTGCCGGATCGCGGCAGGTCGCGATGATCTGCCAGCCGACGCCCGCATACTGCCGTACAAATTCGAGTCCGATGCCGCGATTGGTACCAGTGATGAGGATGCTCGGCATCGGTGGTCCTGACCATTGTCGCGAGGTTTGCATTTTCGCACAGTTGCAGACAGCATTACGCTTTGCGTCTATAAAATAACGCGCCCCAAGGCGCTCCCAGCCGGAGAATGACTGAGATGGTGACCTATATCGCTACGCTGCTGGCCAGGCCCGGCCACGAACTCGAAGTGTCCAGGTTCTATCAGGAACTTGAACCCCTCATGCGTGAGGCCAAGGGCTTTCACGGCCGCAATGTCTATCGCGCCCGGTCGGGTACCGTGGAAGCTGAAGTCCGGCGCGTCACGCCGGCTGCCGAACTTGCCGCCCACCCCCATCATGAAGATGGCCCGCAGGGTGTGCAGTTTGTCATCGTCGAAAAGTGGGACAGTGTTGCTGACCGGATTGCCTTCTCGCGCGGTGCATCCAAAGCGCGAAACGTGCAGCTTTTTCCACACCTGCTGCCGGCGCACTCGCATGAAATCTATGAGGACGTGACCACCGCTGACTGAAAAGGGTAGCGTCACCTAAAGCCCCGGCGGCGAATCCTTTCCGGTCCTCCGGTCGAAAGGAAACAGTATGGAACCGTCGCCAGACAAGCTCGTGCCCCGGATCATTGCCGCGGCTGAGGCCTACGATATCCCGGCCTGCGAGGAACTCATTGCCTCGGCTATAAGCAAACTGGACCCGTTGATCTATATTCGTGAGGTCCTTTCGCCGGTATTGCGCGAGACGGGTACGCGCTGGCATTGGGGCAAGCTGTCGGTTGCGCAGGAGCACATGATTTCGGGGGTGGTCCGGCGGCAGTTGTCCTATGCGCTCGATCGCTACCTCGCGGATGCACACGGGCCGGTCATTTTGTTCACCACGCTGACTGGCGAGCGCCACGAGATGGGCGGACTGATGGGCGCCGTGCTCGCTGCGAGTCGCGGCTTTCGCTGCATCTACCTTGGGCCGGATTTGCCCGCCGCCGAGATCGCCCGATTTTGTGCAAACCGCCCGGTAGATGTGGTTGCGCTGAGCCTGGTGGTGCAATCAGACGTGATCGATGCCGTAGGGCAGCTGGCAGATCTCCGTACGCAGGTTCCGCTTACGACCGAAATATGGGTCGCGGGTCATGCAGCGGCGATGATGGCTGCGCAGGATATTCCTGCCGGCGTTACTGCCATACCTGACATGCAGACCTATCTGGACCGGCTTGCCGGGCTGCAAAACCCGTCTGCTGCGACTCCCTGAGGAAGCAATGAAAATATCTGTCCGAAAGCTTGTCCAGCTTGCAGTTGTCGCCGTGGTCATTCTGGCGGGGTTGTGGCTGCTCCGCCGCCCTGATCAGGCGGAGGTCATATCTCCCGTCCGGCGCGACGTCGTGGAAGTAGTGGTCGCAACCGGCCGGTTGCAGGCGATACGCGAGACGCAGGTGGGTGCGGAGTCCTCCGGTATCGTCGAAAGTCTGGCGGTCGATGAAGGGGCGCTGGTGCGCAAGGGCGATTTGCTCGGCCGCTTGACGGCTGGCGAGACGACAGCACGTCTGGCGGCGTCGCGTGCCGCATTGGACGTGGCACAAAAGAATCTGCGTGCCGAGGAGGCCGCGCTCGAAAAATATCAGCAGGACCTTGAGCGCCTGCAGCCGCTTGTTGCACGGAATCAGGTTTCCGTTGCAGAAGTCGAGCGTGCGGCTGCCGATGTACGTGTGCAGTCGGCGCGTGCTGACGCCGCACGTGCCGGATTTCGCGAAGCAGCGGCAGAGGTACAGCGCGTCCGTCCTGATTTTGACCGTCGCGAGGTTCGCGCACCGTTTGGCGGCGTGATTACAGAGCGGCTCGTCGATCCCGGTACGCCCGTCTCCGCCGCACAGGGCTGGTTCCGGATCTCGGAAATGGCCAGCACAGAGATCGAGGTGGAAACAGACGAGAACAACCTGGGCAAGCTGAAAGCGGGTCAGCCGGTAACCATCTTTGTGCCTGCATATCCCGAGCAGCCGTTTTTCGGCACGCTTACCCAGGTCGGGCCGTTTATTGACAGCGAGCGGGGCGTCGTGCGCCTGAAGATCACTCCGCAGGAGTTGCCTGATTTCGTGCTGCCAAATATGACTGTCGATGTCAGCATCGAAGTGCGGCGCGCCGACCAGTCGCTTGCGCTGCCGGTCAGTGCCGTTGCGCTGCAGGCCAGCCCGCCTTTCGTGCTGGCGGTAAGCGCCGACGGCGTAATCGAGCGGAAGCCTGTGCGCATCATCGGCCGTAACCCTGACTGGGTGGCTGTGCTGGATCTGCCGGACAAAGCCCGGGTGCTACGCTCGCAGTTCGGTTTTACACCAGACCAGGTGGTCCGCCCGGTTGTTCAGGCCGATGCCGCACCAGATGAAGGGCGGCAGGCAAGCGGAGTGGCGCGCCGCTGATGTTGAGCTATTTCATGTGGTCTGTGGCCTTTCGCCACTTGCGCTACAGCATCAGTCAGTCGCTGCTGACCATCGGCGTCGTTGCAATCAGCGTACTGCTCATCATCTATCTGTGGACGATCATCAGCGGTACGCAGACGCGTATCGTGCAGAACACGACCGGTTCCCTGCCGCATATCACCGTTGAGCCGCCCGAAAGAACACCGCTGGGCGCGTGGAACCTCCCGGCCCCGGATGACCAGTCCGGCAAACTGTATGTCGGCGAGGTGGTGAATCTGCCCAGAGGGCTTGAGCGTATCGAGGACTGGCAGCTCTGGATGCCCTATCTGGATCACGCCGATCCGGCCATCACCGCTGTTTCTCCGCTGGTGTCCGGTCAGGTATTCATGAACCGTGGTTCGCGTCGCCAGTCAGTGCGTATCCTCGGTGTACTGCCAGCGCGGCACAACGGTATCGTCGAGATCGAGAAGAATCTGGTTGAAGGCCGGTTCCTCGCCATGAATTCCGGTGATGTGGTGATGGGCAGCAAGCTGGCCGCTGATTTCGGCGTCAAGCTGCGTGACAAGGTGCGCCTGACCGGGCCGGAAGGGGTTGCGCTCAATTTCACGGTTGCCGGCATCCACAACACCGGTTTTGGCCAGATCGACGACGGGCTGGTGTTTGTCAGCTTGCGGGACGGGCAGTCATTGCTGGGCTTATCCGGTTCGATCAGCTCATTCGGAATCAAGCTTGCCGATCTGTATACAGCTGAACAGGTTGCGCAGAAGATCGCACCCGGCCTGCCTTTCAAGGTTCGATCCTGGGTTCTCGACAACCCGAACCTGTTCCGCACCCTGAATGCGCAGAGTCAGACGCGTAACCTCATTCTCATCATGTCGACTATTGCCTCGGGATTCGGTATCGCCAGCATTCTGGTCATGGTGGTCACCAGCAAGTACCGCGAGATCGGCATCCTCAAGGCGATGGGCGCCACACCGGCTGATATCCAGAGAATCTTTGTCATCGAAGGTGTGCTGCTGGCGCTCGTTGGCTGTCTGGTCGGCGTGCCGCTGGGTGTTGGCCTGCTGGAGCTGCTCGCCAGCGTCCGCACTGTCGGGCCGGATTCCTGATTCAGATCGAACCGGCGGTGCTCATCGGTGCTTCACTGGTTGCGCTGGTGACCGGTGGTGTCGCCTCATTCTTTCCTGCCCGGCGCGCAGGGCAGGTCGATCCGATGCAGGTTATCAGGGGCAACTGAATGAGTGCTTCACCGGTTGTCGAACTCGATCGCGTGGGAAAAACCTACTATACCGGCGCGGTTGAAACACCAGTTCTGTTCGATGTTTCGTGCGCGATCGTGCCCGGCGAGTTCGTTGCGATTGTTGGTGGTAGTGGTTCCGGCAAGACCACGCTGCTTAATCTGATGGGACTCCTGGATCGTCCTACAGCCGGTACGATCCGCGTGGAATCTCGTGACGTTTCAGGCTTTGACGAGCTTGCTCGTGCCGGAGTCCGGCGCGATCGACTCGGATTCATCTTCCAGTTTCATTACCTGTTGCCCGAGTTCACCGTGCTCGAAAATGCATTGATGCCTTGCCGGATGCGCAGCCGGGAGTTCGAGCAGACGCAGGAATCGAGAATGCGCGAGCTGCTTGGCGCTGTAGGCCTGGACGACAAGATCAAGGCGCGGCCAGCGCAGTTGTCGGGTGGCCAGCAGCAACGTGTGGCTGTGGTCCGCTCGCTGGCCAACAATCCGGCGGTTGTGTTCGCTGATGAACCCACAGGAAACCTCGACAGCAAGAGCGGCCGGATGGTCTTCGATCTCATGAAACGCCTGAATCGCGACTCAGGCACTGCCTTTGTCATGGTGACTCACGACGATCACTTTGCCCTGGAGGCAGACCGCGTCATCCGCATCCGCGATGGCCGTATTCAGGGCACGAAAGGGTGAAAAGGGTAGCCGTTCCCTTTAGCGCCGACTGGCAAAGGACTGCAGGCGCACCTGCGGCGTGATGTAGCCTTCCTGCGGTGGCTCCACGTTGGCGAGCGCCGTCGACAGGTATTTCTTGTTGCAGTCTGAGAGGACGGTGACGACGACAGCGTCGGGGCCCATTTCTTCCACCAGCTTCATCGCGCCGACGATGTTGGCGCCGGATGAAATGCCGAGGCCGAGGCCGAGCCGGTGCGCAAGGGCCTGTGCCATCAGGATCGCATCGCCATCCCACACATCGACCACGCTGTCGAGTTCGTTGAGCCTGACGATGGAGGGGATGAACTCGTCGCTGATGCCCTGGATGCGGTGCGAGCCAACCTTCTTGCCGGTACTGAGCGTCGGCGAGTTGGCCGGTTCCAGCGGGTGGACCCGCACCTTGCGGGCACCCCGGCGCAGATGCCTTCCAACGCCCATGACGGTGCCGCCGGTGCCGACGCCGGCCACAAAGGCATCCGCCGCGACGCCAAACTGGGCGAGCTGTGCCTCGATTTCAGGGCCGGTCAGGATCTCGTGGGCTTCAACATTATCGGGGTTGTCGAACTGGCGCGGCAGAAAGGTATTGGGATTTTCCGCCAGGTATTCCTGCGTCATCTTCACGGCGCCGATGAATCCGCCCTGTGCCTTGGAAACCGGCACCACCTCGGCACCGAGGTTGTGCATGAGCTGCACCCGTTCGTAGCTCATCCAGTCCGGCATATAGATGCGCACCCGGTGACCGAGCGCGCGGCCGATGGCGGAGATCGAGATGCCTGTATTGCCACTGGTGGCTTCGGCAATCACCGCGCCATTCTGCAACTCACCGCGCTCTATTGCGCGGCGGATGATGTAGAAGGCCATGCGGTCCTTGACGCTGCCGGTCATGTTGAGCAACTCATACTTTGCGTACAGCCGGCGCGGCTGACCGTTGTACGAATAGCGGATCTCGAGCAGTGGAGTCTGGCCGACGAGTGCGGCGATGCCATCGATTGAGCGCATGATGTCTGGTTTCCGGTCGCTGCAGATAAAGGAAGGCAGTTTAACCGGAAGCTCGCCGCAGCCCTACCGCGCGACCACTGTCACGGTAGCCTTTTTTTCCGCTCCCGCACGTGTCCAGCGCAATTCCACCTTGTCCCCCGGGGCAAGCTTCTTCAGCAACTCGTTGAAGCTGCCGAGGCCCTTTACCTCGCTGCCGTTGAGATGGGTGAGGATATCTCCGGTCTTCATGCCCGCCTTTTCCGCCGGAGAGCCGGGAACCACACCGTCAATCCGCAGGCCCGGGCCCTGGAAGGCAAAGTCGGGGATGGCGCCCACCGAGACGCGGCGCGAGTCGGACCCGGCCGGTGGTGCCGCGGTACTCGCGGATGGGCTGCTCACGCTGAGTCGCTTTTCAGTCGAAGCCAGGTAATCAATTGCTTCGGTAGCGACAGTTGCCACCTTCACCATGCCGGCACCGTCGATCTTGTCCGGCGTATCCGTCGGCCGGTGGTAGTCGAGTCCGGCGCCGGAGAAGATCTGTACGCCCGGCACGCCGGCATCGATAAAGGCCTTCTGATCCGATGACTCCGCAGCGCCCGGGATGTTGCGCGTCGGCACGCCCGTGACAGCCGTGATACCGCGGAACACGAAGGGCCACTCGCGCGCACTCTCGGTAGCGATTACCGAGACCGGCTGGTCGCCGAGCCGGCCGACCGTGTCCATGTTGATGACGCCGAATATGCCCGAAACCGGCACCGGCAGCGGATGGCTCACGTAGTAGCGTGAGCCGAGCAGGCCGGCTTCTTCACCGCTGAAGGCGATGAACACGATGGTGCGGGGCGGGGCCGGACGCGCCGCGAGCTGCTTCGCGATCTCGATCAGCACCGCAACGCCGCTCGCATTGTCATCGGCACCGGGGTGCAGTTTGCCGACGGCATCCGCGCGGGCGCCGGGCCAGCCAAAGCCCAGGTGATCGTAGTGAGCGGTCAGCAGTGCGATCTCGGCTTTCAGCTTCGGGTCCGAGCCAGGCAGTATGGCGATCACGTTGCGCAGCTGGTGCTCGCTGTTGTCGACGCCGCCCATCGCAGTGAAGGTCTGGAAGTAGCTGCCCTTGTCACCGCCGGGCTGGAGTTTCGCGGCGGCAAACTGTTCCTTGATGTACTCGCCGGCCGCGTCAAGCCCTGCGCTGCCAAAGCCGCGACCCTCGCGCTCGGGGGCCGCAAGAAAGTCGACGTGCTGCCTGAGTTGCTCCGCTGAATATGCGGCCGGCGGCTCTGCCAGCGGCGCACGCTTTGGCAAGACGATTGCCGCAGGCAACCCCTTGCCTTGCAGGTTCACCAGCAGCGGTGAGTCGGAGGTCGGCCACTCGCCCTTGGCGACATTCGCCGGTTCATCTCCGGCAAAGGCCAGCCAGGAGTACTTGCCGTAGTGGGGCAGCTTGCGCACCAGACCCTGCAACGCTGCAGCCGGATCAACCGTGATCCAGCCGATCGCGAGTTTCGGGTCGTCGGGATGGCGATGCGTTAGTACATGTGAATGCCCGGCGAAAGGCAGTTCGCTGCCGGCAATGCGCACGCCGCTGCTGCTGACGTCCATGCCCAGAGCCGGGTCGCTGCCAAAGTACTTCGCGGCGAAACGGTTCTGTCGCCCTAGCAGCCACACGCTGCGGTCGGCCGGCAGCTTCCTGATCTCGCGGTCGGTGACGATCGTGATCCTGTTTGCCGGGCTTTGCCAGGCGCCGAGCGCGTTGCGCCACGCTTCTGTTTCTGCAGATGGTTCGGAGGGCAGAACCGCAAGCACCTCGCTGGCGCCGAAGATCTGGCCGATGCTCGGTGCCGTCTCGCGCGGATCGAGAATACGGAACACATCGAAGGCCGGATCCACGGCTACGACCCGTGGCGCCGAACCGGTCTCGATGCTGAAGGGTGTGACCGGCTCGCTGCTGCGGATCCTGGTGATAACCGTACCTGCAGCGGTTGCGACAACCACGGGCACTTCCAGCTCATAGGCGCCGCTCTGCTGCTGACGGATCACGCCGCTCACCGTGTAGCGCTCGTTCCTTTCCGTCACCTTCACATCGGCGACCCGCAGGTCAGCGGCACCGGTACGGTTGGTCCACTCGTCAAAGAAGCGGCCCAGATCCCGGCCGCTGACCTTTTCAAACACGCGGCGGACGTCGCTGAAGCTGGCCCGCTGGCCGCGGTAATCCTTGTAGAAAGTGCTGAGCGCTTTCCGGAAGGCATCGTCGCCCATCTGCTGGCGCAGCATGTGGAAACCCATCAGCGTTTTGCCGTAACCGACTGCTTCGGTGGCAGCGCTGTGCCGCGAGCGGAACTCCCGCAGCGGAAAATCGGCGCTGATGCTTGCGAAGTCGCGGTACTTCTTCAGCACGTCGCGCCTGTATTCAGCGCCCTGGCCTTCGATCTCCTTCATCAGGTGATCGGCGAGATAGGCCGTGAGACCCTCGCACCAGTTGCCGGTGGCGTAGTCCACATAGACGGAGTTGCCCCACCAGTTATGCAGGATTTCATGCGGATAGGAAGATGTGAGGATGAAGGGGAAACGGATGATCTGCGGTCCGAGCAGCGTGTAGGAGGGCATGCCGTAGCCCGTTTCCCAGAAATTCTCGACCAGTGCGAACTTGCGGTACGGATAGGCACCGAGCAGTTCGTTGTACATGCGCAGATAACGGCTGGTCGCATCCAGATACTTCGCGGCGAGTGCCGGGTCCGGTTCGCGCAGGTAGACCTGTGCTTCCACCATGCCGGCATTTTCGGTGTAGACCGTGAGCGGTCCACCAGCGACTGAAATCTCGTCCACCGCGTTTGGCGATTCCCAGCGCGCCATCCCGTCGGCGCCACTGGAGACGCCGTTGCCCGGAGCAATCAGATGCCAGCCCTTCGGCGTGTTGACTGTCAGCGAGTAAGTGACCAGCTCGGCGGCCTGTGCGCCGGCGAGCTGCGGATACCAGAGCGTGCTCCCGGCCAGATAGACGCCCTCGGTGCTGATGATGCCGGGGGTTTCGGCAAAGCTGCGCGCATATTCTTCCGCGCTCGCGGTGGGCGGGATGTCTACCAGTCCGCTGTACTCGATGCGGAACGTCGTGCTGCCGGCCGGCAGCCGGAGCCGCCAGGCCGAGACGCCGCGGCGATTGGCCAGCTCTTCGCTGGTGCCGTTGATGCCGGCAAAAACCTTGTCGCTGGCATCCTCCGGCAGCTTCTCCACCGGCGGATTCGATGCGGTGATTTCAAAATTTGCGGCGAGCACGAACTCCACTGGCTGGCCGGCCAGCGCTGGCGGCAGCGTGACTTCGGCGACGCTGGACAAGCGATGCGTGGCCGGATCGATGCGGGCGCTGAGTTTGTAGTCTGGCCACTTTGCGGGTTCGGCTGACTGAGCCGGTGCCGCAAGGCACAGGGTGCCCAGTGCGATCAGAACCGGAAAACCTGCCTTCGTCAGTCTGGCTACCCGCATTGTGGTGAATCCTTCGGCAGAGGGGGAGGGCTGATTGTAGTCTGTACGGACCGTCTTGCCAGATGGTGTAAGTTCTTGTCCATGAGCCAGACAAGCACACCCGTTGGGCTGACCCCGGTTCGCCTGCATGCGCTGGCCGGGCGCCTCGATTACCTGTTGCGGACCCGGCTGTGGGCGCAGATCGTCGCAGCGATGATTCTGGGCGTGGCGCTCGGGCTCGGACTCTCACCGCGCGGCGGCGCATGGGTTCCTGCTGCTACCGGCGAAGTGATCGGGGCGTGGCTGGCCCTGCCGGGCCAGGTGTTCCTGGCGCTGATCCAGATGATCGTCGTGCCGCTGGTCGTGTCGTCGATCGTGCTTGGCATCGCCGGCGGCGGCAGCGCGGAGTTCGTGCGGCGGCTTGGTGCACGCATCGCACCTTATTTCGTCAGCACCACGCTGGTTGCGGTACTGATCGGTACCGCACTGGTGATGTGGATCGAGCCGGGCAGCTATATCGAGTTGTCCACGACACCGGCCGCAAGCAGCGTGCCGGCTGAGGCAGTCGTCACAGCAGCGCCGGTATCGCTGCCCGAACACATCGTCGCGATCATTCCCGCCAACCCGGGTGAGGCCGTACTGAACCGGGCCATGTTTCAACTCGCGGTGCTGGCGCTGCTGATCGCGGTGGCCCTGGTCTCCATTCCGGCCGAGCGGGCAAGGCCCATCCT
>CAYJPG010000025.1:0-32352 GCA_964371995.1 uncultured Chromatiaceae bacterium | reverse complement strand
CACTGGTGCTGTGCACAAGATTGGCACCACGGAGTTTTTGCTGCGTCCACGCGGTACCGCGTCTGGCTTCCCCCTGCTGCTGGAGAATAAAGAATTCAGTATTCAGTGCGGTGAGTTTAATAACCCCAGCTTCCACCTCACCTTTCGCAGCGAAGCCTTGTGGCGGCACGGGGCGCAGGTCTTACATGATTCATTCCTATCATGGGCAAACAGCGTAGGCCTGCACGCCTTACAACCTGAGCGCCTCTCGTGGACTTCCCACTGTACGTAGGACATCTCCGGGCTACCATAACGAGGCTAAACGAGATTGTGACCTGAGTTTCAGGCTGGTACCGGATGTGGGCTGGGAAGTGCCTAATATCCCTATCCAGAACTGGGAGAAAGTAAGCACAACTGCGCAAAACCAAGGAAAAGTATTAGACACTCAGCGGCGTTGATTACCCTATCGTTCAGTAAGGTAACCTGTAGTCGAGGACCACACTTCGTAGAGCGCCTCGCGGCTGACAGGTATGCCTCGGTTTTTCACTGAATGTCTCCCGGTTGTTGATGTGCGCCGAGAACTGATCGATATCAGACTCACTGAGAACATGAATCTGGACGAAATCGCTAGATTGTCTGCTGGCCTGGTATCCGCCATAGGTCCACCATTCCGCATGGATCCCGATTACCTGATGTTCCGCGAACTACTGAAACAGGCTGAGACTGACTCGGCATTGGCTGCTCAGTTGTACCAACTCATTGCCGACTTGGCACCGATGGCAAAATTCCGCGACCTGAACAAACGCATCCGGATATCACGTAACTGATTCTCGACTTCGACGAAGTGCAGAAACGGTGCCGCCCGTTTGTAGCGCGGTCGAATCAGAAGCGCAGCGAGGTAGCGGCGATAATCAAAAACAGATAAGCATGAGTCGCGCCCGTTTAACTAAATCCGCTCACTAGCGGGCTTCGACCCATTGCCGTTACCCATCCGAAGCGCGTCGATAATCTCGTGCTGTTTGAACCTTTCTATATAGATGACGCTGTTAGGGACAACATCAGGAGATTCATTAAAACAGACTTCGACGTACCCTCAATTTTGAGTAGCACGAGGCATTAGAGTCTAACCTCGGGTGCCTTGACTGCTATGAGCAGAGGTAGATTAGTCTCCAAGTTCTGCAGGGCGTTTTGAGTGCTGCGGTCTGTAGTATGGTCTACGGTTGACACGCCGGTTTCTGGGGGCAACTCAGGGGGCAACAAAGATAACCGAGTTTCTGTAAGCCCTGTTATTTAAGGCGTGCAGCTTGTTTTGGGGTGGTCCCCGGCTCCACCATCACAAAAGCCGTTTCTCTTGCGTATTAACGGTGTTTCCATCTGTCCAACCAGCGCCACGACCGGCAACCTGGTTCGCAATGTGCTTGC
Organism: uncultured Chromatiaceae bacterium; assembly: GCA_964371995.1. GTDB lineage: Bacteria > Pseudomonadota > Gammaproteobacteria > Steroidobacterales > SHZI01. The sequence continues at coordinate 30,951 of CAYJPG010000025.1, read as the reverse complement.
CATGCATTCCTTGAACCGATAGGTCTCGTTAGGCAGGATCTGCCCATGCCGATTGTCGAGCATTCGCGACTCCCCACGTTCAGCGACCTGCGTCGCCAGGGACTTACGGTGCTTGGCCTCGAAGACGCACAGCGCCAGGATATCCGTGCCCTGCACGTGGGCCTGCTCAACCTGATGCCTGATGCGGCGTTCCAGTTGACGGAGCAGCAGTTCATGCGCCTCGTCGGCGGCTCCAACCAGATTGCACAGTTCTACGTCCATTGCTTTACCGTTGCCGGCATGCCGCGCACCGATGCCACGCAGGCCTATATTGCCGAGCATTACGAGGACATCGCCTCGATCCGTGCGCAGGGGCTGGACGCGCTGATCATTACCGGCGCCAATGTCGTGAAACCGCGTATCGAGCAGGAGCTTTTCTACAAACCACTGACGGAAGTGATTGGCTGGGCCAGCGAGAACGTCACGTCGGTGCTTTGTTCCTGCCTCTCGACGCATGCGCTGATGAAGTATCTGCACCAGGTTGACCGTACGCCGCTGCCGCGCAAGCAGTGGGGTGTATACAGCCACCGCGTGGTTGCACCTCAGCACCCGCTGTTGAGTGGCGTCAACACGCGCTTCGATGTGCCGCACTCGCGGTACAACGCGATCACGCGGGAGCAATTCGAGGCGGCAGGCCTCTCGATCCTGATCGAAAGTGCGGAAGCGGGTGTACACGCAGCCGTAAGTGCCGACCAGTTTCGCCACGTCTATTTCCAGGGGCACCCGGAGTACGATGCCAACAGTCTGCTCAAGGAGTACAAGCGCGAGGTGCTGCGCTACTTCGCTGGCGAGCGCGACTTGCCCGCTTTTCCAGACCACTATATTTCCGCTGAGGCGGCGGTCGTGATCAACCGCTATCTGGCGGTTGCCGAACGGGCCAGACTGGAAGGTGCGCCGTTGCCAGCGTTTCCCGAAGCGGAGGTTGTGCTTTTCCTCGACAATACCTGGGGCGATACGGCGAGGACGATCTTTGACAACTGGCTGGGTCTCGTTTATCAACTGACCAACCTGGACCGCCGTCTGCCGTTCAAGGCGGGCATCGATCCGCACAGACCGCTCGACGGGCTGTTGCCGGCCTGACAACCTATTTGTTTCTGGATGGAGCGCAGACACCGATGAAGGACGCAACGCTGGCGATACACGCGGGCTACGAGACCGACCCGACCACAAAATCTGTGGCAGTGCCGATTTACCAGACCGTGGCCTATGAATTCGACAACGCGCAGCACGGCGCGGACCTCTTCAATCTCGCGGTCGAAGGTAATATCTACACGCGCATCATGAACCCCACCAACGACGTGCTTGAGAAGCGTGTCGCAGCCCTCGAAGGCGGTGTTGCCGGGCTTGCAGTCGGCTCGGGGATGGCGGCCGTTACCTACTCAATTCTCACGATTGCCCACGCGGGCCGGAATATCGTCTCGGTGCCCATGCTCTACGGTGGCACCTACACGCTGTTTGCACATACCTTGCCCGGCCTGGGTATTGAGGTCCGCTTTGCCAAAGACGACAGTGCGGCAGCGCTGGAGGCACTGATCGATGACGATACGTCTGCCGTGTTCTGCGAAAGCATTGGCAACCCGGCCGGCAATATTCCTGACCTGGAGGCGATCACCACAATGGCGCACCGTCATGGAGTGCCGGTGATCGTCGACAATACCGTCGCTACTCCAATTCTCATGAAGCCCATCGAGTTTGGTGCGGATATCGTGGTGCACTCGCTGACCAAGTACATGGGCGGTCACGGTACATCGATTGGCGGCATGATCGTCGATTCGGGGAAGTTTCCGTGGGCAAAGCACAATAAGCGCTTTCCGATGCTGAGCACACCGGAGCCGTCCTATCACGGCGTGGTCTACACCGATGCCTTTGGCCCGGCAGCCTATATCGGCCGGGCCCGTACGGTGCCGCTGCGAAACACCGGTGCGGCGTTGAGCCCGTTCAACGCGTTTCTCATCCTGCAGGGTATCGAGACCCTGCAGCTGCGGATGGAGCGGCACGTGGCAAACGCGATGGCGGTGGCACAGCACCTGGAGAAGCATCGGGCGGTCGCGTGGGTGAGTTACGCGGGTCTCAAGTCCTCGCCGTATCATCGCCTGGCACAGAAATACACGCAGGGATCTCCCTCGGCCCTGATGACTTTCGGTATCAAGGGCGGATTCGAAGCGGGTGTGAAGTTCTATGACGCGCTGCGGATCTTCAAGCGGCTGGTGAACATCGGTGACGCCAAGTCACTGGCGGCTCATCCGGCGTCGACGACTCACCGCCAGCTCACCGAGGCCGAGTTGAAGAGTGCGGGCGTGACGCCCGACATGATCCGCCTCTGTGTGGGTATCGAAGCGATTGACGACCTCATTGCGGATATCGATCAGGCGCTGGCGGTAGCAGTGGCGATGGCCTGAGGCCGGGGCTGCTCGAGGCGGTCGAATGTCCGTTAAAGGGCAGCGTCCCCTGTTTTCACGACTTCATAAAGCTTGTCGAGAAACTTCTGTTCGCCCTCACTCACCCTTACCCCGCCAAAGCCGAAGAAACTGCCTTCCCTGGCGGCATTGGCCACTTCCTCGGCGAGCCAGGCGAGCATCTTGCGATAGTCCTCCATATCAGCCGTGGCTTGATGGGTACGTAACGCCGCCAGAGCCTTGTGAGCTGCAGCAATAGCGCCGTCCTGCAGCTGCGTGCCAAATGCAGAAGGCTCGGTCACTGAACCCAGCATCTCGCGGATATCGCCGTGTGCGGCCCGGATTTCCTCCGCGCCAAACAGCTCCGTGATCAGTTCATTGTTACCGCGCCTCGCAGCTGCGAAGGCTGAAGCGGCCGACATACCCTCGGACAGGGTGCCGAAAAAGCCGCTGTGGCCAGCGGCCGCTGTCGCGATCGCCACCAGTTGCGGAGCATTGCGCAAAGCCCGCCACTCCTCACCGCTAAAGTCCTGTCGCCTGGTCATACTGTTTGCCTCACTGTCAGCCTTGGCCCGTAGTCTGCGCGCCGGTGCATCCCGGCAAACTATTGCACGAGATTATGCCGCTGGCCGTGTGAGGACTGCTATCAAATGAATGACTTATTCGAGTCGTGCCCGGAATACTTCCAGCAGCGAGATCTGGCCGGTCCGGGCAAGCGTTAATGCCTGCTGCGTCAGGGGCACCATGCCCTCGCGTATGCTGATCGCCTGTAGCTCATCATTGCCCGCACCCGCACCCGCGCCGATCGCCGCACGAAGCGCAGAGCTCATTTCCAGAAGTTCGTATACTGCGATCCGCCCGCGATAACCGGTGCCGTTGCATTCCGCACACCCTGTGCCGCGAAAGAACCTTTCCTCTGGCGATACCTTGAGCCACTGGTAGATATTCGTATCGACCACTTCCGGGTGTTTGCAGTGCTCGCAGTTACGCCGCACCAGGCGCTGTGCAAGAACACCGGCCAGCGTGGAATTGACGAGGTATGGCTCGATCCCCATCTGTAGTAGTCGGGTGATGGTCTGGGTGGCGCTGTTGGTGTGCAGGGTCGACATCACCAGATGTCCGGTGAGTGCGCTTTCCATGGCAATGCGCGCTGTTTCTCCGTCGCGAATCTCGCCGATCAATACAACATCCGGATCGTGTCGCAGAATATTCCGCAGCGCATTCGAGAAGCTGTAGTCGATTACCGGGCGCACTTGCGTCTGCACGATGCCGTCGAGTCGATACTCGATCGGGTCTTCCACCGTGAGGATGTGAAACTCGCCCGTATTGAGCTCCTGAAGCGCGGCATACAGTGTTGTTGTCTTTCCTGAGCCTGTTGGGCCGGTAACCAGCACCAGCCCCTGGTTGCGGTTCAGAAGGCTGCGAAATCGCTGCTCGTCTGCAGGTGTGAATCCCACGTCGGCAAGGCGGCGCAGTCCCACCGAGCGGTCGAGTACACGAATGACAATGCTCTCGCCATATATCGCGGGCATCACGGAAATGCGTAAATCCACCGATCCTTCAGTGGCTTTCAGGTGGATCGCGCCGTCCTGGGGCAGGCGATGCTCCGCAAGATCCATTTCGGCAATTACCTTGATGCGTGCGGTAACCGCAGGCAGCAAGGAGCGATCAAAATCCCGAATTCGAACGAGTGAGCCGTCGATGCGATAGAGCACCTGCGCATTATGCTCACGTGGCCGGATGTGAATATCCGATGCCCGCAGCTTTATCGCATCGTGCAACATGTTGGCAACCAGCCGTACGATCGGTTGCTCCTGCGCCTGCAGTTCGGCAGCGCGTTGATCCGGCGAGTCACCTTTCGGTTGGCCCAGGCGTATCGCTTCAGCTTGCAAGTCCGCATCATCAAAAGGCGGGTAGTGAGTTGCGATTGCAACCTCAATATCATTGCCCGTCGCGAATACTGCTTCGACGGGGACGCGCGTCGAAGCGCTGATTGCATTGAGAGCTTCACTGTTGGTCGGGTCGCGCATCGCGACGATGACGCGTCCCTGATAGAGCATTAATGGCAACACGCGATGTGCGCGAACGATGTTCTGTGGCAACAGGGGCAGTGCACCAGGATCTACATCGAACTCGCCCAGACGCACATAAGGCACGCCGAACTTCGCGCTCAGGGCACGATACAGCACGTCCTCGCTTATCGTTCCTTGTGAAACCAGCAAGTCGCTGATACGGGTATTGGGCCTGCTTTGCTGTGCAGTCAGCGCGTGCCGCAGGTCTGCCTGGTCCAGTTCACCACCATTGACCAGGAGTGCGCCAAGCGGTTCCCGATGTGCAGGGTGTCGCTTTGTCAGTACACAGCGTAGCTGTGCCTGGGATGCGGCAACGTAGGCAGACAGGTCAGTGCCTGGTGCCTGGTGCAATGGGGAACCTGGGTTGACCTGGCTCATATGCGTGCCGCAATCGATTGAAGTCGCGATTGTATTTGCGCAAGTCGGCGGCATACGTGCCGCCGGTCACAGCCAGTGACCAGGGCACGCTACCCATTATCGACAGTGCCAGTTGCGGAACGGCCGCCAGGCAGAGGGCAGCTTCCCCTTAGTTGGCCTGCCGCTCGGCTTCGGCAATCTGCGCCGGACTCAGCCGGCGGCGCATGCGGTCGCGGTTCCTTGCGGCAAGCTCATCCCCCTGGTCTGCGGCGCGTGCGTACCACAGATAAGCCTGTGCGGGATCCGCCGCGACGCCTTTGCCGAGTTCGTACATCCGTCCGAGATCGGCCTGTGCGTCGCGATAGCCCTGTGCGGCGGCCAGCCGATAATAGTGGACGGCTGCCTTGTTGCTGCGGATCCCCGGACCAAATTCATAGAGGTCACCGACGTTGGCCTGTGCGGCGGCGGCGCCCTGGTCGGCCGCCATCCCATACCACCTGAATGCTTCGGTCAGGTCTTGCGTGACACCGATACCCTGTTCGTAAAGTTGCCCGAGCCGAACCTGGGCACCAGCGTTGCCCTGCTCAGCCGCTTGTCGGTACCACCATGCTGCTTTCCCGGGGTCTGCCTTGACCCCGGTTCCCGTCAGATAACTGTCGCCGAGAGCGACTTGCGCCTGCGCATCTGCCGGGTGATTGGCCCCGGCGTCCTGAATCGGCGGGGCAGGCGCATCCTCTGCTGCCGTGCTGCGAGGATCGGGGAGGGCGACAGGTTCCCACCGTTGCGGATCTTCTGCAGCATTCTGCTGTTCGGCGCTAACTGCTTGCGCAGTTGCAGATTGTTGCGCATGAGGTTCCTGCGTCGCCCAACGCCACCACGCAGCAATGCTGAGCAGCAACAGCACTGTCAATCCAGTCCGGATCCGGTATTTCAGCAACATCAATACAGCGTTATGTCCAGTTGCAGCTTGCCAAGACTATTACAAGCAGGCAATCTTCCGGCGCAACGTCAGGGAGGCAAGTCCCGAAGCGGTGCCGAAGAAAACGAAACGGGGGAGCGGGCAAGAGTCAGCCCGGAAGCCTGGAAAATCAACTCAAACCAAGCGGGGAATTTGATGAAAAAGTATCTTGTATCCATGGCGGCACTCATGTTGCTGTCGAGTGGCGCCCAGGCTGCCACTTATCTGCTCTCGAGCGTGACTTACGCGAATACCTTTGCGCCGACACCGGGAAGCGTTGCGTCCTGCACGAGCTGCGGCGTTGCTACGGCTGTTGAGACTGCCGGCAATATCGACCTGAGCGGAATCGCCTGGGGTTTCAATGCCGGTGGCAATGCCTACACGATCTCCTTCAGCGGCACGACCACGCTGGCAGCCGGCACCTCGCTGAACAAACTGGCTGGCGCGACCTGCGTCGACTCGCTTGGATCAGTTTGCGGCGCGACCAACTACATTGCCGGCATGGCTGGCAATATGTACACGGGCATCGGCAGTGATAACGCGACAGCTTGCGCCAATGACCGTTGCCGGGTGGATGTTGCCGTCCTGGGCAGCAACCTGACTGTCACGATTAAGCGCGCGCTTTCGGCATCGCCGACTTCCACCGCTTCCCAGACCTACGTGATGACCTTTGCGCAGGTTCCGGTTCCGGCGGCAGTCTGGCTGTTCGGCTCCGCCCTTGGCCTGATGGGCGTTGCCCGTCGCAAGGCAGCCTGAGCGCCTGAGGCTTGACGAGAAGTAGTGAAAGAGCCCGCAGCGCGAGTTGCGGGCTTTTCTTGTCGAAATCAGATCGATAGGCAAACACAATGAAGACCAAAATAATTGTTTCAGCGGTTGTACTTGCTCTGGCATCAGTATCAGCTGATGCAGCGCTGTACAGCCGTGTTGGTGGGCAGGCCTATTACGACGACACGCTGAACGTCACCTGGGTGCAGGATGCCGGTCTGGCAGCAACCAACACCTTTGGCGTCAGCGGTATCGATGCCCAGGGCCGGATGAGCTGGGATACGGCACAGAGCTGGATTGCCGCCATGAACAGCGCGAACTATCTGGGTGCGAATACCTGGCGCCTGCCGAATATGGTCGATATCAACAACGATGGCTGTCTCGACAATTTCGCTCGGCAGAATACCGATTGCGGTTACAACGCCGTCAGCGTTGGGCCGAACGCATCCGAAATGGCCTCGATGTTCTACGATACGCTCGGCAATCTTGCCTATTGGGGGCCAGCGCCTTATTCAGGTGTGATGCCAGGCGATCTGCCGCAGCTCTCGGTGCTCGGTATCCAGAACTCGGGCCCATTCAGCGGTCTGGGCAACAACACCACAGAGTACTATCTGTTCTGGTATGGCCTGCAAACGACCAGCAATTACCCGAGTCCTGACCTTGCGAACCCTGACAATGCCTGGTATTTCGGTCCGCCTTCCGGCGGACAGCGGGTGCTCGACAAGAGCGTGCTGAATCGCGCCTGGGCGGTAATGAGCGGCGACATCGCCGTCGTGCCGGTGCCGGCTGCAGTCTGGCTGTTCGGTTCTGCGCTCGGCCTGATGGGCTTTGCCCGTCGCAAGGCTGCCTGAGCTCGTTCACGGCTGAAGCGAAACAGGAAAGAGCCCGCAGCAGTTGCGGGCTCTTTCGTCTACCGGATATCCAGCAGGGGATGGCATCAGATGTTTGTAATCGATCATCGCAGGCTGGTAGCGATCGCAGGTAGCTTGCTGCTGTCGCTGTATGCGGCGACCAGCAGTGCGGCGCCGGTTTTTTCAGTATCAGTAAACGGCGGTCCGGCAGTTTCTTTCGAAGAGCTGACGGTTTGTGATGGCGTCAGCAGCTTCAGCTGTGTCGGTTCGGGCAGCGAAGGCGATCTGGTGGTCAGTTATTTCGAACTGAGTGCTGACCCTGCAGCCTGGGTTGCCGGTTCCTTCCTTTTCTATAACGCCTCGGCAACGGAAACGCTGTCGGTGCTCGCTACCGTGTTGTTCCCGACGACTGGCGCCTTTGCGACGCCGACGATCGCTGCAGGTACCGGGCTTGCGAGTCCTACCGGTGGTGACCTGAGCATGACGGTGAATGGCTTTGTCGACTATCCGTCGGCGGCGTCTATTTCTGCTGCTGACTGCATGGTGGCAGACTTCGATACCGCGGGCTGTGGTGCCAGCAGCGGTGTTCCGGCCACCCTGAATGTGCTTGCCAATATCGGTTTCAGCCTGGCCTTTGATCTCGCGCCGGACATGCAGGCCTCGATAGGCTTTGATCCGGAGTCTGAGTTCGGCGCCGGTACATATTTTTCGATCAGTTCGGCTGTTGTGCCGGTGCCGGCTGCAGTCTGGTTGTTCGGTTCTGCGCTCGGCCTGCTGGGCTGGACCCGGCGAAAGACGCAGTAGTCAGGACGTATCGGTCAGCAAGAGTTGATGCACAGAACACCCCGCTCATGCGGGGTGTTCTGTTTCCAGACGACGTAAATTGAGGGGGCTCGATCACCATGCTGTCTTCACAGGCTGCCCGCACTTTGTTGCGGTCCGTGTCTCTTACCGGTTCGGTGGCCACACTGGTTCTGCTGTCGGCCATGCCGGCCAATGCGGCCAACTATTGCCCTGCCGTGTGGAAGAAAGCCGTGCTACCGCTCAATTTCAATCCTGCCTTCACGCATATCGACAAGTTCAACATGCCGGGTGGCGGGCAGCAGGATGGCTTGCTCGTCAGCACCTTCTACAACGTCACCAAGGATCCGACCGGAACGAATGTTACCTCGTATTTCAGCCGTGATCTGGTGGCCCGGATCCCCGGTCTCGATACTCTGGACTTCAACACCTTTGACAAGGACGTGAACGTTGAAGTACTGACCGATCTCGGTGGCCAGCCGTACAAGACTGTCTGGCCCAATCATATCTCGCGTGTACCCGATGGCGTCGTGCCTTTCGAGGCGGTCGTGTCACCGCAGGGCTTTCTGGCGGCCGAGGCGCCGGGGCGTCTCAGCCTGATCAATATGGATGATCCGAACCGGCAGGAATACATCGTGCATCAGAGCACGGCGATTGCCGATGAGCCGTGTGACGGGACTGCCGCCAACAAGCCGCGCTTCTATCACGAAGTGCAGTACGCCGATATGGATGCGGATGGCTACAAGGACATCGTCACCGTGCGCTCGGCATTCAAGCCGCTGGGGCCTGGCAGCTTCTGTGCCTTTTTCGGCGACCTCGTGTATTTCAAGAACCCGGGCCCGGCGATCAATCCCAATACCGAGTGGGAAGAGCACCTGCTGTTCGGATATCCCAGCGCCTATACCGGCCCGGATCTGTCAATCCGCCTGTATGACTTTGAGAATGACGGTGTGCCCGAGGTCGTGGCCAGTCATTTCTTCAATCGGAATGGTGCGATCCGCATCTATGGTGCGCCGGTCGGCATGAACTGGAGCAGTGTGGATCCGGCGAATGGTCCCTTTGTCCGGCAGGCCAATGTTGCAGGTCCTACCAGCCAGGGCCAGCCCTTCGGGTTTGAGATTGTCGACCTTAATCTCGATGGCAAGGTCGATATCCTGTTTACAAATCACCAACGTGATAACTGTTTTGACGTGACCCAGAGTGCAGTTCCCGGGCGGGTAGTCGCGCTGGAGCAGCCAGTCGGCGGCAACGTATTTGCGGGCTCAGCAGCCTGGCCGATTCACATACTCAAGGACGACATCCGGCCAAACCCGACTTTTCCGGCTCCGGATGCTGCGCCCGGTCGCCTGGCGCCCGGGCTCGCGGTACCTTTCACGCCGATCGCGGGTCAGCAGGGCAAGGTGAAGCCATGGATCGTGGTCGGTGGTGACGAGGCATCCAAGGTCTGGCTGCTGACGCCGAAGATTGCGACCAGCAAGACCAACTGGGACTATCTGTCGGCCGTCATCTTCGATATCAACGACGCCTATGGACCCGGCACCACACAGACTCTCATGGGACCTTCCGGCATCTCGCCGGGCGAGGTCATCTCGACCATCGGTACGCCAAGTGTGCGCTACGATGGTACTGGTGCCACGGCACGCACCGAGATCTATATTCCGGTGTTTGAGGCCAAGGAGATCTACGTGCTCAGCTTGCGTCCGGGCAGTACGGCAGATCGCGTGGCCTGTCCGCCGGATGTGCGCGAGGCTTGTCCGGTCGCGCCATAGCGATCAACATACGTTGACGCCGCGTGATGGCGGCGCGTCCTTCGTTCAGTGAGGCTTGCGCGGCCACAGTGTCCGGGTCAGCCCGGGGCTTCCCCGGTTTATCGCGGTGCCAGAAGTTGCTCAATGGCATCGAGAACCGTTTGTGGCGCCAGAGATTCCATGCACGACAGGCCGTGCACACAGGTTCCCCGGTAGTAGCAGTCGCACGGTTGCGGGGGCTGAATGATGGTGCCGTCGCCGCCCAGGTCGAACTCATGGGGGTTGAAGATGTTGTTCATCAGAACAACTTTCTTGCCAAGTCCCAGGCCCAGGTGCAGGGCCATGGTGACCTGGGTTACCACCAGGTCGCACCGGTCCATGAGCGAAATGAAACGGGGTAGAGAAAAATAACCTGGATAGCAGGCGCCCGAGGCAGCTTGAATCGCCAGGTTTCGCTCATGTTCCTGGGCGCCGCCGAGGAGCACCGGGTAGGCGCCACTGTCAGCGAGTCCCTTGGCCAAAGCCACCCAGTTCCCGGGACTCCAGAGGCGCGTGGTCCAGCGATCGCCGCAGCCGGTGTTCAGGCCGACGACGGTTCTGTCCGTGGGGATGTCCCAGGAGTTGGCCGCATCGGCCGGGCGGTCGAGCAGGTAGGGTTCCCCACGGTACTCAAGGCCACAGAGTTCAAATATCTCGGTGCAATAGCTCTTGGTGTTCGCCTTCGAGTCATCGTCGAACAGGCCGGTCCGGAACTTGTGATCGGCTAGTTGATTGACCGGTTGCGTAACGCCATCCTTGAGGATGAAGCCGAACTTCTCCCTGGCGTTTACGCACTTCAGCAGAGCAGCCGCTTCTTTCTCCTTGTCGAGGTTGATGGCGATGTCCCAGTCGGTGTTGCTGACGTAGAGCATTGCCTCGAGGCCCAGACGCAGAATCTCGTCCACCTGGCTTTTCGGCAGGATGTCAGGAAACAGGGTGACCCAGGTAATCCGCGCGTGCGGGTAGAGCGACCGGAAGCGGGTTATCAGCGGGGTAGTGCGGATCACATCGCCCATAGCCCCCAGCTTGATGATCAGGATGCGCTTGTCCGCAGGGGAGTAGGCAGGGCAGCTATCGCAATGATAGCCATTGTCTTTGTGGGGCTGACAGGGGACATGGCCCAGAAAATACCGACAGTCTGGCTTGTAGAACATGGATGCGAGGCTGCTTTCCTTCGTTGCCGCCTATTCTAATCGAGACCGGTGCAGCGGGCCCCCTACGTAGCAGCAAGTTTGTCCGGACCGGCCGATATCTGCGAATATCTGACCGATTCGCAGCTTATGGATTCCAGAGGCAGTTGATGCACATCGCGATTCCTTTCGATATCGAGACGGTCAAGCAGTCATGGGGCCAGCCCGGGCGCATGTGGGGTCGGGTGATGGGCAACCACACCTTCCTGCGGGCACTGGCGGATACGAAAGGCTGCAGTCGTCTCAGCCTGTTCGTGCCGTCGCGGCACGATGTCGAGGTCGTCGGCAAGACGCTGATGGCAGATTTCGGGGCCAGCCGGGCCAAGGTGACCGTCGTACCCTTTGCCCAACTGGAGGCTTATCTGGCGGCGCGGCCCGTTGATGTGATGCACATGCTGGATCCGAACATGTGGCTGGCAGCGCATATCCGCTCCCGGTTATCGGGGTCATCGTCATCGTTTCCGATCACCGGTGTCACACACTCGCTCGGTAACCAGCATTTCCTGGAGTGGGCCTTGCTGAACAATGCCAACGGTGTGAATACGGATGATTGCCTCGTCTGCAGCACGCCCACGGCCTTGTCGGTCGTCCAGTCGGTATTTGCGCGCCTCGGCGCCAGTCAGCCCGACTTCATCGTTCCATCCACGACAGTCATTCCTTTCGGTATATCGTTGGCTGATTTCGCCGGATCCTCAGGCGATGTCCGGGCGCAGATCGGCATTCCCGCCGACACTTTCGTCGTGATGTCGCTGGCGCGATTCAATTACCAGTTCAAGATGGATCTGCGGCCAGTGCTCCGGCTGGCCTTGCTGCTGAAGCGCCAGATCAGCCGGCCACTGAAGTTCATCCTTGCCGGTTCATCCGGCGATGGCCAGTACGTCGGATTTCTGCGGGAGCAGATCAAAGCCGAGGGCCTGGAAAACGTCGTCGAGCTCGTGACTGATCCCGACGAGCCACGCAAGGTCAGCCTGTTGCGCGGGTCCGATGTGTTTCTCTCCCTGAGCGACAACATCCAGGAGACTTTTGGCCTTACGCCGATCGAGGCCATGGCAGCCGGTTTGCCTGTGGTCGCCAGTGACTGGGACGGTTACCGGTCGCTGATAGAAGATGGCGTCAGTGGTTTTCTCGTTCCTACCCGGGGGCTCGCCCCCGCGGCAGGCTGGGAAGCTGCGCTGGCCCTTCGCTACGATTCACTGGTCCATCTGTTCAGCGCCCAGACGACAGCGGTGGATCTGGATGTGGCTTGCGAGCAGCTTGCCCGGCTGGCAACGGACACGGCGCTGCGCGACCGTATGGCTGCGGCCGCCCGGAAACGGGCCGGCAGCTTCGACTGGAAGCTGGTCATCGGGCAGTACCTGAAGCTCTGGGAGCGGATGCGGGCGGAGCGGAAAAGTCCGGCTGCCGGTTTGCCGGTGCGGTCGAGCGCGATGCGCTTCACTGAGGACTTTGTGAGCTATGCGACCTCCACGCTGAAACCGGAGGACCGCTTCCGCACGACCCACGCTGGCAAGGTGCTGCGGGCAGGCAAGAAATCGATACAGTTTTACTTCGAGACCGACGAGTTTCTGGTTCCTGGACTCATGTCCGGGATTCTCGATCGATGTGAGGAGGGTTGCTCGGTCGCACAGCTATCGGAAGCCCTGATCAGCGTTGCGCCCGGGGCTGCGGTTCAGGTCAGCCAGAATATCCTGTGGTTGTACAAGTATGGATTCCTGCGTGCAGACAACCAGCAGGCTGCTTTTTCCTGAGCGGGTACGACGATGTGCCGGGTCGGTCATCCTCAGTCCGCGCGGCGTGCCACCACGGCGATGCCGGCGACATCGGCGTTGAGTTCGCGGCGTATGACGATGTCTTCAAGACTCTGCACGGTATACCCGGCCGCTGCCAGCAGCGTCGTCACGTAGTCCGGGCGATGGCTGTAGCGGCCATGCAGTTCCAGCTGGTAGTCCGGACCGTCTGACCGTGATTCGACGGCGAAGGCAAGCATGCCGCCCGCTGCGAGCGCCGTGTGCGCGGCGCTGAATGCCTCTTTAAGTGCGCCGAAATACACCAGCGTGTCGGCAAGAATGATCAGGTCGAAAGCTGCCGCTCGGCTGGCCATGAAAGCACAGAGTTCGCCGACCACCAGCTCGTCGTACAGCTTGCGTTCTCGTGCCTTGTCGAGCATCGCGCTGGAGAGGTCAACACCGACCAGCCGGCTGGCCAATGGCTTCAGCAGCGGCGCCGCGAGACCGGTACCGCAGCCGGCATCGAGGATGCGCAGCGGCGCGGTGTCGCTGCCGCGCGCGGCGCTGATCTGTGCGGTCAGCAGTTCGGGAACGCGATAGCCGAGGCCGAGCAGGGTACTTTCAAAACTCCCTGCGAACTTGTCGAACAGGTTCGCAACATATTGATCACCTGCGCGCTCAGGTGCCTCGCCGCTGCCGGCAGCCACCATATGCTGTGGAATCGGATTATCGGGCTCGAATGCCAGCCATTGCCGGTAGATGTTGACGGCATCGCCGAAGCGGCCGAGCTGGTAGAGGGTGACAGCCAGGCTCTCAAAGGCAGCACCTGTTTTCTCGATCGTCAGCGCCTGCCGCAGGCTGTTTTCCGCCGCTTCCATCTGGCGTAATTCGAACAGCGCCTTGCCCAGGTTGGCGTGAAATTCGGCAACATTCGGCTGCAGGACGACCGCGCGCCGGAACGCGTTCAGCGCTTCGGACTGGCGGCCCAGTCTGCAGAGCGCGATGCCACGGTGGTTGAGTGCCTGCGGATAGTCGGGTTTGATCTTCAGCGCGCGGTCGTAGCTCGCCAGTGCCTCTTCGGTCCGCTCGAGATTGTGCAGCGTCAGGCCACGGTTATGCAGCGCATCGGCATGCTGCGGATTGATTGCCAGTGCACGATCGTAGCTTTTGAGTGCGTCCGTATACTGTTCGAGTTCCAGCAGGGCATTGCCCCGATTCGACCAGGCAGCTGCATTGGCGGGTTCGATGGCAAGTGCCTGATCGATCAGTTCGATTGCCTGTTGCGGTTGCCCGCGCTGGCCGGCGATCACGCCCAGCAGTTGCAATGCGCCACTGTGCCGGGGGCTGGCTTGCAGGATTTCCCGGTACAGTGCTTCGGCGCTATCGAGCTGTCCCTGCTGATGCAGGCGGAGTGCGTTCTGCAGTTTGTTTGCATCGGCGTCGGGTGCGGCGGCGGCTGGTGGGCGTGGGCGCGGTTGGCCGCGATGTCGTGATCTGGCTTTCATTTCAGGCGGGGTTGCGACAGGCCACCACGGCGATGCCGGCGACATCGGCGTTGAGTTCGCGGCGTATGACGATGTCTTCAAGACTCTGCACGGTATACCCGGCCGCTGCCAGCAGCGTCGTCACGTAGTCCGGGCGATGGCTGTAGCGGCCATGCAGTTCCAGCTGGTAGTCCGGACCGTCTGACCGTGATTCGACGGCGAAGGCAAGCATGCCGCCCGCTGCGAGCGCCGTGTGCGCGGCGCTGAATGCCTCTTTAAGTGCGCCGAAATACACCAGCGTGTCGGCAAGAATGATCAGGTCGAAAGCTGCCGCTCGGCTGGCCATGAAAGCACAGAGTTCGCCGACCACCAGCTCGTCGTACAGCTTGCGTTCTCGTGCCTTGTCGAGCATCGCGCTGGAGAGGTCAACACCGACCAGCCGGCTGGCCAATGGCTTCAGCAGCGGCGCCGCGAGACCGGTACCGCAGCCGGCATCGAGGATGCGCAGCGGCGCGGTGTCGCTGCCGCGCGCGGCGCTGATCTGTGCGGTCAGCAGTTCGGGAACGCGATAGCCGAGGCCGAGCAGCGTGGTGTCGAAAGTGTCGGCAAAATTGTCGAACAGCTCAGCGATGTACTGATCGCCTGCGCGTTCCGGTGCCATGTCGCTGCCGGCCGCCACCATATGCTGCGGGATCGGATTATCGGGTTCGAATGCGAGCCACTGCCGGTAGACCTCCCGGGCTTCGGAAAACTTTTTCCTCTGGTAGAGCACGGCAGCCAGATTCTGAAATGCCAGCGCAACCTTCTTGCCCGCAAGGGCCGCACGCAAATGCTGTTCAGCTGCTTCGAGCTGACCGGTTTCCAGAAGGGTGGCGCCGAGATTGGCATGAAAGTCGGCTGAGTCTGGGTTCCCCGCAAGCGCCGCCCGGAAGGCGGCAATGGCTTCATCTTTGCGGTTCAGGTTACGCAGCGCAACGCCGCGATTATTGAGTACCTCGGCAGCTTCCGGTTGAACGGCGAGCGCCTGATCGCAGCAGCCCAGCGCTTCGGCATGGCGCTTCCGTGCAATCAGCGCAGTTGCCCGGTTATGCAGCGCTTCCAGATAGCCAGGCGCGAGGGCGAGCGCCTGATCAAGGCTGCTCATCGCTTCAGTGATTCGGCCCAGCTCGATCAATATGGCGGCGCGGTTGTTGAGGGTTTCAGGATCGTTCGGCCGGTAGCGAAGCGAGCGGTTGTAGCTTGCCAGCGCGTCTGCCTGACGTCCGAGGCCGAGCAGCGCATCACCACGCCGGGTGAGCGCATCGGAAAAGTCAGCTTTGATGGCCAACGCCCGGTCAAAGGAATTCAGCGCTTCTTCGTAGCGGTTGAGCCGCAGCAGGGCGAGACCGAGACCTGTTCGCGCATGGATGTTGTCGGGGATGATCTTCAGCGCCGCTTCGATCAGTGGTACTGCGGCAGCCGGATCGCGTTGCTGGTAGCGCAGTACGCCGAGCAGATGCAGAGCGTCGCCATTCTCGGGCTGCAGCGTCAGCAGCTCCCGATAGAGGGGTTCAGCGAGATCCAGTTGCCCGCTCTGGTGCAGGCCAGCGGCCCGGCTGAGCAGCGCCTCCGGGCTTTCACCCGACATCGCGGTTGGGGAGGGTGGGTCGAAGTGCCAGCTACCGGATTTATTGGTGCCGGGTTTATTTTTCATAATTGTCTAGCCCTGGACGCAGGTCAGGCGGGTGTATTGGGCCAGTATATAAGCAGACCCGGCTGCAGAAGCGCGAGCCGGTCTCGTGAAGCAGCCGATTCCTGTACGATTACGGCTAAAATCAGCCCATATTCAAGCGGGGAATTGAAAAGTGCAGATAGCCAACGACTGCGTGGTCAGTATCAATTTTGAACTCACCAATGATCGTGGTGAGCTGCTGGATCGTTCCCGGGACGGTGAGCCGCTTGTTTATTTGCATGGAATATCGGGCATCCTGCCGGCCCTCGAAGAGGGGCTGAGCGGCAAGTCGCCCGGCGACGCCTTTGAGGTACATATCGCTCCGGAGGAGGGCTTTGGTACCCCGCAGCAGGAACTGATCGCTCAGGTACCACGTTCGGCTTTCCCCAATGCTGAAGAGCTGGTGGTGGGTATGCAGGTGCAGGGCCGCAGCGATACCGAAGAGCGGCAGTTCGTCGTCATCGCGATGGACGATGCGTCGATCACGCTGGACGGTAATCATCCACTCGCCGGCATGACGCTGTGCTTCCGCGGCGATGTCGTCGAGGTGCGCCCGGCGACCGAAGACGAGCTGGAAAACTGGTCGGACGGGATGGAAGCGCAGTAAGCAAACATGGCAAACATTGGCAGAAACGAGGCATGTCCCTGTGGCAGTGGCAAGAAGTACAAGAACTGCTGCGCCCGTGACCCGGCGCTGATAGCGGCGGAGGCCGGTAGCACAGATCAGGCGCCGCCGACGCTGAGCGCCGAGATCAGCAAGCTGCAGCAGAAGGCGGCCGAAAAAAATGCCGTCATGTGGACCAAGGGCGTTTTCGTGTTTTTCAGCACTGAAGAAGGCGATGCCTGGGTGCTGGAGGCTTCCGGTGGCGATGCGCTGCAGGTAGCCGAGGCTGGCCAGCCGATGGAGGTCGAAGTGGTGCAGACCGAGGACGCCATCGAAGTTACCTGGTCGCACCAGTTCACGATCCGCAAGGACTTCACGGTCAGTGCCTATGCTGATCAGCGCCGCAGTGTGTATACCGGCTATCCGGCGGCCCGTATCCGGGCACTCCTGAGCAAGGCGCGCAGCAGCCTGCCGCCTGAAGTGCTGGCCGGTATCCATCTCGACGAACAGAACGACCTGGCGAACTGAGCGCGATGACAGGCCTGCGTGCGGGGATACTGTCTGCGCCGCCGATCTGGGAGCAGGTCTGGACGAGGCCCGAGCCTGAGCCACTCGCCGCGCTTGCGGAGCGCAGTCTGGGCGTGCTGTTCAGTGGAACGATTGAATACCTGGAGAGCCACTCTGGCGCGCTGCTGCTGTTCGCTCTGATCGCCTGCGCGCTGCTCGTGCTGGCCCTGCAGTTGCGTCGCCTGGGGCGGTCGACCGCCGATACCGATGGTGCGCCTGGCATCACGCTGCGTCGACCGTTTCTGGTCCTCGCGATGCTCTGGATGCTGTTCGGGCCAGAACTGCTGTTGCCGGAACTGGATGCCGGGCTGTCAGCGTTGCGTACCGGCTTTGTCATGGCGGCATTGGCCGTGCTGTTGCCGGAGTTTGTGGTGCGCGGTGCAGTGATGCCCTTGCGCGGGCTGCTGACAGCGACATACCTGACTATGGCCGAGCGTGCCTTGCTCGACGACCCGCTATACGGCCGTCTGCTCAGCCTGTCGCTGGCGATCATCGGTATCTGGCTGTTTCGCCGTCTGCAGAGGAAACTGGTTGCCGGCCCGATTCGAATGCAGGGCCACGCAGCGTCTGCCGGCGTGTCGAAGCTGCTGCAGGCAATCAGCCTCGGGCTGGCGCGATACGCGCCACTGGTACTTCTGATCGGCTTGCTCGCCGAAGCCATCGGTGCCGAGCTGTTCGGTAATCAACTGACCAGTGGCGTGCTGTATCTGGGTACTGCGCTGGCTGCCTGGATTGCTGCCGACATGCTGGTACAGGATGCCGTTGTGCAGATCGTCAACGGACCGGCTGCCAACTGGCTGCGTGCCGTGCGCAATCACCCTGAACAGGCGGTCCACTACAGCGTGCTGGTGCTCCGGGTACTGCTGGTGATCGGCTTCGTGGCCTTGTTTCCGGTTGTGCTGCCGCTGCTCCAGCCGGTCTGGCATGCGGTCTCGACTGCGCTTACCACGCCGCTGGCGCTCGGCTCCATCGGTTTGTCCCTTAGCGACGTAATCGCCTTTGCGGTGAGCGTGGTGCTGGCTATCAATGCGGCCCGCCTGGTGCGCTTCCTGCTGCAGGAGGATGTGGTGTCGCGCTTGCCGCTGTCGGCTGCGACGGCCTCGGCAGTCACGCGACTCGTTTATTACGGGATCATGGTTGCCGGTGTGCTGTTTGCCTTTGCCGCAGCCGGTCTGGAGCTGAGCCAGTTGACGATGGTTGTCAGCGCGCTCGGGGTGGGCATCGGCTTCGGCTTGCAGGATATCGTCAGGAACTTCGTGTCTGGCCTGGTGATCGCCTTCGAGCATCCGTTTCGCGAGGGTGATCTGATCGCCACCGGCCAGATCACTGGCCGCCTGCAGGAGATCGGGCTACGCGCCAGCCGGATCCGTACCTTTGAAGGGGCAGAGGTCATGGTGCCGAATGCCAACCTGATTTCGGCCGAGGTGACCAACTGGACGCTGAGTGATCGTACCCGGCGCATCGAAATCCTCGTCGGCGTAGATTACGAAAGCGACCCGCGCCGGGTGCTGGAAGTGCTGAATGCCGCCCTGGTCGGCCACCCGGGGGTGGCCGCTCATCCGGAGCCCGTGGTGCTGTTCAAGGATTTCGGCGCCAGTTCACTGGATTTCTCCGTACTGGCCTGGACGCCCGAGGTGGATGAGCGGCTGAAGGTCGAGAGCGAGGCGCGGGTGCGGATATTTTCTGCATTGCGTGAGGCGGGGATCGGCATACCCTTTCCGCAGCTCGATTTGCATGTGCGGGATGGGTCATCGGAACTGCGAGCTTCATCACATAGCCCGTGACGCGACCGGTATACGTTTCCGTCTGGAGCTGAGCGCGGAGACGGGCCGTGGGTATCCTGGATATCTTCAAGAAAAAGCCGACGGCGGCGGCTAGCGCGCGCCATGCTGCTAATTCGGGCGAGCGGGGCCGCAACCGGCGGGATACCGACCAAGGCGGCGCAGGCTACGGTGCCAACCCCTACGACACCTACACCTGGGAACTGCAGACCGATCCGGATGGCGAGCGCGAGCTGAAGCGCGCCCATGTCATCGACAAACCGAAACCCGACGGCGAAACCTTCAATCCCTACGACACCGGCAAATTCAGCGGCGGCTGGTAGGAGCGGCTTCCTGTGGGAGCGGCTTCAGCCGCGATCCCATGCTGTCATCAAGAAGAATCGCGCCTGAAGGCGCTCCTACCCCTATAAACGCAGCGCGCCGTCGATCTCAAAGCAGCGGCCCGACACGTAGTCATTCTGCAGGATGAATTCCACGGTCTGGGCGATCTCGTCCGGCTCGCCCATGCGCTTCAGTGGAATACCCGAGGTCAGCTTTTCGCGCGCCTCTGGTTTCATGCCCGCGACCATTTCTGTATTGATGAAGCCCGGCGCGATTGATGCGGCGCGGATGCCGTAGCGGGCGAGTTCCTTTGCCCAGGTAACGGCCATCGCGGCTACGCCGGCTTTTGCTGCCGTGTAGTTGCTCTGGCCGGCATTACCTGCGCGCGAGATGCTCGAGATGTTGATGATCACGCCGGGGTTGCCTTTGACGATCATGCGCTCGGCAGCTTCGCGGCCGCAGAGAAACACACCGGTCAGGTTCACGTCGATCACCGCCTGCCACTGGGCGAGGCTCATCTTGGACTGCAGCTGGCCGTCCTTGAACTTGATCAGCAGCGCATCGCGGGTGATGCCGGCATTGTTGACCAGCGCATGCACAGCGCCGCAGCGCGCGACGACATCGTCGAAGAGCCTGATCACATCGGCTTCAACCGCGACATTGGCGGCAAAGCACTCGACGCGGGCGCCGGCCTGCTTGCAGGCATCGGCGGTGGCGGCCAGGTCTTCAGCCTTCATATCTACCAGTGCCAGTACCGGCTGATGCTGCGCGAGGCGCTTCGCCATGGCGGCGCCCAGTCCGCGGGCTGCACCCGTGATCACGATGGTCTTGTCCTTGAGGTTCATCACCCACTCCCGGCTTGCTTTGCTGTGAAGGCAGCCATCCTACGTAATTTTTCTTGCGCCGCAAGATCAGGGAAATCACGGGCTTGTGCGAAACTGCGGCACCCAACAAATACGGAGTGACGGGATGCCGCGGATCAGGAAGGGCTATGCCGAAGGCCGCTGGGGCCAGATTCACTATATGGAGTGCGGCTACGAGGGCGGCCATAAGGGCGGCCATGAGGGCGGGAAGAGGCTGCCGCTGCTGTTGCTGCACCAGTCGCCGACCGACAGCGTGCAGTTTGCCCGTGTCATGCAGCCGCTTTCAGCGCGCGGCATCCACGCGATCGCCATCGACCTGCCAGGGTTCGGGGGTTCCGATACGCCTTCAGCACCGCCGACCGTTGCCGACTATGCGCATATCGTCCCGGCGGTGCTCGACCAGCTCGGCATCACGACCGCCAGCGCGCTCGGCCACCATACCGGCGCCGTAATCGTGACAGAGGCGGCCCTGCAGTTTGCCCCACGTGTCAATAAAGTGGTCCTCAACGGGCCACTGCCGATGAGCGATGAGGAGCGAGCGATGTGGCGGCAGCTGCTGGCCCGCGAGAAAGACTGGAACCTGCGCTGGGATGGCAGCCATCTCAGTGAACTGTGGAATTTCCGCTTCGGTGCGCAGCCGGAATGGACGGACCTGGAAGCCTTTCACGCCAATTTCATCCACGGTCTGCTGGCTGGCAGGACTGTCTGGTACGCGCACGATGCGGTGATGACCTACAAACACGAGGAAGCGATGCAGCGTTTGCAGCAACCTTGCCTGATCCTCGCCAATACGGGCGATGCGATCTACAGTTTTTCACAGCGGGCGCAGCAGCTTTACCCGCATTTTTCCTGGGCTGAGCTGCAGGGCGGTACCATCGATATCATCGATGAGCAGCCGGATGTCTGGAGCGATCTGGTTGCGGGTTTCGTGAAGGGCTGAGCGCATGGAACAGGGCATGCTGCGAGTGCTAAGACCGCCGGTTTGCAAGATTAACTATCGGTCAGAATTATTTTCCATTATGTAATCTAGGGGTATTCCCTTATGCACATTATCCTGTACATTCCGTAACCAAGAAGGTCCAAGCCAACCCGGGCGTGAGTCCGGGACGGAAAGCCGCGAGTCTTGCTCTCCGTACCAACCAAGAAAGTGGTGCGAGAGTGGTAATAGGGGAAGACAGTCGGGCCGCCCTTCGAAAACACAAGCAATAGTCTTGTAATTCGAAACCTCTGGAGGATATCTAGAATGAAGAAAGTATTAGCAGCAGTTGCCCTGATGGGCGTAGCCGTTGGTGCCCAGGCAGCAACTGCCACGCTCACCGGCGTAACCAGCTACAGCAAGAGCGGCACCTCGGTCTGGACCATTAACAGCGCCGCGACCTGGGACTTGGACACCGGCACGGGTGTAGCCACCCAGACGGGCGGCACCTTGAACATGGTTGCCAAGGTCGGCGCGACCCCGCTGATGTCGCACACCATGACCAGTGGCGTGCTCAGCTCGGGCACCGCAACGGCGGCCTCATGGGCCTGCGTTGAAGGTGTCTTTGGTGGCATCGTTGGCGCGCACATCTGCGGTAACTACAACTTTGGCAGCAACTTCACCAACGAGAGCACTGTTGGTAACTCCGGTACCGCGACCACGGTGACGCTCGGTGGTGATGACGTTTCCCTCGGCGCTCCGCAGAGCCTGGCCAATTCGTACAGCGGCCTGGCCCTGACGAGCCTCGGCGGCGGTAACTGGAAGCTCAGCAACGGTGTTGTTGGCGTCGGTGGTTATGACTTCACCTTCAACGTCGTTCCGGTCCCGGCAGCTGTCTGGCTGTTTGGTTCCGCGCTCGGCCTGATGGGCGTAGCGCGTCGCCGTACCGCAGCCTGATTAGGTAACTAATCACGTTACGGCGGTTTCAACAGAAACCGGGAAAACCCCGCCCAGTGCGGGGTTTTTCTTTTGCACCTCTGCTAAATTCCCGCCGGCATGACCACGATCTCTCGCCAGACGATGCCAGCCATGGGCCGGATTCTCGTTCCCGGACTGTTTGTCTTCGCGCTGTGCGGTCTGCTGCTGCTGTTCCGGGATGGCGTTGAGCTGATGATCCGTAGCTGGTTTACGGTTCAGCACAGTCATGGCCTGGTGATTCTGGCGCTGGTCATCTATCTGCTCGTTTGGCGCATTACCGATCGGCCCACCCGCGCTGCCAGTGATATTGCAGCCTGCGCCTGGACAGGCGGGCTGCTGCTCACCGGTATGGCACTGCTGGTCATCGGTGAATTGAGTGCGCTCTATACCTTCAGCCAGCTCGGCTTCATCGTGGCGCTGTGGGGACTTCTGCTGTCAGTGAGCGGTCCTGGCCGCCTGCGCCAGCTGTGGTTGCCGCTGTTGTGTCTTTTTTTTCTGGTGCCCTGGCCGCAGTTTCTGGGCAATCGGCTGATTTCCCTGCTGCAACTGATCGCGACGCTGCCCGGTGTGCTGCTGATTCGCGTCGCGGGTTTCGCGGTATTTGTCGGGGGCAATGTCGTCGACGTCGGTGTGTACCAGATCCGGGTTGTTGATGCCTGCAGCAGTGTACTGCTGGTCGTGCCGTTGCTGAGCGTTGCGGTGCCTGCTGCTGTCCTGTATTGCAGCCACTGGTGGCAGCGCGGTGTGCTGTTGTTGTCCGCCGTGCTGATTCCGGTTCTGGTTGGCAGTCTGCGTCTGGCGGTAACCGGTCTGCTGGCCGGCTACCGTGGTGCGGGACCTGCCGAGGGGTTTCTGCAAGCATCCGCTGGCTTGCCGCTCTACCTGGCTTGTGCCGGGTTGTTCGTGCTGCCGCTTGTGACGTTTGCCCGCAGCAAGCGACGGGCTGCTGCTGCAGACTCGGCCCCGACATCGCCGGTCGCCGCCGGTCGCATCAAGTCCACCCGGCCGCTGTGGACGGCTGTGCTGCTGGTGGGGTCGTCGCTGGTGGCCTCGCAGCTCCTTGCTTTTCCGGCATTGCAGTATCCAGTTCGGCAGCTTTTTACCGGTTTCCCCCGTCAGCTGGATGGCTGGACGGGGCGCGAAGCTGACGTTGATCCTGCGGAGGTTGAGGCGCTGAAGCTCAGCGACCACGCAGCATTGGCCTATGAACGCCCGACAGATCCGTATCCGGTTTCGCTATGGATAGCGTGGTACGACGTGCAGGTTAAAGGTGCTTCCGCGCATTCTCCGATGGCTTGTTTGCCGGGCTCCGGATGGCGCGTAGAGGTGCTGGATGATTACCGTATAGCTGGCGCTGGCGAGAACGGATCGGCCTTGCACGTGAGCCGGGCGATTATTGCGCTGGGCGGGGAGCGACAACTGGTCTATTACTGGTTTGTGCAACGTGGCCGCATTCTGACCAACGAATATCTTGTCAAGTGGTACATCCTCCGCGACAGCCTGCTCCTGAAGCGCAGCGATGGAGCACTCATTCGCCTGACGACCCGGATCAGTGATGCGGCCGGTATTCCCGATGCGGAGGCCCGGTTGACGGGGTTTGCGCAGGCGCTCGCACCGGTACTCGATGGCTATATTCCGGGCAGGGATGCCCTGCTGCGCCAGCCATTACTGAACAACCCGTAACATCACTGCGCTGCCAGACCCGGCAGAATGGTTTTTCCCTGCAGGAGAAGTCTGTGATTCTGACGCGAACGATATTTGCTGCTGCCGTACTGGCTTTGCTCGTTGCCTGTGCTTCGCCGGAGGAAAAGGCAGCAGCCTATGTCGCCAAGGCACAAGCACTCTACGATGCGGGCGAATATGAGCCGGCAGGTCTCGAGGCGAGAAACGCAGCGCAGGTGGAGCCGAAGAACGCCAAAGCGCGTTACCTGATGGCGCTCATCGCCGAACATAAAGAAGACTACAAGGGGATGTTCGGTCACCTGATGGTGGCCGCGGATGCGGATCCGGCCAATATCGAGGCGCGGCTCAAGCTGGGCATGGTCTTCGTTGCAATCGGTGACTGGACAAGTGCAGCTGAACAGAGCGATGCGCTGCTCAAGCTGGCACCCGAGGATGCGCGAGTTGTACTGCTGCAGGCGCGCATTGATCTGCAGAACGGTAACCTGAGCGCCGGTCGTGCCGGTCTGGAAAAATCGATACAGCTGGACCCGTCCAACAGCGATCCGGTGCTGATCCTGGGTGCGCTGGAAGGTGCTGAAAATCCGGACCGGGGTCTGGCGATTCTCGATGCAGCGATTGCGCGAATGCCTGCCGGGAAGGCAAAAGCGCTGCGTGAGCAGCGCGTCCTGATACTCGCCCAGGGCAACCGCATCAAGGAGGTTGAAGAAGGACTGCAGGCGCTGATGCGGGACTATCCGGATGAGAGCAGCTATCCGGGCCAGCTGGCCCGGATGTATGCGGGACAGGGCCGTCTGGATGATGCCGACAAGGTATACCAGCAACTCATCGCGCTTGATCCGGCGGACGCGAAGCGGCGCATTGACTACGTCGGGTTTCTGGTCGGCCAGCAGCAGGGAGAGAAGGCGGAGAAGTTTCTGCAGGCTTCCATCACGGCATACCCGGATGTCGACGCACTGCGTCTGACACTGGGCAGCCTCCATGAAGTCAGCGGGCGCCCGGACGATGCAAAAGCGGCCTATCAGGCGCTGGCCAAACACAGCCCGAAGAGCGTTGATGGTGTCAAGGGCCGTATCCGTATCGCTGTGATCGAGTCGACGGCGAAGAACGATGCGGCGGCGATGAAAGTTATCGACGATCTGCTGGTCGATATTCCCGACGAGCCGACGGCCCTGCTGCTGCGGGCTGGTTCCCGGCTGAAGAGTGGCCAGACTGATGAAGCAATTGCCGATTTGCGCCTGGTCACTCGCAAGGAGCCGGAAAATACCACGGCGCTGTTGCTATTGGCGGAGGCACACAAGACCAGGAATGAGCCCGCAGTCGCGAAAGATATCTACCGGCAGGTTCTGAAGATTCAGCCGGATTCCGCGCTTGCGCTGGGTGAACTGGTCAATCTGCATGTCGCCGCCGAAGAATATGCTGAAGGCGAACAGCTGCTGACTGATCGTCTCAAGGCTCGCCCGGATGATGTCGAGGCTTCACGCGCGCTGGTCGACCTGTTCCTGGGGCAGGGCAAGAAAGACGAGGCGGCCGCAGAGGCGCAGCGTATGGCTGTGCTGCCCGGCCAGGGTGGTCTCGGGGAGTTGTCAGTGGGCCGCGTGCTGGCCGAACAGCAGGATTACGATGCTGCGGCAGAGGCGTTTCGCAAGTCCATGGCGATGGGTGCCGGGAATGATCCGCTGGCTATCGAGGGCCTGGTGCGTTCGCTCAATGCGGCCGGCAAGCGGCAGGAGGCAGTAGCGTTGCTGAACCAGTTGAAGGCTGGTGCAGGCAAGGACAACAGTGCATTCAGCGATCTTCTGCTGGCCGATATCTATGGCCAGAGCGGCGACCGGGCAGAAGCGGAAAAATCGCTGGAAGCTGCGATCAAGAGCCGGCCCGACATCGCCGACGGATATCTGCAACTCGCCAGGCTCTACGCGGGCGATCCTGCTGCGCAGATCCGGATCTACGAGCGTGGCATGAAGGCACTGCCCGGCAATGCCTATATCGGGTTGCCGCTGGCCGTCGCGCTTGAAGGGGCCGGCCAGTTCGAAGCGATGATCAGCTCGCTGGAATCGCTGTACAAGAACAATCCCGGCATTCCACAGGTAGTCAACAATCTGGCCATGGCGATTCTCGATCATCGCAGCGATCCAGCGAGCTATCAGCGGGCGCTGGAGCTGGCCAGAAAGATCGAGTCGTCGAATGATCCGCTGCTGCTCGATACGGTCGGCTGGGCCTACTACAGGGCTGGCGAATTTGCCCAGGCGGCGAGCGTGCTCGAACGTGTGGTGGCCAAAGATGACCGGGTGCCCGTCTACCACTATCACCTCGGGATGGCCTATCTGGCCATGAACAACCAGGTCGGCGCCCGGCAGCAACTGGAACAGGCGGTTGCGGGTGATGCACATTATGTGGGAATCGACGAAGCCCGTGCGGCGCTCGCCAGGCTCGGCAAGTCTGCGCCGAACAAGACAGCTGCCGCGACGCCGTGAATCTGAGAACCGTCCGGCAGAGCGAGGCCTGCTGATTATGGATAATTTGGCCCGGTACCCCGTACTAATGGTTAGCTGACATCGCCATGACCCAAGCATCTGCCGACACATCCCGATCTGTGCCGTCTTCCGGTTCCGTAAACCAGGGCATGCTTTTCAGCCTGGTCGTTGTCGTGGTCATAGCGGCATGCCTGCTGCTGATATTCGACAAGGCCATCATCGAGTTGCAGTCGAAGTGGAGATCGGAAGAGTACAGCCACGGATACATGATCCCCTTTGTGGCGTTCTACCTGTTCTGGCTGCGTGCCAAACGCCTGGACGAACTGAATCCGGTTGGCGCATGGTCTGGTATAGCCGTGCTTGGTCTTGCATTCTGCCTGCATATCGCGGGTACCCTGAGTGCGATCTTCGAGATTTCTGAATTTGCACTGATCGTTTGCATCTGGGGACTGGTATTTGCGGCCATCGGGTATCGCGGGATGGTCGCGCTGCGTGTGCCGCTCATCTACCTGGCCTTCCTGATGCCGTTACCGCGCTTCTTTGAGACGCAGCTCACCGCAGGACTGCAACTTCTCTCTTCGCAAATCGGTGTTCTGGTAATTCGTGCTGCGGGGTTGAGCGTTTACCTGGAAGGTAACGTCATCGATCTCGGCAGCTACCAGTTACAGGTGGCCGAAGCCTGCAGTGGCATGCGTTACCTGTTTCCACTGATGAGTTTCGGTTTTCTGTGCGCCGCGCTGCTTCGCGGCCGCTGGTGGCAGCGGGGCATTCTGTTCATCTCGACGATTCCGATTACGATCCTGATGAACAGTTTCCGGATCGGCATCATCGGTATTCTGGTTAACTACTACGGTATCGAACAGGCGGAAGGTTTTCTGCATGATTTCGAAGGCTGGGTCATCTTCATGAGCTGTGTCCTGATCCTGTTCGCCGAGATCTGGATCTTTGCGCGCATGGAGAAGCAGAAGTTTCTGCAGATATTCGGGCTGGATATTCCCTCGTTACCGGACCTCACGCACCTGCTTGCCGGTGCCAGACCAAATGCCAAGGTGCTCAGTGGCACCGTGATCGTTATCGTTGCTGCCATCGTATCGCTGACCTATACCCGTCCGCCCATGCTGATTCCGGTCCATGCGCCCCTGCAGACCATTCCGATGCAAATCGGTGACTGGGAAGGGCGAGATACCGCGGTCGATGCGCGGTCTCTTGAGACACTTGCGCTATCGGATTACGCATCATCGATATACGTCCGGCCACAAGAAGGGGCGCCAGTCGGATTATGGATTGCTTACTACGAGTCGCAGGTGCAGGGCGCTTCAGTGCATTCCCCGCGCGGCTGTCTGCCGGGTGGTGGCTGGCAGGTGGAATCGCTCGATGAGTACACAGTGCCCAACGTACGCGCCGACGGCAGTTCGCTGCACGTTAACCGGGCAATCATCAGCATGGAGGATCAGCGCCAGCTGGTCTACTACTGGTTTGCGCAGCGTGGCCGGAACCTCACCAACGAGTTTGCGGTCAAGTGGTACATTTTCAGGGACGGCCTGCTCATGAACCGCTCCGACGGCGCACTGGTCCGCCTCACCACCTATGTGGGCGACGCATCCAGGGTGGCCGAAGCCGATGCGCGGCTGCAGGCCTTCATACGCGATATCGATCCCAAGCTGAGTTATTTCCTGCCCGGCGAGTCGGTACCGTTCAGGGCAGCGACATCCCCGACTGAGCTGCAATGACCCGGCCCCTCGTCCATCTCATCGCGGCAGCGCGCCCCAACTTCATGAAGGTGGCGCCGCTCTGGCATGCACTGGTGGCGGACGGTACTTTTGAGCCGCGGCTGGTGCATACCGGCCAGCACTACGATGCCAACATGTCTGATGCGTTTTTTCGCGACCTGCGTCTGCCGGAGCCGCATCATCACCTGGGTGTGGGCAGCGGCAGCCATGCGGAGCAGACCGCCCGCGTGATGCTGAGCTATGAGCCGGTGGTGCTGGCTGAACGCCCGGCCTGGACCATCGTGGCCGGTGACGTCAATTCGACCGCAGCCGTGGCGATGGTCTGCGCAAAGCTTGGTATCCGGATCGTGCACCTCGAAGCAGGTCTGCGCAGCTTTGACCGCAGCATGCCTGAAGAACTCAATCGTCTGGTCACCGATGTGCTTGCCGATTTGCTCTGGACACCATCGCCGGACGGCGATGAGAATCTGCACAATGAGGGGATTCCTGCTTCGCGCGTCGAGCGCGTTGGCAACATCATGCTCGACTCCTATGAGCTGCTGCGCGGGCAGATCGAGGCTGATGGAACGGTCAGCCGGCTGGGCCTGACGCCGCAACGCTACGCGGTGGTAACCCTGCACCGGCCATCGAATGTCGATGAGCGGGCCACGCTGGCCACGCTGGTTGATGAACTGCAGAAAGTTGCAGCCCGTTTGCCGCTGGTATTTCCGGTACATCCGCGTACGCTGAAGAATCTGCGCGAGTTTGGCTTGTATGACCGGCTGGCAGCGACACCCGGTGTGCAGCTCTGCGAGCCCGTGGGCTATGTGCAGTTCATGAGCCTGGTCAGCAATGCGTCGATGGCGATTACCGACTCAGGTGGCGTGCAGGAAGAAACGACCTATCTCGGCATTCCGTGCCTGACGCTCCGGCCAAATACCGAGCGTCCGGTTACGGTGACCGAAGGTACCAACCGGCTGCTGAAGCCGGATATGCTGATGACCGAAGTCTCCCGCGTGCTGGATGGCGACTGGCCACAGGGCCGTCGGCCTGATCTGTGGGACGGAAAAACGGCGGGTCGGTGTGTGGCGAGTTTGAAGAGGTTGGATCGCGGCTGAAGCCGCTCCCACAAAGAGGGTTTGGTGTGAAGTACGGAAAATATCTGGCTGGACTGGTTGCGGGGCTGCTGCTGGTGGCGTGTGCTTCGCCGGAAGAGCGCGCCGCCGAGTATCTTGCCAAGGCGCAGGCTTTTTATGACGAAGGCGAGTACGTCAAGGCCAAGCTGGAAGCGCAGAACGCCGCACAAGTCGAGCCGAAAAACTCCAAAGCCCGCTATCTGCTGGCGCTTGTTGCCGAAAAAGACGAGAAATACCAGGAGATGTTCGGTCACTTGATGGTGGCTGTGGACGGCGATCCGAATAATATTGAAGCGCGCATCAAGCTCGGCACGCTGTATTTTCTCGGTCAGGCCTGGGATGAGGCTGCCAAGCAGGCGACTGAGCTGCTGAAGATGGCGCCGAACGATGCACGGGTTCACCTGCTGCAGGCGCGTGTGCTGGTGCAGAAGGGCGACCGCGCGGGCGGTATCGCCGAGATCAACAAGTCGCTGGCACTGGACCCCGACTATGCCGATGCGATCATCCTGAAGGCTGCGGCCGACTCGATGGAGAGCCTTGACGAGGGCCTGAAGACCCTCGACACCGCGATCGCCCGGCTGCCGGCCGACAAGAGCCGGCCTTTGCGTGAGTTGCGCGTGATCATGCTCTCGCAAGCGAAGCGCCTCGACCAGGTCGAGACGAGCCTGCAGTCGCTGGCTGCGGATTTCCCCAAGGAGCAGTCCTACCAGTTTCAGCTCGCCCAGTTCTACACCAGTCAGGGCCGCGTTGACGATGCTGACAAGCTGTTGAAGGGGCTCACGGAGCGAGATCCGACCGACACTGACAAACAGCTCGGTTATGTGCAGTTCCTCGCCACCCAGCGCGACCAGGACAAGGCCGAGGCCGCGTTGCGCGAGTTCATCGACCAGAATCCGGATGCCGACAAGTTGCGGCTGGCGCTTGGCCAGTTGCTGGAAAGCCGTGAGCGTCCGGACGATGCGAAGCTCGCCTACAAGGGTCTGGCGGAGCGCAGCCCGAAGAGCGTTGAAGGTCTGAAAGCGCGCGGCCGCATCGTGGCGATCGAGATCCGTGCCGGTCATCTCGATGTGGCCGCCAGCCTGATAGAAAAGATTCTTGTGGATGCACCGGATGATCCGGGCGCGCTGCTGTTCCGCGCCGGACTGCAGTTCCAGGACAAGAAGTACGACGATGCGATTGCAGATCTGCGTCTGGTACTGCGCAAGGAGGCCGATAATGAGCGGGCGCTGTTGCTGCTCGGGCAGGCCTATGCACAGAAGGGCGACCTTACGCTGGCGAAAGACACCTATCGCCGTGTGATTGAGGTGAATGGCAAGTCCGAGGAGGGCCTGCAGCAACTGGCTGTGCTGCATGCCATGGCCGGGGAGTTCCCGGAGGCTGAAGAACTGCTGCGAAAGCTGGTTGCGCTGAAGCCTGATGATGCGCTGTCTTCCGGACGGCTGGTTGAAGTCCTGATGGCGCAGGGACAGAGCGAGAAGGCCGAAGCTGAGGCGCGGCGTCTCGCAGCCTTGTCCGGTCAGGAGGGCGTTGGCGATTTCTCGCTGGGCCGCGTGCTCGCGCAGAAGAAAGACTACAGTGGCGCTGCCGAGGCCTTCAGGAAATCAGCCGCAGCGCGCAAGAACGATCCCTTGCCGCTGGAGGGCCTGGTGCGCTCGTTGCTCGCTGCCGGCAAGCCCGATGATGCGATCGCGGTACTGAACCAGCAACTTAACAATACCGAAAACGAGCTGTTTGCGAAGTTCTTGCTGGGCGGGATCTACGGCGGGCAGGGTGAACCGGAC
>CAYJPG010000024.1:0-32731 GCA_964371995.1 uncultured Chromatiaceae bacterium | reverse complement strand
GATTTCGATCCACGACGATCGCTGGCTTACCTACCCGTGGGGCGTTACGGGCGGCCTGCCCGGCGCCCGCAGCCGAAAGACGCTGATCCGCAAGAACGGCAAGAAAGAGCTGCTGCCCTCGAAATGCGATCGCATCCCGGTGCTCGAAGGCGAGTTGCTGTACTTCGATACCTGGGGCGGCGGTGGCTGGGGCGATCCCTTCAAGCGGCCGGTCGAGCAGGTTGCGTTTGATGTCGAAGCCGGGCTGGTGTCGCGTGAAGGTGCCAAGCGTTACGGTGTGGTGATCAAGGCCGATGGCCGCGCGGATGAGAAGGCGACGCTGGCGCTGCGCGCTAAAATGGCGAAGAAGCGCGGCAAGCCCAAGCTCTTCGACTTCGGCGGCACCATCGCTGAGCTCAAGAAAGCCTGCAAGAAGGAAACCGGTATGGATGCACCGAAGCAGCCGGTGTTCCAGGCACGATTCGTGGCCGGGAAGCCCTCAGCATCCAAGTCAAAGAAGGCGGGCAAGAAAGTCGCCTGAGGCTATCCAGGCGCTGACTGCCAGATCGCTGGCAAGCGTACAGAACCGCAGGGCCGGTACACATTGGTGTATCGGCCCTGTGCGTTTTCAGGTCGTTTCAGGTAGCGCTGCCGGGAGCGTCGGCCGCAATCGCCAGCGCCTGGTGCTCGTTCTGGGCCAGAAAGTCATGGCCAATCCGCTGGGCAACCGCCTTCATCCGGGGAATGAAACGCTGGATCGCATCTGTTTCAGGCACCGCGGTACTTGAAAAGCGGATGGTCAGCGCTGCAAGCAGGCGGTCTTTCGCGAAAATCGGTACCGAGAAACTCAGCTCATCGGAAATACGGCGTGGACGCCGCCACACTGAATAGCCGCGTTTCTTCGCCTCGGACAGCAGCTCGACAGTCTTCTTGCGATTGCTGGCCTGCTCATCACCGCGTTTGGGTCGCATGAGCAGCTCCAGCAGCGCCTCCTGCTGTTCAGGCGGGCAATGTGCGAGATAACAAAGTCCGGAAGCTGAGGTAAGAATCGCGACCCGGAAACCGGGGCCACGCTTCTCGACTGCGAGCGGGCTACGGTGATCAGTTGTCTGGCGTACCAGCATCGTCGAACCTGACAGGGTGGCGATGGCGATCGGCCAGACCAGTTCGGTACAGAGTTCGTACATGTAGGGACGTGCTATCTGCGTCACCCAGGCCTCGTCGTCGAAGCCGTCCGACAGGCCGCGCACCATGATCGTCAGACGGTAGCGCTCGTCGCTGGCAGCGCGGTAGGCGTAGCCCGCATTGCACAGGGTTTCCAGAATTCGGTAGGTGGTGGTGCGGGGCAGTTCGATCGCCGTTGCAACCTCGGATACGGTGGCGCCATTCCGCTGGTTGAGCACATGCAGTACTTCCAGGCCACGCAGCAAGGCACGTATGGGGCGGGTTGAAGTCATCGCTTGTTCGACATCCCTGGTCTGACCGGCAGGCGGACAATCTTAGTCACTGCCTGCGCAATTGCCAAGCCCGCATGCTGCCATTCGGGAGCTGCGAAGCCGTAGACTTTGCACTATGTCAGGAACGGTACTCATCACCGGCGCGAACCGGGGTCTTGGTCTGGAGCACAGCCGCCAGTTTGCAGAGAGGGGTTGGCGTGTACTTGCCTGCGCGCGCAATCCGGAGAAGGCGCAGGACCTTCATACCCTGCAGCAGGCGTTCCCGGCCAGGGTACAGATCCTGCAACTCGATGTGACGAGCGAGGGCAGCGTGAAGGAACTGATCAGGGAACTGAACGGTACGCCTGTCGATATTCTGCTGAACAACGCCGGTACCTATGGTCCGCTGGGTGCGCCGGAGGGGATGGTGTATCAGAGTCTGGCCAGCATGGACTACGCGATCTGGCGCGAGATTCTGGAGATCAACCTGCTGGCGCCATTTCGCCTCACCGTAGCGCTGGCGCCCAATGTGCGCGCGAGCCGGCGGCGAACGGTGGTGATGATGACCAGCGATCTCGGTTCGATCAGCAGCAACACGCTCGGCGGCTCGCATGCCTATCGCACCAGCAAGGCAGGACTGAACATGCTGACGAAGGGTATCGCCAACGAGTGGCGTGACCTGATCGTGATCTCGATGGCGCCGGGCTGGTGCCAGACCGATCTGGGTGGTACGAGCGCACCAATCGATCCGGTCGACAGCGTGCGTGCCCAGCAGCTCGTGTTCGACAAGCTGACAGCTGAACACAGCGGTACCTGTCTGGACCGCTTCGGTGAGCCCGTCGCCTGGTAGCAGACGACAGTGCGGCACGCTCAGTAGATGACCGTCGTCGCCTTTGTCTTCAG
Source organism: uncultured Chromatiaceae bacterium (assembly GCA_964371995.1). Classification (GTDB taxonomy): domain Bacteria; phylum Pseudomonadota; class Gammaproteobacteria; order Steroidobacterales; genus SHZI01. The sequence continues at coordinate 30,413 of CAYJPG010000024.1, read as the reverse complement.
GTAGGCGTCGAGTCCCTCACGGCCGAACTCACGGCCCCAGCCGGACTGCCGGTTGCCACCGAAAGGAATGGCCGGATCCACCGCTGCGTGACAGTTGATACTGACCTGGCCGGCATCAATCATCGCCGCCATGCGATGTGCGACCGAGATGTCCCGGGTCCATACGCTGCCCGATAGTCCATAGATGCTGCGATTGGCTTCATCGGCGACTGCTTGCAGACTGGAATCGCTGAATGATTGCACGCACAGCACCGGCCCGAAGATTTCCTCGCGCGCGATACTCATGTCCATCGTGGTCTTGCTGAACAGGGTCGGCTTCATGAAGAAGCCGCGGCCGGGCAGTACGTCGCCACCACAGACCAGTTCAGCGCCGGACTTGCGACCGGCATTCACATAGCCCATCACCCGCTCGCGCTGTTCAGCCGAGATCAGCGGGCCGAGATCGCTGTCCGGGCTCAGGCCCGGACCGATGCGGAACTGGCCCGCCATATGTGCGACCCGTTCGACGACGGTGTCGAAGATATCGCTGTGCACGAAGAGGCGCGTGCCAGCCATGCAGTTCTGGCCGTTGAGAAAAAAAGCGCCGCGCGTAACGCCCGGAATCACCTTTTCAAGGTCGGCATCGGGGAATACCACCATCGGCGATTTGCCGCCCAGTTCCAGTGTGACGCGCTTCAGGTTGCCGACCGAAGCGGCGATGATCTTCTTGCCGACCTCCGTGGAGCCGGTAAAGGCGATCTTGTCGACATCCGGGTGCGCCGCGAGCGCAGCACCCGCAGTTTCGCCATAGCCGGTCACGATGTTGATCACCCCGTCGGGGAAGCCGACGCGTTTGATGAGATCACCAAGAAAGAGGGCGGACAGCGGGGTCAGTTCAGCCGGCTTCAGCACCACGGTGCAGCCGGCGGCCAGCGCCGGGCCGAGCTTCAGCGTGGCCATGATCAGTGGCGCATTCCAGGGAATGATCGCGCCGACCACACCGATGGGCTCGCGCCGGGTATAGGTTAGCGATTCGCCGTTGCGTACGCCCTGCGGCGACACCGGAATCGTTTCACCGCTGAGTTTGGTGGCCCAGCCGGCGTAGTAGCGCAGGAAGTCACAACCGAATGAAGCGATCGAGAAATGGGCAACCATGCGTGGCATGCCGTTGTCGAGCGTCTCGATCTCGCTGGCGAGACCGATGTTGGCCTCGAGCTCGTCGGCCAGCTTCAGGATGAGCCGCGTTCTGTCGTAGGAGGTCAGCTTCGACCATTCGCCGCGCAACGCCTTGCGTGCCGCAGCGACTGCCCTGTCGACGTCTTCCTTGCCACCTGCGGCTGCCACAGCCAGTCGCTGTTCGGTGGAGGGGTCGAATATCTCAGTGGTTTCACCGCTCGCTGCCGGAACCCACTGGCCGTCTATCAGCAGCCGGTGGTCGCGGCCCAGAAAGGCCCGGGCTTCGCTGGATGGTGCTATGTTTTGTGCAGCAGCGTTCATCAATACTCTCCAATCGGAATCCGGCCAGCATAATTGCCGGAGACCGGTGGAGGCAAGGCGCCGGCTGTTGCCGGATGCGAGAGCGGGGGTGGTGTATCAGACGCAGTATTTTTGGCAGCCAGATACGCTGGCGAATTGCCGGTCTCCTGTGTGTCATAACCACGATCAACTACCTGGACCGTCAGGCCTTTGCCGTAGCGGCACCCGCACTGGTTGCCGAGTTCGGCATCGACAACACCGGCTTCGGCACGATCACAGCTGCCTTTCTTTTCTGCTATGGCATCGGACACCTGATTGCCGGGCCATTTATCGATCGCGTGGGTACGCGCAGCGCTTTTAAACTGGCTGTCATCGCCTGGAGCATTGCGGGCCTCTTGCACGCCTTTGGCCGCGGCTTTTTAAGCTTCATATTCTGCCGCTCGCTGCTGGGTCTGAGCGAAGCAGCAAACTTCCCCGCGGCGGTAAAGGCCATCGCTGAGTGGTTTCCGCATCGTGACCGTTCGATGGCTGTCGGCATTCTCACCGTCGGGCCAGGTCTGGGTGCGCTGCTGGCACCGCCGTTGCTTGGCGGCCTGATTTTGCTGGCTGGCTGGCGCAGCGCTTTCATTGTGCCGGCGCTCGCCGGTTTCGTCTGGCTCTGGATCTGGTTGCGCTTCTACCGGTCGCCAGCAACGCATCCGGATATCAGCGATGCAGAACGCGCTCTGATACTGGCTGATCACGCGCCGCAGAATGAGGTGTCTGAACCTGTAGCTGTCTGGTCCGGAATCGGCCGCCTGTTGCGGCACCGGCAAGTCTGGGGGCTGCTGCTCAGCCGGATCAGTAACGATGGCGCTTTCTATTTCTTCGTCAGCTTTTTACCGCTCTATCTCGCCCAGGTGCAGGGCTTTGATATTCGCCAGATTGCAGCATTCGCCTGGGTACCGTTTCTGGCTGCCGATGCGGGTGCGCTGGCCGGCGGCTGGTTGGGCCGCTATCTCATGCTGCGCGGCTGGTCGCTCGATGCGGCGCGCAAGAGCCTGATCTGGGGTGGCGCGCTGCTGGTGGTGCTCAGTCTCCCGGCTGCAAAGACCGGATCACCAGCGATCGCTCTGGCGCTGATTGCGCTCGCCATGTTTGCGATCCAGGCCAAGGCATCGAGCCTGTTTGCCCTGCCTGCAGATCTGTTCCCGTCATTGCAGGTCGGTACTGTGTGGGGGCTGTTCGGCGCTGCCGGCAGTTTTGGCGCCGCGCTGTTCAGCTTCGCGGCTGGCTGGGTTTCGCAACACTACGCCTATGCGCCGGTATTCCTGGCGGTGGTGATTACCCAGTTGCTCTCGGCAGCATTCATCAGTTGGCTGATTCCGCAAGTGCGGGTGATTGACGAAGGTAGCGAGCGCTAAAAATCATGGTTTCAGCCGGATTCAGTTTGGCGCCTGCACCACTGTGTCGTGGTGCCCCCGACTCCGCTCATGGCTCTCGACCAGCAACCCGGCAAGGGCCTTGTAGACCGGTTTGTGACAGACCAGTGCTGAAGTTGCGCGTGCCAGCAGGCAGGCGGCCATGATCGGCAGAGCCATCTGCTGGTTGGCGGTCAACTCCATGGAGATCACTGCAGAGGTCAGCGGTGCCTGGGTGACGCCGGCGAGATAGGCAGCCATCGCCAGCAGCACAACTGCCGATGGATCTGTGCCCGGAAGGAAGGGGCTGATATTTGCGCCGAATCCAGCGCCTACTGCCAGCGCTGGCGAAAAGATACCGCCAGGAATGCCGGCCCAGTACGAGGCGATATTGCCGCAGAACTTGAGGATGCCGAAGGCCTCTGCCGTGACAGTGTGGCCTTCGAGAATTGCCTTGGCCTGGGTATAGCCGGTTCCATAGAGACCGGTGTCGGTCAGTTGACTGAGCAGGACCAGCGCGAGGCCACATGCTGCCGCGAAGACGACCGGCTGGCGCCTGCGCAGGCGACCGACGAGTCCGCGCAGGCCACCCTGGTGGGGAAGGATCATGCGTGCAAACACGCCACCGGCCAGCCCGCACAAACTGCCTGTGACCAGCACGGCCAGCCAGGCCTTGCCGAGTGGCAGTCCGATATCCAGGCGGCCGAAGTAGGCGTAGTTGCCGAGTATGCCGAGTGAAACCACGCCGGCGACGATCACTGCAGTCAGCAGGGTGCCGCTCATCCTGTGCTCGAATGCGCCGCTCATTTCCTCGATCGCAAAGACCACACCAGCCAGCGGTGTATTGAATGCGGCTGCAAGTCCTGCCGCAGAACCAGCGAGTATGAATCGCGCGCTGGCCGCTGAATCAGCGAATCCAAAGCGCCTGCCCAGCGAGTAGAGCAGCCCGGCGCCAATATGCACGGTTGGACCTTCACGTCCGACTGATGCCCCGCCAAGCAGGGCCAGAAGGGTAAGGCCCGCCTTTCCGATCGACATCCGTATCGAGAGCAGGCTGCGGCGAAACGGTTCCTCATCAACCTGCAGGGCGGCAAGGGCTTGTGGAATCCCGGAGCCGCGGGTGGGTTTGAGTACACCCTGTGTCAGCCAGGCCAGCAAAGCGAATACGGTCGGCGTGATCAGGAATGGCCAATAGCTGTTGTGCGCAACGATCCGCGTGAATACGCCGAATACCGCATCTGCGGCCCTGGCAAAGCCGACGGCGGCGAGGCCGACGATAACCGCGCCGGACCAGAACAGGATCCGTCGCCGCCATTGACTCGGGGACAACAGATCCTGTGCCGCTGCTCGCAACGAATCAGCCTGCACCTCAGGAGCCGGTTCATGCGGGTTGTCACTCATGCCGTAGCGGGATCTCAATAGAGCCGGCGGCGAAACAGCCGGCCGGCGGCTAGCAGTGTCAGGCTGCCGATCAGCAGCATGGGCCAGATCTGCGGCCAGAGTACGCGCAGCGATGCGCCCTCTACAAACACGCCGCGCAGTATCACCATGAAGAACCGCAAGGGATTGCCGAGCGTCAGCGTCTGCATCCATTCCGGCATGTTCGCGACGGGTGTTGCAAAACCGGACAGCAAAATGGCAGGAACCATGAAAAGAAAAGCGCCGAGCAGACCCTGCTGCATGGTGACCGAGAGTGACGAGATCATCAGGCCAATACCGATTGCGGAACTCAGGAAGGCTGCAAGCCCGATGTACAAGGTCCACAGACTGCCCCGCAGCGGCACGCCAAACCACAGCGTAACGATCAGTATCATGACGGTCGCTTCGACAAAGCCGATGGCCAGTCCCGGGAGTGACTTGCCGAGCAGGATATCGAGCGGTCGCAGCGGCGTGACCAGCAACTGATCGAAGGTGCCCTGTTCGCGTTCCCTGGCGACAGAAAGTGCGGTGACCATCATGGTTACCAGCAGGGTGAGTATGCCGATGATGCCGGGGACGATGAACCAGCGACTCTCGAGATTGGGATTGAACCAGGCGCGTACCACCGGTTGACCTGGCAGCGTGTGGTCCGGCTGACGATTCATCGCGAAGCCGTTGATGACCTCCCGGGCGTAGTTCAGCACGATCAGCGCCGTATTTGAATTGCGCCCGTCGATGATCAGCTGCACCTGGCCAGGTCGGCCTGCAAGCATGTTGCGCTCAAAGCCCGGGTCGAGCCGCACCACCAGCAGCGCTTCACGCCGGTCGACAGTTGGCGCGATATCGTTGGCAGCCGTGATTATTTTCTTTTCCAGGAAAACGGGCGAGCCACGAAAGCGTTCAACCAGTTCGCGGGAGATGGTGGAGCGGTCAGCGTCATACACTGCGTAAGCAACATGGTTCAGGTCAAAGGTCGCGGCGTAACCAAAGACCAGCGTTTGTATGACTGGCGGCAGGATCACTACGGCGCGACTGCGCGGATCCTTCAGGATGGCGAGAAATTCCTTGGTAGCGAGGGCCAGGATACGGTGGAACATGCGTCAGTCCAGCCGTTTCCGGGAACGGGCCACAACGATTCCCAGGAATACACCGGCCATCGCCAGCAGGGCAGCTGCATTCGGCAGAATCACCGTCCAGATATTGCCGGCGAGGAAGATGGTCTGGATGATGGCGATGAAATAGCGCGCTGCGACCAGATAGGTCACAGCCTGTACCGCCACCGGTGCACTTGCGATATCGAAGATAAAACCCGACAGCATGAATGCCGGCAGAAACGTGGTGATGATGGCCACGAGTCCCGCAACGAACTGGTTGCGTGCCGTAATCGAAATAGCGAGCCCCATGCCGAGTGCAGCCAGCAGAAATATGGCCGCGCTGGCAAACAGCACCACGGCGGAACCACGCAGTGGCACATGGAACAGCCATAGCGCCATGGCTACCGACAGGGCCATGCCGCCCATTCCCAGAACAAAGTACGGGATGAGCTTGCCGAGCAGAACTTCGTGCATGGACACCGGGGTCACCATGAGGGACTCCATCGTGCCCCGTTCCCACTCGCGTGCCATCACCAGTGCCGTGAGCAGCGCGCCAATCAAGGTCATGATGACGGCGATCAGCCCGGGTACCAGGTAGTTGCGGCTCGATACTGCCGTGTTGTACCAGATGCGATGATCGATGTTCACTACCGGCGACTGTCCGGCGGCCTGTAGCCGTTGTTCGAGCCAGAGTGCCCAGACCGAGCCGAGATAGCCCTGCACCATGCGCGCGGTATTGGCGTCCACACCGTTGACGATGACCTGGATTCCGGATTCGCGCTCTGCCTTCAGGTCGGCAGCAAATCTGGCGCGCAGATGGACGATGCCGTCCACTTCATGCGTGCGCAACGCCAGTTCAGCGTCGCGCATGCTGGCGAAGTCCTGTGGTGAAAAAAAGCGGGACTGCTGCAGCATGCCGGTAAAGCGGGCAGTTTCTGCGGAGGGCTTTTCCACCACGACAGCAAGCGGCACGTGTTCCGCATCCAGCGACAGGCCATAGCCAAACAGGAGCAGCAGAAACACCGGCATCAGGAAGGCGATCGCAATGCTGCTCGGATCGCGCAGGATCTGCAGGAATTCCTTGCGAATCAGGCCAAGCAGGCGCCGGTTTTCGCTCACGCTGCCTCCGCGCCTGATGTTGCCAGCCGGATGAAAGCTTCTTCCAGGCTGGATGCCGGACCGGTCTCGTCGGCGGTTTGTGCCTTGATCTCGGCAGGTGTGCCGAGCGCAAGAACGCGGCCGGCAGCCATGATGGCCAGCCGGTCGCAGTATTCCGCTTCCTCCATGAAATGGGTGGTGACCAGGACCGTCACACCGGCCTCGGCCAGCGCATTGATCCGCTGCCAGAAGTCGCGTCGCGCCAGCGGATCGACGCCAGAGGTCGGTTCGTCGAGAAAGAGAATCTCCGGTTCGTGCATCAGCGCAGCGGCCATCGCCAGCCGCTGTTTGAAGCCCAGCGGCAGCGACTCGCTGCCGGATTCGGCATGGTCAGCGAGCTCGAACTGCGCCAGTGCCCAGTCGATACGTTCTGTCCGAAGTGAGCCGGACAGGCCATAGGCGCTGGCAAAAAATCTCAGGTTTTCCCGGACCGTCAGGTTGCCGTAGAGCGAGAAGCGCTGAGCCATGTAACCGATACGCGCCCGCGCCTCGGCAGGCGCGGTGCGGAGATCGACGCCGGCAACCTCGATCTGGCCACCGCTTGGTGGCAGCAGTCCACACAGCATCCGGAAAGTCGTCGACTTGCCGGCGCCGTTCGCACCGAGCAGGCCGAACACTTCTCCGCGGCGCACGGCAAGCTCGAGTTCGCGTACCGCCCGGAAATCGCCAAAGCGACGTTCCAGATTCTCCGTCCTGATCACCACCTCGCGCCCGCCCGCCACTGGCCGCATGGCGAGATCGATGACGCCCGCATGGGGTCCGCGACTTTCCTTGATATGCACCACGAAGCCGTCTTCGAAGCGCGGTGCCACCGGACTGATCGTGCAGGGCGCTGCCAGGCCCAGCGCCGCTGCCGTCGGCATATCAGCCGTCGCCGTGATGATGCGTACCTGGTCACCCTGGATCACTGCGTCGAGAATTTTTGGTGAGGCCTGGAGGCTGGTCGCCAGCGCACGACGCTGCACACCCGGGGTCGCGACGAGAAAGGTGCGGCCCGCAAGGCCTGCGCTGAAACTGCCTGGCTTGCCTGTACCGATCACCCGGCCTTCATGCAGTACGATGACCTCGGCGCATCGCTCGGCTTCGTCGAGATAGGCGGTACTGACCAGCACCGTGGTGCCGGTGTCCTGCACCATGCGATCGACGATTGCCCAGAGCTCGCGTCGCGATACCGGGTCGACGCCCACGGTGGGCTCATCCAGCAACAGCAACCGGGGTGGCTTGAGCAGCGCACAGGCGACGCCCAGTTTCTGTTTCATGCCGCCGGACAAACGGCCTGCCAGGCGCGTCATGAATGGTGCAAGGCCGGTCATCTGCATCAGCTCGTCATAACGGGCCGGCCGGCCGGCTGGTGACAGTCCCTGAAGGTCAGCATAGAGCGCCAGGTTCTCGGCTACCGACAGGTCTTCATAGAGCCCGAAGCGCTGTGGCATGTAGCGCACCTCGGTTTGCACGCTATGCGGGTCGGTGGCGACGTCCATGCCCAGCACCGTGAGCGTGCCGGCATCAGCGCGCAGCAGACCGCAGGCCAGGCGCATGAATGTGGTTTTGCCCGCACCGTCCGGGCCGATGAGCCCGGTCACCTGTCCGCGCCGTACCTCAATGTCAACCGCATCGAGCGCCGTGTTCAGGCCAATATCGGTATTGAAGCGCCGCGTGAGACCTTTCGCACACAAGGCCACGTCATTGGCCGAAAGCACCGCTACATCGGGAAGCGGCATTTTCAGTGTTCCGGTTCGGCTTCCGGGCAACCGGGTCCTGCAACTGGCGCTGCTTCGATATTCACATTCACCGTGGCCGGCATTCCGAGCCGAAGTTCGCCCGCGGGATTGCAGACATAAATCCGGGCCTGGTAGACGAGCTGGCTCCGCAGCTCACGTGTCTCGACCGGTTTGGGGGTAAATTCCGCAGTCGGAGAGATGAAGCCGACCCAGCCCGCATAGTGCTTGTCGGGAAAGCTGTCGGTGTGTACTTCCGCACGTTGCCCTTCCCGGATACGGCCCAGATCCGGTTCTTCGACGTACACCCGTACCCAGACCGGATCGACGAGCGCCAGCGTGTAGACCGGTCGCTGAGGTGAGGCCATGTCGCCCGGCTCGAGGATGCGATTGCGAATGACGCCGTCTCCGGGAGCATGGAGTTCAGCATTCGCAAGCTGGCGCCGCGCCAGTGCCAGCGCCGCACGTGCGGCGTCACGCCGTGCCCGTGCAGCCGCGATTTCTTCCTTTCGCGGGCCTGCGAGGACCAGATCACGTTGTGCCTTCAGCGCATTGAGTCGTGCCTGTGCTGCATCGGCAGCGGCTTTGGCATCGTCGAGCTGCGCCTGGGCGGCGAGTTGACGGCTGACCAGCTCGCGGGCGCGTGTCAGGCGAAGTCGGGCATTTGTGAGCTCGGCGTCAGCAGCGACGACGTCAGCACCGGCCTTGCGGATCTCTTCTGTACGACTGCCCGCTACCAGGCGCGCCAGATCCTGTTCCTGTGCTTCCAGGTTTGCGACAGCCTGATCGGTGTCCGCGCGCAGGCCTTCGGTGTCGAGTGTGCCGAGGAGATCGCCAGCCTTTACGCGCTGGCCTTCCTTCGCGGCGAGGCTCACGATGCGTTCGCTGCCATCAAAGGCGAGTTCAACCTCGCGGATATCCACATTGCCATGCATCACCACGATGCCGCCAGTTGCTGTCTGGTCCGGCCGCAGCCACCACCAGGCGGCAATTGCGGCGACTGCGATAGCGAGTACGGCAGCGATGCCGAGGCGCCGATTCATCGTGGGGGACCTTCCGGATTGAGTAACGATGGATGACGATAGCCTGTCCTCTTTTATACTGCACCTTCTGCCAGCCCCTTGCACAGCGGCGATTCGACCAGTATCCCGCTGACGTGCCTGGCCGGGCTGGCTGCAATCACCGGGATCCGCGATGCAATTCAAGGACTACTACCAGACGATGGGCGTGGCGCGCGATGCAACACCCGATGACATCAAGCGGGCATATCGCAAGCTTGCCCGCAAATACCATCCTGACGTCAGCAAGGAGGCGGAAGCCGAGACCCGTTTCAAGGAGCTGGGTGAGGCCTACGAAGTCCTGAGGGATCCGGACAAACGTGCGGCCTATGACCAGCTGGGCGCCGACTGGAAATCAGGACAGGATTTCCGGCCACCACCGGACTGGAGTGCGCGCTCCGAGGCCGCCGGCCCGACAGATTTCAGTGACTTTTTCGAGGCCCTGTATGGGCGCAGTGCACCGGGAGACCGGGGTGAACGTAAGCGGTTCAACCTGAACGGTGAAGACCAGCATGCACGACTGGCGATCAATCTGGAGGATGCCTGGAAGGAGAGCACGCAGACGCTGACACTGCGGAGCCCGGAACTCGATGAGCAGGGGCGGGTGACATTGCGGGAGCGCACGCTCAACGTCCGCATTCCGCGCGGGGTCCGACCCGGGCAGCATATCCGCCTCGCCGGACAGGGCGCGTCAGGCATCGGTGATGGCAAGCGGGGTGACCTCTATCTGGAGATCGGGTTCCGGCAACACCCGCTCTACCGGATCAAGGACCTCGATGTGTATCTGGATTTGCCGCTCGCGCCATGGGAGGCGGCGTTGGGTGCAACCCTGAAGCTGCCCACGCCTGACGGGACGGTCGAGCTCAAGGTTCCGCCCGACACGCCGGCGGGGCGCAAGCTGCGTCTGAAGGGGCGCGGAATCCCGGCGAATCCGCCCGGGGATTTCTACGCCGTTGCGCAGATCGTTTTGCCATCAGCGAGTGACCCGGCCGCGACAGATGTTTACCGGAAGATGAGCGAGCACTTTCATTTCTACAATCCACGGGCGAGCCTCGGCGTATGAGCAGAAAAGACCAGGAATACGAAGCAGTCCTCTCCGGCGTCATCGTCGAGGAGCAGTCGCAGTTGACCCTGATCGAGGTCAGCCGCGCCTGCGCGGTAGAGGTCGAATGGGTCGTCGAGCTGGTGCACGAGGGCGTGATCGAACCGGGGAGTGGGCAGCAGCCGGACTGGATCTTTCCCGGCATGCAATTGCGGCGTGCGTTGACCGCGCGGCGACTGCAGCAGGACCTCGGACTCAATCTCACCGGTGTCGCCCTTGCACTGCAGCTGCTGGACGAAATTGCCGAACTTCGCGAACGCCTGCAGGCACCCGACAGCAAATGAAAGCGATGCCACCGGCTTTCATTTGCTGTTCCTTGAAATTTGCACGGTTTTACTGTAAGATAATGATTATTAATGGATTTTAATAAGAATTAGACATCATCTTGGCAGGAGAAAGCTTATCACCATACATCAGGGCGACTGCATTCATCATCCACACCACGGCATCGGCGAGGTGCTGTCCATCCGCAAGCGGAGTTTTTCGGGAGATACCGAAGCCCTGTTTGCAAAGCTGTTCTTCAAGCGGGATCGCCTCACGGTGATGTTGCGCAAGGAAGACCTGGCGAAAACCGTGCGCGACCCGATTAACGCCACGGAAGCCAGGAAGTTGCTGGCTTATCTGAAGACCTGGAAAGGCAAGGTGAGCAGCCAGTGGAAAGCCAGGGCCAATGCCCACCAGCAGACGATGGAGAAGGGTGACCCCTTCGGCTATGCGCAGGTTTACAAGGGACTGAGCAAGCTCGAAGCGGAGGGCAAATTGCGTGCCGCCGACCGAACCCACTACAACCAGTCACTGAGCTTCCTGTCTGAAGAACTCGCCAATGCGCTTGGCAATACCGAGGACGAGGCTCGTGCGCAGATCGAAAAAATGGCCGGTCGCGTAAGTCAGTAATTTCCACGAACGTCTCGTAAATTCCGCCAAGCTGAGTATCATTGCGCACCGTCAAGGGCCGCTGTTGCGGGTTCCCCGCGACATTAATCTGAACTGAGACTTGTTCCAGGCTCTTGCCGAGGTTGCCATGTCGCTGACAATTGGGATTCCCCGCGAACTGTTTCCGGGCGAAAAGCGTGTCGCCAGCGTACCGGAAGTCGTCGAGAAGCTGATCAAGCTCGGCTTTGCCGTCACCGTCGAAACAGGGGCGGGCGCTGCCGCAAACTTCGACGACGAAACCTATCGCGCCGCCGGCGCGCAGATTGCCGACAGTGCAGCAAGCCTGTGGGCCGCCTCGGATATCGTCTTCAAGGTTCGTGCGCCACAGCCTGAAGAAATCAGCCTGATCAGGGCCGGTACCACGCTGGTCAGTTTCATCTGGCCGGCGCAGAATCCTGAGCTGATGCAGCAACTCGCCGCACGCAAAATTACCGTGCTGGCGATGGATAGCGTGCCGCGTATCTCGCGTGCACAGAAGATGGATGCACTGTCCTCGATGGCCAACATCGCTGGCTATCGTGCTGTCATTGAAGCGGCCCAGCACTTTGGCCGTTTCTTTACCGGTCAGATCACTGCTGCCGGCAAGGTGCCGCCTGCGAAGGTTTTCGTTATCGGTGCCGGTGTGGCTGGCCTCGCTTCGCTAGGTACAGCTGTGGGCCTGGGTGCGATCGTGCGTGCCAACGACACGCGCCCGGAAGTCGCTGACCAGGTGAAGTCGATGGGTGCGGAGTTCGTGCCGGTCGATTACCAGGAAGAAGGCACCGGCGTCGGCGGTTACGCCAAGGTGATGAGCGAGGGCTTCCAGAAGGCCCAGCTCGAAACCTTCGCCAAACAGGCCAGGGACGTCGACATCATCATTACTACCGCGCTGATTCCCGGCAAGCCGGCGCCCCGGCTGATCACGGCAGAAATGGTCAAATCGATGCGCCCTGGCAGCGTGATCGTGGATCTCGCCGCCGAACAGGGTGGCAACTGCGAGCTCACTGAACCCGGCCAGGTCGTGGTCCGCCACGGCGTGTCGATCATCGGCTATACGGATCTGCCGAGCCGGCTGGCGAGGCAATCCTCGACCCTCTACGCCACCAACCTGCTGCGTCTTACCGAAGAGCTGTGCAAGACCAAAGACGGCAGGATCGACGTCAATTTCGACGATGAAGTCCTGCGTGGTACGACCGTGATCAAGGCGGGCGAAATCACATGGCCACCCCCGCCACCGAAAATTCCGGCAGTGGCTCCGCAGGCAAAGCCTGTCGCAGCGCCAGCTGCAGCAAAGAAGTCAGCCCACGGCCATGGCGGAAGCGAGCCGATGTCCGGCACCAGTCTCGCGATAATGTTTGCTGTGGGTGCCGCACTGTTCTGGCTGGTCGGCGCCTATGCGCCAGCCACCTTTCTGTCGCACTTCACCGTGTTCGTACTGGCCTGTTTCATCGGTTACATGGTGATCTGGAACGTCAAGCCCTCGCTGCATACGCCGCTGATGAGCGTAACCAATGCGATATCGAGCATCATCGCCGTCGGTGCGCTTGTGCAGATTGCGCCGCCGCTGACCGGGGTGGGGGCGGATCGTCCGTCGGCCCTGATTCTCGGGCTCGCCGTCGTGGCACTCGCGCTGACGGCAATCAACATGTTCGGCGGATTCGCCGTTACCCGCCGCATGCTGGCGATGTTCCGCAAATAAGAGGTCACCGGCATGTCCGCCAGTCTCGCTGCAGTTGCCTATATCGGTGCCACGATTCTCTTTATCGTGAGTCTCGGCGGTCTCGCCAATCCTGAAACCGCGCGCCGCGGTAATTTCTACGGCATCGTCGGCATGACCATCGCGGTGCTGGCGACGGTGTTTGGGCCCCGCGTCACCATGGCCGGCGTGCCCTGGATCATCGGCGCCATGGTCGTTGGCGGCAGTATCGGTCTCTATGCTGCGCGCAAGGTGCAGATGACGCAGATGCCGGAACTCGTCGCACTGATGCACAGCCTGGTCGGTCTCGCTGCCTGTCTGGTCGGCTTTGCGAGCTATATCGATACCTCGATCGAGTTCACCGGTGCCGAGAAGTCCATTCACGAAATCGAGATCTACATCGGCATCCTCATCGGTGCCATAACTTTCTCGGGTTCGGTCATCGCTTTCGGGAAGCTGTCGGGCAAGATCGGTGGCAAGCCACTGCTGCTGCCGGCACGGCACTGGCTCAACCTCGTCGGATTGCTGGTAGTGATCTGGTTTGGCTACGCATTCCTGCAGGCACCGGATATCGGCGCCGGCATGACGCCACTGCTCGTGATGACAGTTGTCGCCATCCTGTTCGGAATCCACATGGTGATGGCCATCGGCGGTGCCGACATGCCGGTGGTGGTGTCGATGCTGAACAGTTATTCCGGCTGGGCGGCGGCGGCGACTGGCTTCATGCTCTCCAATGATCTGCTGATCGTTACCGGAGCCCTTGTCGGTTCCTCCGGCGCAATCCTGTCTTACATCATGTGCCGGGCGATGAATCGCAATTTCATCAGCGTCATCGCCGGCGGTTTTGGTACGGGTGAGGGTGCGGCACCGGCTGGCGGCGCGCAGCCCGCTGGCGAGGTCACGCCGATCGGCGCGATGGAAACTGCGGAATTGCTCGATTCCGCGAAGAGCGTGATCATCATTCCCGGCTACGGTATGGCTGTGGCTCAGGCCCAGCACACGGTCTACGAGATCACGAAGTTCCTGCGCGCGAAAGGCATCGATGTGCGCTTCGGCATTCACCCGGTGGCGGGTCGTATGCCCGGCCATATGAATGTGCTGCTGGCTGAAGCCAAGGTACCCTACGACATCGTGTTGGAAATGGATGAGATCAACGACGACTTCCCGGATACGGATGTCGTGATGGTCATCGGTGCCAACGATATCGTGAATCCTGGTGCAGAAGACGATCCCAACAGTCCCATCGCGGGCATGCCCGTACTGCAGGCCTGGAAAGCTAAAACCTCGATCGTCATGAAGCGCTCGATGGCCTCGGGTTATGCCGGTGTAGACAATCCGCTCTTCTATAAAGAGAACAACCGCATGCTGTTCGGCGATGCGAAGAAGATGCTGGATGAGGTGCTGGGGGCGTTGAAGGGCTAATTGCGACCCAGCGGGAAAGGCTTTGGCAGGAACCGTAGCGCACGATGGTTGCGCTGTCAGCGGCGGCGCGAATGTATTGGCAAATCTGCCGCAACTCCTTGTTTGATTAGAGGAACCAGTCCAAAGCACGGGCTGCGTTATGACAAGATGCCTGAGACTCGTAATCGGGCAAAAAAAAATTTTGCTTTCCGATGTGGACCTGATCTAGTCTCAGTCTACAAAACTCAATAGCCAAGGCCGCTTTTTCAATCGGTGCTTTTGGTAAAAAGTTAACAAGTACGTGGGGAAGCAAACGTGAGAAATACCAGCTCGTCGATGGCTGCAGGCGCCCTTGCTGCGATGTCCCTGTTTTGTATCGGCAGTGCTCAGGCGATGCCGCTGAGTTATTCAACAACCTACAACGGTGCCATCAATGTAACGACGGGTGGCGGTGCCAACACCGTCTTGCCGGTGCCGGGTTCCGATTTCTACGGGAATACCTTCAGCCTGCCTACTAACCCGAATTTCCCCACCGCATCGAGTTACGGTTTCTACGACGATTTCATATTCACCATTCCAGTCGGTGCTGGATCAAACTCCGTGACATCGTCGATCAGCATCCCCGGTGCACTTGAGATTACAGACCTGCAGGCGCGGCTGTTTGCACTGCCCGGAGCTTATAACCCTAACAGCATGCCGGGGGCGCCTTGTCCCGGTGGTTGCTTGGCAATTTGGGGTACGACGGTTGTCGCCGCCAATGTGACTTACACGGTGCTGAATCCCATCGTCCTGGGGCCTGGCAGCTACGTCCTGCAAATACGTGGCGATGCCACCGGCGCCTCCGGTGGAAGCTACTCCGGTGTGCTCAACCTGACAGCGATTCCTGTGCCGGCTGCCGTCTGGTTGTTTGCCAGCGGCTTGGGTGGTCTCGGTCTTCTGAGACGCCGGAGTCTTGCCGGCTAAAGCCTGTTCCAGCCTCTCTGATTGATAAGAAGCCCCCACTCGCTGGGGGCTTCTTTTTTGCAGCCAGATCTCGTTACAGTTCCTCGCTCGGCGATACCAAAAAAGTGCTCGACAAGGTACGCTGATCCATCAAGGATTGACGGGCAGATAGAGATGCCGGACGGCAAGGACGCACTTCAGCGCGCCATCGGTGAACGTGCGCGCGAATTCGCTGCAGACAGTCAGCGCCAACGACCGCGACGCTTCTGGCAGTATGCAATCACCCTGGTCGCTGCGGTGCTCGTCGTAGCACTGGTGTTTTTCGGTTTCGATACATTCCTCACCAGCATGCAGAAGCTGATCGCCATCATGGGCGCCGATTCGACGCCAACCGAGCCGATGCCCGTATTCATGGTGCCAGAGGCGCCCAGCGAACCCTGAGCGGCACGGTCGATACGCGTATTCTGGCGTTGCCGCTTTGGCGAAATCTTTGCTTTTCCGCCCTGAGGACGACTCCGGTATGCTGGGCACCTGCACCGGTATTGGACTGTACAATCCGGCATCAATTTCTACCAATCAGGCAAGGAGACTTCCATGACCATCAAAGTCGGCGACCGTGTACCCGAGGGCAAGTTCAGCGTGATGATCGACGGCGCGCCGGGATCGATCAGCACCCAGGAGCTGTTTGGCAGCAAGAAAGTCGTGTTTTTCTCCGTGCCGGGCGCCTTTACGCCCACCTGCTCAAACAGCCATCTGCCGGGCTATATCAAGAATGCGGCGGAAATCAAGGCGAAGGGCGTGGCAACGATCGCCTGTATGTCGGTCAACGATGTGTTCGTGATGGACGCCTGGGGCAAGGACCGCGGCGTCGGCGACAAGGTACTGATGCTCGCAGACGGCAATGCCGAGTACACGCGTGCCCTGGGCCTTGAACTGGATGGCAGCGGTTTCGGTCTTGGTACCCGCAGCCAGCGCTTTTCGATGGTTGTCGATAACGGTGTCGTCACGGAGCTCAACGTGGAAGCGCCACGCGAGTTCAAGGTGAGTACCGCCGAGTGCGTGCTCAAGCAGCTCTGATAGCAATCCTCATCGGGAACTGAACCATGGAAGAGATGCAGGTCGTCCAGACCCTGCCGTTAGCCTATGCCGCAGTAAAGTTCGTGCACATCCTGTTGTTTGTGTACTGGCTGGGCGGTGATGCCGGGGTGTACTACTCGAGTACCTTTGTCATCAACGACAAGCTGTCGCGCGAAGCGCGGCTGACGGCCTTCAAGATCTTCATCAACCTCGACATGCTGCCCCGCTATTGCCTGGCGCTGATGCTGACTGTCGGCGGCATACTTGCCGAGTTTGTCGGCTACGAGCATCCGCTCTGGCAGACGATCGCGATCGTCGCACTGGGCCCGATCTGGGTCTGGGTCGTGCACATGGTGCATGTGAAGGAGGGCACGGACTTCGGGCGGTTGCTGGCCAAGAGCGACTACTGGTTCCGCTTCCTGATGATCTTCGCGCTGCTGGGTTCAGTGATCTATCACTGGATCACCGGGCCGCTGCAGGCTTTCCCGTGGCTGGCTGCCAAGCTGACGATCTTCGCCTTCCTGATCTTCTGCGGCTTCATGATCCGCGTCAAACTGCCGCCCTTTGTCGAAGGCTTCCGGGTGTTGGCTGCCAAGGGAGCGACCCCGGAGAGCGACAAACTGATGTATGACGGCATCATGGCCTGCAGACCCTATGTCTGGGCGATCTGGATCGGCGTCGCGCTGTCTGCCTGGCTGGGGGTCTGGAAGCCCGGTATGGGCGGCTGAGTGCTGCTCAGCCCAGCTGTTTGCTGATCTCCTTGATCGCCGCAAAGAGGTCGCCGACCAGGCCGATATCTGCAACCTCGAAAATGGGTGCATCGGCGTCCTTGTTGATCGCGACGATGGTGCCGGCATCCTTGATGCCGGTGAGATGCTGGATGGCGCCCGAGATGCCGAAGGCCAGGTAAAAGTCAGGCGCGATGATCTTGCCGGTCTGGCCGACCTGCATCTCATTGGGTACAAAACCTGCATCGACAGCGGCACGGGAAGCACCTACCGCAGCGCCCATGCGATCAGCCAGCGCGTAGAGCTGCTTGAAGTTGTCGGCACTGCCAAGGCCACGGCCGCCGGACAGGACGATTTTCGCGCTCTGCAGGTCGGGGCGATCGCTGGAACCAGACTGCAGTGCTATGAAACGGGTATGCGTTGGCAACTCGGCCGCAACGCTGACCGATTCGACGGGTGCTTCCGCACCATTCCCGACCGGCTTGAAGGAAGCGCTGCGCACGGTACCGATTACCTGTTGTCCTTCCGGTACCTCGACGGTAACGATGGCGTTGCCCGCATAGATGGGCCGCTTGAAGCTGCGCGGACCGATGACGGCCATGATGTCAGTCACCTGTGCCAGGCCAAGCAGTGCAGCCACGCGCGGCAGCAAGTCCCGGCCAAAAGTCGTCGATGGCGCGAGAATGCAGTCATAGTCGGCGGCGAGCGCGACGATCTGCGGCGCGAGGACTGCGGCCAGGGAGCCGGCTTTTTCTTTCTGGGCAACCAGCAGCACGCGCTTTACGCCCTCGAGCTTCGAGGCTTCGGCAGCTGCGGGACTGTCGGCTGCGGCGAACACCACCACATCTGCACCAGCGGCTTCGATCTGTACGGCGCAGTTCAGGCAGCGGGCCGTACTCTGCTGGACGTGCTGTCCGTCGTGTTCGGCAATGACGAGTATTCTGGTCATGCGGAAAGGCCCCGTTCGCGAAGTGCGGTAATGAGTTCAGCAACGTCCTTGACCACGATACCCTTGCCGCGCGGTGCGGGTGTTTCATGGCGCAGCGTGCGCAGTTTGACGGCAGTATCAGCACCGAGACTCTCGATCGGCAGCGTCTCGATTGGTTTTTTCTTTGCCTTCATGATGTCCGGCAGCTTCACGTAGCGGGGTTCATTGAGGCGCAGGTCAGTCGTGATAACGGCCGGCAGATCGACTTCGATGAACTCGAGCCCGGCATCAACTTCGCGCGTCACACGCACCACCTGATCCCTGATCTCGACCTTCGAGGCGAAGGTCGCCTGCGGACGCCCCCACAAGGCCGCCAGCATCTGGCCGGTCTGGCTGCAGTCGTCATCGATGGCCTGTTTGCCGAGCAGCACCAGTTCCGGCTGTTCGCGCTCGACGATCTTCAGCAGGCTGCGGGCTGCACCCAGCGGTTCAAGTTCTGTGCCGGTCTGCACGAGGATGGCGCGGTCGGCGCCCATGGCCAGCGCGGTGCGTAACTGCTGCTGGCAGTCGTCCGGGCCGATAGAAACCGCGATGATTTCACCGACCGCGCCCTGTTCGCGGATGCGCAGGGCTTCCTCGAGTGCTATTTCATCGAAGGGGTTTATGCTCATCTTGAGCCCCTCGGTGATCACTCCCGAGCCGTCCGGCTTGACGCGAATGCGCACGTTGTAATCGACGACACGCTTGAGACAAACGATGATTTTGTGCATGTTGGCTTCCTGAAGAGCCGGTATTTTTAACCACTGGCCCGGCCCCTACAAGTACAGAGCAGGATTCATGCTTGTTTCAATCAACGACCTTGCCGCTGATTTGAGCAATCCCGACCTCGTTGTGGTGGATTGCCGTTTCAACCTGCAGCGGCCGGCGGCAGGTGAACGCCTCTACGCCGAGAGACATATCCCCGGCGCTTTCTACGCAGACCTGGACAGGGATCTGGCTGGTCCCAGGACAGCGGAAACCGGCCGTCATCCACTTCCGGATGTGGAGGATCTGCAGAAGCTGCTGTCAGGCTTCGGCATCGGGCCCGAGACCCGGGTTGTGGTCTATGACGAGGGCGGTGGTGCCCTGGCTGCGCGCCTCTGGTGGCTGCTGCGCTGGCTCGGTCATGCGCAGGTCAGCCTGCTGGATGGTGGCTTCGCTGCCTGGTGTGCTGCGGGATTGCCGGTCACTGCGGAACAATCAGCCCGGCGCAAGGGCCGGTTTGTTGCCCGGCCCGGCAGCATGCCGGTACTTATAACCCCTGACATTGAGGCCGCGCTCGGTACGGCGCAGATTCTGCTGCTGGATCTGCGCGCACACGATCGCTATCTCGGAAGGGTGGAACCGATCGATCCGGTGGCCGGGCATGTGCCAGGCGCGGTGAGTGCTCCATTTTCGGCACACCTGGGGCCTGACGGCCGTTTTCGTCCGGTTGCGGAGCTGCGCCAGATTTATTCGGCGATGCTCGGTGATCGGCCGGCTGCCGAAGTCATCTGCATGTGCGGGTCGGGGGTGACCGCCTGTCACGGCATATTCGCTCTTGAACTGGCTGGCTGGCCCGGAGCTGGCCTGTATGTGGGTTCGTGGAGCGAATGGATAAACTCCACCGGGCGGCCAGTGGCGCGGGAAAGCTGAGCCATTTCCTGTGCCGGCGGTTGGCGGCAGGCTCCTTTCCCCGTAAAGTCTGCGCCCCGGTAAAACCTGCGGCGGCCCACCTGTGCGGCGGCAGGGAATCCACAGACCTTGAAGGACTGACAAAGCATGAGCACGAGCATCCTGCAGCGCGACCAGCGTGCCGTACGCGGCACCATCGCCTACACCAGCAACAAGCCTGACCGCAAAGGGCAGGAGCGTGGACGCGAGTATTTCCACGTCACCGTACACAGCGACGGCCGCCGCACCTGCATGGCCCATTCGGAAATCGACGACCGGCCCAGCGTGATGCGCGACATCGTCTACAGTCTCGACGCGCAGTGGCTGCCGACCGATTGCTTCGTTCGTCTGAGCGTCAATGACCACTTTACCGGCACCGGCTGGTTCCGTTTTGGCAAGGATTTTGCCGAGTGCGAGACCTATACCGCTCTCGATGGCCGTGTTACGCAGCGCATGGAAACGACAGGCCGGCTGCAGGCCTTCCAGAACCACGCGATTGTCTGCGATGCCTGGCATATGCAGCTCTTTGACCGCAACAAGGGTCCCGGTGTGCAGAGCATCGACGAGATGCTGCTGTCGTCGCCGGATCATCGCGGTGCAACCGGGCCGATGCTGTTCCGTATCGGTTTTGGCGTGGAGTATGTTGGTGAGGAGAAGATCACGGTCAAGGCCGGGACCTTCGATGCCCTGCATTACCGCTTCGTGTCATCGCCGGGTTTGCCTGAGGCACATCCGCCCTATGACATCTGGTGTACTGCTGATGGAGATTACATCTTCCTGAGGGGCGTCATCGGCGGCTACATGCTCACCGAGTATGAACTGGTCGACTTCGAACGCTCGGTCTGAAGTTACTTCGGCACCGCAGGCGTGGCCGCCTCAATGAACTCCAGCCATTCGCCTGCGGGCCCCGTCGTTACCGCTGTACGCCGGCCCTTATAGGGAAATTCCGCGATCCGTGCGGGCGGTGCCCGCCAATCGACGCGAAGGTCCTCAAGCCGGTCGACGCCGAAGCTGACCATCGCGATACCGGGAGGCAGCGAGCCCTCGCGAACCGCACGAGGCTTCGACACCGACGGATATTCGTCCAGTTCGATTTCGAAGTCGCGCGGCATGGGCGCGATCGACAGCTGGTATCTGGTTTCCGGTGGCAGCTTCAGTGCCTGTGACAGCGTATTGATCTGCCAGGCGCTGGCCGCTCCGGGCTTGAGTCCGAGCGCATCGCGGTACCAGTCCTGCATCGTGGCCATCGAGGGACCGCCGACGACCATGATGAAGACCCGGTCCACCGGGCTGCTGGCCGGTGTCATGGGAATCCTGAACGCGGAGGGGATCACGCGGGTGAAATAGAGGAGTTCACCGACCGGTCCAAAGGCCTGCATGGCGCGCGGTGCATCCGGTGCAGGCCACAGATCGCGGGGCTCACCGATCACGCGGAACGCGGACCCTTCCAGCTGATCGGCGAGACGGTCCGGATCGGTAACCAGCAGTTCAGCGGCATTCCAGCCAAAGCTCGTGCCGGGCGGCGGCATCACCGCCGCCTGATCTTCGATAAAGCGTAAATAGACGGGTTCGCCGCTGGCCGGCCCCAGGATCACAAATGGCTTGCCGGTCATCGCTGGCGCCGCCCACAGTGCCGCCTGTTCCGCACTGACGGTACCGCGGTGCACGGCGGTGTAATTCAGTTGCTGGCGATAAGGCTCTTCAACAGCCGACAGCTGATTGACGACGAGGGTAACGACGGCGATATATCTGAGCATGCGGGCCTGTGGTCCTGTGCGACTTGCGGTCCGATTCTAGCCTGTCGCAGTTCGCCGGCAAGCAGCTTGGGGAACTGCCTCTAATCCGGTATCGTGGCCGCCGCGCGAGGCACGCCGGCAAAACGGATTCTGGGTGATGGCAAATCAGGGCAGCAAGGCTTTCTACTACGGCTGGGTCATCGCCTTTGCTTCGGGCTTTATCCTTCTCATCACGAACGGCATGACGCTGGGCGGGCTGAACGTCTTCGACAAGCCGCTGCTGGAATCACTGAACGAGTCGATGGGCGGCAGCGTCACGCTCGCTGGCCTCAAGACACGCGATGCGATCACCCTCGCTGTCGGTGGACTGATGGCACCGATTGCTGGTGCGGCAGCCGACCGTTTCGGCGTTCGGCCACTGATGGTACTTGGTGCGCTGCTCCTCTCGGCCGGGTATTACCTCTATTCGACGGTCGACAGCCTCAGTCAGATCTACTGGATCCATCTGTTGTTTGCCACGACGCTGGCAAGCTGCGGGCTGGTGGTGAACGTCATCCTGATCTCGCGCTGGTTCATCAAGGATCGCGGGCTTGCGCTGGGCATCGCGGTGGCCGGGACCAGTCTGGGCAACGGCACGATGCCGCCGATCAATGCGGCACTGATGGGCGAATTCGGCTGGCGCGCGAGCTTCGCCTGGACCAGCCTGCTGCCGCTGCTCCTGCTGCCGGTGATCTTCTTTGTGATCCGCGAGCGTCCAGCTGATCTCGGTTCTCAGCAGCCGGCAGCGCAGCGCGTAGCCGGAACCCCGGTAGTCATTGGTGGCATGTCACTGCCCGATGCCTTGCGTACGCGAAACTTCTGGCTGCTTGCCTTCATCGCGATGTTCAGCTTTTTCTCGATCATTGGCACGCAGGCGCACCTGAATCTGTACATGCTGAACCGGGGTTTTTCCCAGATGGATGCCGGCTTGAGTTATACGGTACTTTTCTATCTGGGATTGTGTGGCAAGGTTCTCAATGGATTTCTTGCCGACCGGCTGGGTAAAAAGCGCGTATTCGTTACTACGCTGGCCGTGATGGTGGTCGGTGCCCTGGTGCTCCGCATGCCTGAGGTGAATGCTATCTGGGCGGGTCTGGCGCTGTTCGGCCTCGGCTGGGGCGGTCTGTACACGTTGTTGCAGCTGCTGGCCGCCGATTACTTCGGCCCGCGTCATCTCGGCAAGATTCTCGGTGCGATTACGGTGCTCGACACGCTGGGCGGCGGCCTGGGTCCGCCGATGATCGGTGCGATCCGTGACAACACGGGCTCCTATGACCAGGCCTTCCTGCTGGTTGCCGTACTGGTCGGACTGGCATTCATTCTGTCAACACTGTTCCATACCGACACACAGGCCGGTACCGGGAAGCAGACGACCACATAAAGGGCGTTTCGCATGCAGCAGTCATTTACATTCAAGCCCAGCACGGCACTCGCTGGTGTTCGCTACGAAATTCGCGGACGGCTCGCGAATCGCGCGCACGAGATGGAGCGGCGTGGTTACGAGATCATTTCGCTGAATATCGGCAATCCGGGGCGCTTTGGTTTTCGCGCACCGGAAACCA
The DNA here is from genome assembly GCA_964371995.1 of uncultured Chromatiaceae bacterium. Classification (GTDB taxonomy): domain Bacteria; phylum Pseudomonadota; class Gammaproteobacteria; order Steroidobacterales; genus SHZI01. The sequence goes on along the minus strand of CAYJPG010000024.1, from coordinate 7,296 downwards.
TGCGACTGGCGATCATCGAGAACCTGCAAAGTGCGGAAGGCTATTGTCATCAGAAGGGTATCTTTCCCGCTCGTGAAGCCGTGGTCATGCAGCAGCAGGAGCGGGGCGTTATCGGTGTAACCGCGGAGGATGTGTTCATCGGCAACGGTGTCAGCGAACTCATCGACCTGACCTTGCGTGCGCTGCTCAACCCTGGCGACGAGGTGCTGGTGCCAAGCCCTGACTATCCGTTGTGGACAGCCAGCGTGACCCTGAACCAGGGGCGGGCGGTGCACTATCCCTGTCGTCCCGAGGCCGGATTTCAGCCAGACCCGGAAGCGATTGCCCGGCTCATCACGCCACGTACACGTGCGATCGTCGTGATCAATCCGAACAATCCCACCGGTGCTGTCTACGCAGAAGAAACGCTGCGCGCCATCGTGCGCCTCGCCGAGAAGCATCAGCTCATCCTGTTCAGCGACGAGATCTACGATCAGATGACCTACGACGATGCGCGCTTCATACCGCTGGCGCCGCTGGTCAATGACACGCTGTGCGCAACCTTCAGCGGTCTGTCGAAGGTTTACCGTGCCTGCGGTTATCGTGTGGGCTGGGTTTCGCTGAGTGGAGCGCGCGAACAGGCCAGCGACTATCTCCATGCCATGGATCTGCTTGCCTCGCTGCGCCTCTGCAGTAATGTGCCGGCGCAATGGGCGGTGCAGACGGCGCTCGGCGGTTTTCAGAGCGTGCAGGAACTGGTGCGGCCCGGCGGACGACTGTATGAGTCGCGGCGTGTGATCATCGATTCGATTGCGGACAGTCCATATCTCAATGTCACGCCGCCGGCCGGTGCGATGTATGCCTTCGTCGGCGTGGACAAGTCCCGCTTTCCGGGCTTTGATGATCAGGCTTTCGCCCTTGATCTGCTCGAGAAGAAACATGTGCTGGTCGCGCCGGGCACCAGTTTCAATACTCGTGACAGCAACTTCTTCCGCATAACAAATCTGCCCGATGCCGACATGCTGAAGGATGTATTCGTGCGGATCCAGGAGTTGCTCGACGGCTATGTGGCCGAACGGACAGCCTGAACGACTCACCTGCGCTGCGCCTTTGCGCCTGACAGCCGCATGCCCGCAGTGACCCCCGCCACACGGGAGATACTTGCGGGCGGCGGCACGGTCATCACTGCCACGCATCGTCTGGCCCGCACCCTGCGACTCGACTGGGATCGCAGCCAGTCCGCCGCGGGCCTCGGCGTCTGGCCCGGTGCCGACATCCTGCCACTGGATGCCTGGATACGACGCAACTGGGATGCTGCGGTTGTACAAGGTATTCCGGCGGGCACCCATCGGCTGCTGTCCGAGGAAGAGTGCCGTCTGCTCTGGCGGCGGGTGATCGCACGCTGGGTGGAGCGAAACGGCAGCGCTGCAGCTGATGTCGGCGTGCTGGTGCCACTCGCGAGTTCAGGCTGGCGTCTCTGTCAGACCTGGGGCATCAGTGCTGCCGAACTGCAGGATGCTGCAGACAGCGGGGATGCGCGCGCTTTCTCGCAGTGGGTGCATGCCTACGAGGGCCTGCTGCAAGACGGCGAGTGGCTGGACATTGGCGGCGCGATGCAGGCGCTGACAGCAGATCTCTCCGCCGGACTGCTGCAGCTACCGGGGTGCATTGGCTGGATGGCATTCGATCCCTGGCCGCCTGCATACGCAGCTCTGGGCAAGGCGCTGGCTGAAGCGGGCTGCAGAGTAGCAACGCTGTGGCCGGCAGCGCGTGCCGGTGAGACCTGCGTCGTCAGTTGTCAGGATGAAGCTGATGAGCTGGTACAGGCGGGCTGGTGGGCGCGCCAGCGTCTTACTGAGTCGCCGGATGCCATGGTTGCCATCATCGTGCCGGAACTCGGACAGCGGGCCGCTGCAGTCCGCAGAAGCCTGCTTGAGATACTGGCGCCAGGCTGGCAACTGCATCCGCCATCCGCACCGCCGCTAAGCCTGTCAGGCGGATGGGTACTGGCGGACTATCCGGTGGTTGCTGCTGCCTTGCGTCTCCTGCAGGCGTCGGCTGCTGAGCCCGACTTTGAACTCCTGAGCCATGTATTGCGCTCGGTCTATCCGGGTGGCGCAGCCTCTGAGCAGGCCGGGCGGGCAGAACTCGAGCTTTGGCTGCGTAACGCGCCAGGTGGCCATATCAGTCGCGAGTCGCTGGTGGCGCGGGCACGAAAGCTGTCGCCACGACTCGCCGCCGGTTTTGAAGCGGCAGCCGGTCTGCTCGGTGATACCAGTCGCCGGCTTGCGCCCAGCCAATGGTCGGCGCTGTTTGCGCGCGTACTCGAAGCGCATGGATGGCCCGGTGAACGCGGGCTCGACAGCGAGGAGTTTCAGGCCGCGGGCGCATGGCAGAGTCTGCTGCAGTCCTGGGCTGCCTGCGATGAGGTGACCGGTAGCGCTTCGCTGCGTACCGCTCTGGCCAGCATCGAGAGTCTGGCCCGCGAGCGAGCTTTCGTTCCGGAGGCCCGTCCGGAAGGCTTGCAGGTGCTCAGTCTGGAGGAGGCGGCCGGCCAGGCCTTCGATCACTTCTGGGTGTGTGGCATGAGCGGAGACCGATGGCCACCGGCGCCTCATCCCCATTCGCTGGTGGCGCTGCAACTGCAGCGCGCGGCGGGGATTCCGGCTGCCGCACCGGCTACGTTGCAGGCATGGACGGAGCGACGTTTTTCCCGCTTGCTGACCGGTGCCGATGAGGTGGTCCTCAGCTGGGCCAGTCAGCGCGGTGACGCAGAATTGCTGATGAGTCCGCTGCTGACTGGCGTCAGTGTGACAGCGACCGGTGAGGAGCCGGTGAGTTGGGCAGCAAAGCCGAATCCGGACCGGCACTGTGTGAGTCAGTCAGCACAGCCGGTGACTGTAGCCGTGGATCCGCCTCCCGCATGGCCGTCGGGTCAGCGTGTGCGCGGCGGCGCCCGCGTCTTGTCGCTGCAGGCAGTCTGTCCGGCGCGGGCCTTTATCGAAGCGCGGCTGCGCGGTATGGAGCTGCCACAGCCCTCGCGTCCGCTGGATCCGGCTACGCGCGGCAATCTGCTACACCGGCTGCTTGAACGCCTCTACGGGCATGAGGAGTGCCGGCATGGACTGGCGCTCGTCTCCCGGTCGCGCTTGTCGGAGCTCTTTTCACGACTGGTCGAAGGCGTGCTGGATGACTGCCTGCCACGTAGCGACGCCTTCCTGCGCCGTCTGCGCGAACTTGAACGCGAGCGCCTGTGGTCCCAGCTTGTGTTACTGGCCGCACGGGAGCTGGAGTGGGGTGATTTCACAGCTGAAACCGAAACGCCGCGCTCGCTGAGTATTGGTCCGCTTGCCCTGGAGTTGCGCCTTGATCGCATCGACAGCTTTGCTGATGGTGCGCAGCTGGTCATCGACTACAAGACTGGCAGCTTCAAGCCAAGGTCGTGGCGTAGCGAGCGCCTGGAAGATTGCCAGCTCCCGCTGTATGCAGTAACGACTGGCTGTCGCGGCGTGGCAGTGCTGCAGTTCAAGCCGTCCACCGTCGTGGTTTACGGCGTGGGTGATCCCGCACTGGGACTGGGCTGCCTGAAGACGCCCGGGAAATTCTTTGCCGAGCCGGAGTTGGACTGGAACGGTGCTGTGGCGCGCTGGAAGAGCCAGCTCGAATTGCTCGCCGACGAATTTGCAGCGGGCGATTTTCGCGTCGATCCGGCAAAACCGGCACCGGCTTCCGGGCAGTTCGCGGTGCTCACCGGCGTGAATGCGACAGAAGCGACAGAAGAAGACGTCGAATGAAGATCGGCGGCACCGCACCGGATGAAGAGCTGCGCAAGAGTGCACTTGCACCAGATCGCTCGTTCCTGGTCCAGGCGCCGGCTGGAGCCGGCAAGACCGAACTGCTGATTCAGCGCTATCTGCGACTGCTCAGTCTGGTCGATGAACCGGAAGAAATTCTTGCCATCACCTTTACCCGCAAGGCTGCGGCCGAGATGCAGCGAAGGATCTGCCAGGCCTTGACGGGCGAGGTGGCGGCCGCGGCTGAAGAAACCGCGAGTAGCCGGCGACAGCGGGAACTGGTCGCCGCGGTCCGGGTCAGGGATCAGGCGCGTGGCTGGGGCCTTGCTGCCTATCCGTCCCGTCTGCACATCAGCACAATCGACAGCCTGAATGCATCGCTGGCGCGCAGTACACCGGTGAGCAGCGGCGCGAACGTGCTGCGCCCGCTGGCAACGCAGTTCGAACCGCTGTATCGGCAGGCAGCTCGCGAGGCCCTGCGACTGCTCGTCGAGGACGATGCGGCAGGTGCAGCTGTCGCCAGCCTGCTGGCTCATTTCGATAACCGGCTGGACCGGCTGGAAAGTCTGCTGGCCGGCATGCTGGCGCGTCGCGACCAATGGTTGCCGATCATCGGTACGCGCATGGATATGGGCCTGGCTCGTACCGAGCTTGAGGGCGCGCTGGGCCGGGTAGTCAGCCATGAGCTGGATCTCGTTCAGGCGGCGATACCGGCAGCGCTGCTCGATCAACTCATGGAGATCGTCCACGCTGCCGCAATCAACCGTGGTCTCGTTGTCGCCGCTGGCCCCGATACCAGGCACCCGGTCGCTGAGCGTCTGGCATGGTGGCAGCTTGCAGCGGCGACGATCCTGACGAAAACAGGTACGCCGCGCTCGAGACTCACCGTGACAGAAGGCTTCCCGCCTGCGCAGAAGGATCTCAAGGCGCATGCTGCGGAGCTGATCGCGCAGATCGGTGAGGTCAACGGACTGCTACCCCTGCTGGCGACAGTCGCCGGTTTGCCGTCGCCGGTCTATCCAGCGGCCCAGTGGCAGGCGCTCGAAGCGCTGCTGCAACTTCTGCCCGTCGCAGCTGCCGGATTAAAGCTGGTCTTCGCTGCGCGTGAGCTTACCGACTACGTGGAAATCGCCGCGGAGGGCAGGGCAGCACTGGGCGACCAGGATGCACCCAGCGAACTGGCGATGCGCGTGGACTGGCGGATCCGCCATGTACTGCTTGACGAGTTCCAGGACACCTCGCAGCCGCAATACGAGTTGCTGCAGGCACTGACGCGCGGCTGGTCGCCTGGAGACGGCCGTACGCTGTTTCTGGTCGGCGATCCGATGCAGTCCATCTACGGTTTTCGACAGGCTGAGGTGCGCCTGTTTCTGGCCAGTCGCGATCAGGGCATTCCGGGCGTGCAGCTGGAATTCATCCGCCTGTGTGCCAACTTCCGCTCGGTGCCTCCCCTGGTCGAGTGGGTCAACCGGATCTTTGCGCAGGTCTTTCCGCCACACGACGACCTGCTCACCAGTGCCATCAGCTTCGTCCCCAGTACCCCGGCGATTCCGCTCGTGGAAGGCGGCACGGCAGAGCCCCCGGATTCCGGTGAGCCTGAATATGGTGTGCGTCTGCATGGTTGCAGCTGGATACAAGCGGAATCCGAAGGTACCCAGGTCGCCGCTCTGGTGGCGCGCTGCCTGCAGCGCTGGCCAGCCGACAATATCGGCATTCTGGTGCGCAGCCGGGCACATGCGGCGGCAGTCGTTTCGGCGCTGCGGGCGGTACAGATCGATTTTTCTGCGGCCGACCTGGTACAGCTCGGCAAGACTGCGATCGCCAGCGAGCTTCTTGCCCTCACCCACGCGCTTCTGCATGTCGGTGACCGGTTGGCCTGGTTGTCTGTGCTTCGGGCACCCTGGTGCGGCCTGATGCTGGCCGATCTCGAGGCTCTGGCCGCTCCGGCAGCCGATAACCGCTCTCTGCTGGTCGAACGTTGTAGCGATGAACAGTGGCTCACCAGACTGAGCGCAGAAGGCCGCAACCGCGTGACGCGGCTTGCGGCAGCATTCACGCGTGCGCGTGCACGCCTCGGTCAGATCCCCTTGCGCGATGTGATCGAAGGCCTGTGGGTGGAACTGGGCGGACCTGCCGTTGCCGGTGCGGACCTGCCGCTCGCGGATCTGGTGCTGGACACCATTGGGCAGCACGATAGCGGCGGAGATTGCCCGGACCTGCTGGCGCTGGATGCTTCGATCGCCGCATCGCCATCGTCCTTGCCCGGCAGCGGCGGCCAGGTTCAGGTGATGACGATCCACAAGGCCAAAGGGCTGCAGTTCGATACGGTCATCCTGCCGGCGCTCGGGCGGGAAACCCGCCGCGATCAGCAACCGGCGCTGCTCTGGCAGGAAGTGCCTTTGGCAGGCGGCAAGCCTGAGCTGTTGCTGGCACCGGTGAATGCGGCCGGTGAAAAGAATGCTGATCCACTCTACGCGCTGCTGTGGCGCCTGCGTCGTCAGCAGAGAATGGCCGAAACCGATCGCCTGCTTTATGTGGCTGCGACCCGCGCCATTAAACGCCTGCACCTTTACGGCCAGCTCAAGACCGCTGAGTTGGTTGACGATAGTGCCGTGTCGGCCGTGCCCGCAGCGGGCAGCCTGCTGGAGCGCCTGTGGCCAGCACTCGGCTCGTGCTGGCCCTCCGTCACGGAGACAGCAGTTGCTGCGACAGACGATCGCGTGTCGCACTGGCAGCAACCTGCATTGCGCCGCCTGCCTGGCGAGTGGCAGCGGCCGCAGCCGCCGCCCGGCCTGCACCTGACAATTGCGGAAGCGGCGCAGCCCGCAATCCTCGTGCCTTACGACTGGGCAAGTTCCTGGGCGATGCATGCCGGTGCGGTCGCGCATCGCTGGCTGCAGCATATTGCGACGGTCGGCGCCGAGCAGTTCGCGGGCGACGACGCGGCGCTCCTCAGTCTGCAACCAGCAATCCGCCGTTTGCTGCTCCGGGCTGGGGTCGAAGCCGACAATCTGAACCGTGCCATTGAGCGAGTGCATGCCGTGTTGAGCAATGCGCTGGCAGATGAGCGTGGACGCTGGCTTATGTCTTCGCAGCACGATGAGGCTGTGAACGAGTATCCGCTGACGGTGAAGTCTGGCGACCGTTTCACGCACCTGGTTATCGACCGCTCATTCGTCTGCGGGCAGGGCATCCGCTGGATCGTCGATTACAAGACCAGCAGTCACGAGGGCGGTGACCGCGCGCAGTTCATCGCTTCCGAAATACGGCGTTACGCGCCACAGCTGACAGCCTACCGAAACGCCTTCGCGCAGATTGAAGCACGGCCGATTTCAGTGGCGCTGTATTTTCCGCTGCTCAGGCTGCTGCATACAGTCGAACTGCCCGAACCCGGTTCAGAATGAGCCCGCCAGGCTGAACTCGCGGCCGCCGCCGGGCGCGCGCGGACCGGCCGATTTCAGGATATTGACCAGTTCTGGCGGCGCCGTGTCCCGTGCCTTGACCGTGGCAGAGAGTTCGTAGT
>CAYJPG010000023.1:0-33453 GCA_964371995.1 uncultured Chromatiaceae bacterium | reverse complement strand
GCCGCGTGCCATTGCTTTTTCGTGACGCCTGCTTGGGCGATCATGCTTTTCACGTTCTTGGCCGAAACCTCGCCGTTGTGTCCGGCGAGAGTAACAATCCACCGCTTGCCATCGCGGACGCAGATCCACTTCTCGTGGGACGTTCCGTGCTGGGGTTCCTTCTTAAAGCCCAAGGTCTGTAATGCCCTGACGGCATTACGGTACTTCATGGGCTTGTGCCTGAGGTTCGGGGCGAAAATGGGCGTGCTTCCGCTGCGTAGCAGAAGAGGATTATGAGGGAATATGGGGCGGAGCGCTTCCGCCCCGGAGAACGATCAGAAGGGAGCGGCGTTGGCCGGCACCATCGGAAGCGTTTCCTTATAGCGCTGGTGCGTGAGAGCTCCGTTCTGTTCCATCTTGAGCGCTCGCCATCGCTCCCACCGGCAGCGGAGGGAGATTAGGTGGTACCGGAATACGAATGACAGCGGGGCAGTTCGCTGCAATAGCTCTGGTGAGTCATTGAAGCGAGTCAAAACATCAGTCATGTAGTCGTGGATGATCTCTGTGAGCTTGCTCTTGGCCTCTTTCACTGAGCCGGCCTCGGCGCAAAGATTTAGGTCAATGCACATTGCAAACCAGGAGCCGTTCGGCTCTTGTTCTGCGTAGCATCGAAGAACTAAGTCACTTGGGGATATGGCTCTATTGGCCATCGTTCTATCCTCCGTCTCGCTGTCTATCTTGTCAGACCCATCAGATTGGACTGCGGTATATCGGCGTAGTTGCAGGCTATAGGCTTTATTGTTCGCTGCATCGTGATACCGATCTGTGATGGTATGCGCATATATGATGCTCAGAGACTGCCATCAGAGTCCTACTGTAATAGCTGTATCACCGGTAACGCAACCAAATACCGACTGGCAGTGACTGATTATGGTGCCTCGGCGTCAAATCCCCACGAAATCACCAGTTTTGCCGCTGGCCCCGGCTATCACGCTGACCCTACTACTGTGGGCGCATGGACGCCGATCACGCCGCATTCCGCGAACTGCTCCGAAGGGCCGAGACTGATCCCGTCCTGGCGGCTGAGCTGTTCCAGCTCATAGCTGAACTGACACCACTGCGTGAGATTCTGGCGCTTGCATCGGTGGGGGCTTCACCTGCTATTGACCGACAGTCCGGTACGCTTGGCAGCCTATCTGATCTGATGAACTGACTGCCGCTAACCCATCCAGACACGGTAGGCGTGCTCTGCGTGACGGAACAACAACAGAACGCTCTTTTCAAATTCCGGCCAGTAGATAAGCGGCTGACCGACTCTCTAGTCAGCTCCTACCTGTACTTTGCTGCGCCTACGACCCTATAAATGATCCAGACGATTGCCAAGTCGACATTAGGCGATCACTGGGGCTCGTTAATTTCGTCAAATAAAGGCAGATCAGGCCTTATCTCCTGTAATGTTGCACGGCAGAAACGTGACGCGTCCCCCTTCTTTCGTCTATAGTTAATATATATATTAAGCGTGCCATGAACTGATGGATGTATGGTTTAAAGGCATCGCGCTGACGATCTGGCTACGCGACGGGTGTCGGGAGTCATGGGAGAGAGCCGATGATCAGGTTCCCGGTCAACGAAAACCATGCGTAGCACAGTTAATTGCCAGGCTTAATCTACTTGCCGAAAAAGGTCGGTTGCGGTCGCCAGATCATATGAGGCACGAGGGAGACGGCATATATGCTGTCAAAGCAAGGTGCGGTCTTCGGGCCTATGGTTGGTTCTGTAATTTTGATGGTCGACGAGCTTATGTGATTAGCCATGTAGTCCTAAAGAAACAGCAGAAGGCCAGACCATCAGACTTGGCGAAAGCGCGAGCCGAACGAGATCTGCTCGATACTGAGTGTTCTGATAGAACAAATGGAGCAAAACGATAATGGAAAAAACTTTAGAAGGGTGGGTTAGTCAGCAAGCTGATGGCGGGCGGGTTTTTGCACAAGAACAGCTTATCGCGGCAGTCGCCGAGCAAATTTGGGAGCAGATGGATAAGCAGCAGAAAACAAAGACTCAACTAGCAACGACATTAGGCAAGAGCAAGGCATATCTGACCCAAGTGCTCAACGGTAGCCGTAACATGACTCTCCGAACACTATCCGACATTGCATTTGCCCTCGGTGTAAGAGTCGATGTCGAACTGCGCCCTGCACAGCAATCTAGATCTTGGGAGTATGACGCGAGGTCTAGCATCGGGCGGCCCTCTAGCGTAACGACATCCGACAGCTTCGCAATTTCTCAGGATGACATTGCAGCGGCAGCGAACGACGTGACCTTCCTCGCGGCCCGCCCAGTGACCCGGGCAATTACTATGGCGGAGGTCGCGTGAACACCGGCGGCCCAGGCACTCGGGCGGTTGCCTCTTTTGACGTAGAAGATATTTTTCTAGCCGCTTCTCAGTGTGAAGTTAATCCAAACTTCAATCCAACGCAGGCATTTACGGACGTTGGTTTCCAGCACCGAGTTACGCCGGACAAGTCCGTACTGTTGCAGGTAAGGACGCTAGCGGAAGGAGGCGAGGAACTCTTTTTTGTCCGCTATTCTGTAACCGGTGAAATACGCTTTTTAATGCCTGGCATTCCAATTGATAAGAGTGACTTATCGTCATCAGAACTCATGGCAACGATTCGCCTAACATTTTTTGCGGATTACCGGTGTTCAAAGGAAAGCTTTTCGGATAAGGACGTAATCGCGAGTTTCGTTCGCAATGCTGTTTTTCATGTGTGGCCATATTGGAGGGAGGCTGTATCCGATCTTTGTGGGCGCATGCGGCTTCCTCGCGTGACGATTCCAATGCTCAGGACGAGTGAGCCAGTCGCGCAGACTGAGACCGAAGTAAGCGTCGAGCCGACTAACTAGAGCCAAGCCGCGCCCTCGCCCTTCGACGTTAGCCAAAATCTAGGCACTACTTGTGGATTACCTGGCAGAAGATATCCATCGTTACGGGCCGACGATTGCGGAACGAAGGGCACGCGAATCGAAATAGGGCCAATTCAAGGCCACTGGTATTTGTGGGTTGACCTGTGGGTTAGCGCCGATATAAATCATATAAATCTATATATTTCAGCACTTTATCGGTATTAGTGGCGGAGAGGGTGGGATTCGAACCCACGTTACGGGGTTACCGTAAACACGCTTTCCAAGCGTGCGCCTTCAGCCACTCGGCCACCTCTCCGGATCGTCTGTTCGGCTGGAAACGGGCGGCAAGGTTAGCCCGTTGCGGCCTGCGCTTCAATGCGCCGCCGTATCAGTCAGCGGCTTTCTCTTTGCGAAAGTAGTCGGGTGGCCGATCCAGGCAGTCGCTGATCACGCCAGCCTGATCGGCGGGCGGCGCAGCCGGAACGGCCATCGATGTGGAACGGTCTGGTGCCTCCAATCCCTCGGGGATCTTGAGGTCCGGCAGGCTGGTGCTCTGCTGATACTCCTTCGGCTTGCCACAGCGCTTGTCCGGCGACGAGGAAAAGCAACCCGTCAATACGACAACAGACAGCAGTGCCAGGAGTCCGGTCTTCGTTAACACCGTGGACAACAACTCAGCGTGCTCCTTCAGCCAGGCTGGACCGCTGATCAAGCACACCGGCCCGACGCATGGCTGCTTCGACAGCTGGTCGACAATCCGCACTGAGCTTCGTCAGCGGCAAACGCAGCCCACCGGGAATCAGGCCCAGGCGTTCCACCGCCCACTTCACCGGAATCGGATTTGACTCTACAAACAGCTCCTGATGGAGGCCTGCAAGCCGACCGTCGAGTTCGATGGCCAGCGTCCGATCGCCTTTCAGCGCGGCCTTGCACATATCAGCCATCAGTGCGGGGGCTACATTGGAAGTCACCGAGATAACCCCCTGCCCGCCCTGCAGCATAAACTCACAGCCGGTCGCATCGTCACCGCTGAACAGCAGGAAATCCTCGCCACAGGCCTGGCGCAAGGGCTGCAAGCGGCCCAGATCTCCGGTCGCTTCCTTGATGCCGATGATGCCGGGATGTGCGGCCAGGCGGGCAACGGTGGCCGTCTGCATATCGATGCCGGTGCGGCCTGGTACGTTATAGAGGATCAGCGGCAACTCCAGGGCATCGGCGATTGCGACGAAGTGCCGGTATAGCCCCTCCTGGGTCGGCTTGTTGTAGTAAGGCGTGACGACAAGGTAACCGTCAACCGGAAGCCCGCCGACGGTCCGCGACAGGTCGATGGTCTGCGCTGTGGAATTGGATCCGGTACCGGCGATTACCGGGATCCGCCCGGCAGCACGATGGGCAGCGACGCGAATGACTTCGACGTGCTCGGCCTTGGTCAGGGTACTGGCCTCGCCGGTGGTGCCAGCAATTACCAGCCCGTCCGTCCCCTGCTCGATATGCCAGTCAACCAGATGCTCAAGGCAGGCGAAATCGAGCGCCCCATCGTCTTTCATGGGCGTAACCAGCGCGACGAAGCTGCCTGAGAACATTGCGAGCGGACCGGAGACAGGGAAGAGGCAGCGATGGTACTGAGGCTGCTGCGGGGTCGCAAGGGCACTGCCGACAATGCCTTGATGCAGGTCGATTTACCGGTACACTGGCCGCTCATTTTTCAGGGCTTCTGCACGTTCATCCATGGAAAAACTTCTAGCGGTCACAGCAATAGGACCGGATCGCGCCGGCGTGGTTCGCGATCTGAGTCATGCCATCAATGCTGCTGGTGGCAGCATCCGCGAGAGCCGCATGATCGCTCTCGGCGCCGAATTCGCGGTGATGATGCTGGTCTCGGGTAACTGGCACACGGTGGCCAAGCTGCAGAGCAGCCTGCTGGCGCTTCAGCAGCAATCCGAGCTGACAGTTACGGTGCGCGAAACCCAGCCGCGACCGGCCGAGACTGCGGCGCCCTACTCCATCGACGTGGTTACCCTCGATCACGAGGGTATTGTTTTCGGCTTGTCGAACTTTTTTGCCACTCGCGACCTCGAAATATCCGAGGTCAACACCCGCCGCTACAATGCACCGCATACCGGCGCGCTGATGTTCAGCGTACAGATGACCGTGAACATACCGCGCACAGTGCACGTTGCGACCCTGCGTGAGGAGTTCATGGAATACTGTGACGAGCAGAACCTCGACGCGGTGATGGAACCGGCACAGCGCTGAACGAATCCGGCTGACAGACAGGAAATCACATGAGTACCGTTACAGTTGGCGAGGTCGTCCCGAATTTCAGGCTGCCGGCTACCGGCGACCAGAAGATAGAACTCAAGGATTTGCGTGGCAGGAATGTGGTCATGTACTTCTACCCGAAGGACAGTACACCGGGCTGCACTACCGAAAGCTGTGACTTTGGTGCCCTGCACGAGAAATTCAGGAAAAAACATACTGTGATACTCGGCGTGTCGCGCGACTCTCTCGCATCACACGAGAAATTCAAGGCCAGGTTCGAGTTCCCTTTCGATCTGCTGTCAGACACGGATGAAACACTCTGCCGGCTGTTTGACGTGATCCGCGAAAAGAACATGTATGGAAAGAAAGTGCTTGGCATCGAGCGCAGCACCTTTTTGATTGATACGGAAGGCAGGCTGCAACGCGAATGGCGCAAGGTCAGCGTCAAGGGCCACGTCGCAGAAGTCCTGGAAGCGATCAGCACAAACTGACACCGCCGCAGACAGGCGCATGCCCTACTCCCTATCGAACACAGGCCCCGCCTCCCGGCATGGATCATGGGCCGGAATAATCCGCTTGTATCTGCGGAATCTGGTTCTGTCCTTTGTCATGACCTGCCTGATCGTCCCCCCGCTGCCAGCAACAAACAGCGATTTGCCGGATATCGGCAGTCCGGGCGACTCGGTTCTGTCCCGCGACCGTGAACTGCAGATAGGTCGCGGCATCTACCGCAGCCTGATCGACACCGACCGCGTCATGAGCGATCCGGAAATCCAGGAGTATGTTCAGGACATCGGGCAGAAACTGGCCGCCCAGGCACATGATGGCGATTTCCAGTTCAATTTCTTTCTCGTCAATGACAATGCGATCAATGCTTTTGCGCTTCCCGGCGGCTATATCGGTGTTCACTCCGGCCTGATCCTTGCAACCAACAGCGAGAGCGAACTTGCCGGAGTCATGGCCCATGAAATCTCGCATGTAACACAGCGGCATATCTCGCGTGCGGTCTATGCGAACCAGCGCAACAGCATTCTCAGCATGGCCGCGATGCTTGGTGCAATCCTGCTGGGCGCCGCAGGGGGCAGCAGCGATGCAATTACGGGCGCAATTGCCACCGCACAGGGCGTAGCAGCCCAGCAGCAGATCAATTTCACCCGAGCCAATGAATATGAAGCCGACCGCGTTGGTGTCGGCGTGCTGGCCGCAGCCGGCTTCGACCCGCAAGGTATGCCGGCCTTCTTCGAGACCCTCGCCAGACAGACCGGACCGCTGGCGAGTCAGGCGCCCGAGTTTCTGCGCACACATCCGGTAACCGTAAACCGCATCGCGGAAACGAGGGAACGTGCCGCTTCACTGCCGCGTCCGGAAGTCCAGGATGCGGCCGGCTATTCCCTGACCAAGGCGAGGATACGCGTCCTGACCAGCCCCACGCCGGAAAAGGCGCTCGAATTCTTCCTCGGCGAACAGCAAAACCCGAAGAGCATCGGCAACCTGGGTACCGATTACGGGGTCGCGCTGGCACGCATGGAATTGGGCCAATACGACATCGCACGCGATCAGTTCAGAAATCTGCGCGCAGCCCATCCGGGCATAATCCCCTTCCATACCGGGCAGGCAAATGCCGAACTTGCCTTGGGAAACAAGAGCCAGGCCTTTGCCATATTTGACCAGGCAATGGCGTTATTCCCGCGCAATGTGCCGCTCACGGTGCACTACGCCGAAGCACTGCTCGCCAACGGGGACGGGAAGAAAGCCCACCACATTCTGCTGGACCTGCTCAACAATGTTCCACCGACCGCAAAACAGGTGCGCCTGATCGCCCTGGCCGCAAGCGCCGCCGGTGACACAGCGGAAGCGCATTACTATATGGCGGAGTTGCACCTGATCAAGGGTGATGCAACGATGGCAGCCGACCAGCTGCGGCTGGCCCTGTCCATTCCAGGCCTCAACAGCATACAGAAGGCGCGTTTCAACGCGCGCCTTGAGCAGATCCAGGAATGGGTAGATAAAGAACAAAAAGCCCGGCGACAAAACAATGGAAATGCACAATGAATGCCTGGGATAAATCGCGCTCAGCGCTCATAGCGCTGGTCTTCGTTATCAGCAGCGGCTGCGCCAGCACCAAGGCTGTTGAGAACCAGGACGCCTACGACCCGATCGAACCCTTCAACCGGGCGATGTACAAGGTCAACGACATCGGCGACCGGTACCTGTTCCGACCGGTTGCGGTTGGCTATGAACGTGGACTGCCGCCCCAGATGCGGAGTGGCATCCAGAATTTCTTCAGCAACATCAAGTACCCGATCACTATCGTGAATGATTTCCTGCAGGGAAAGTTTCGCGCTGGTGGTCACGATACGGGTCGCTTCGTCCTGAATACCACGGTAGGCCTGTTCGGTTTCTTTGACCCGGCGACACGGGTCGGGCTCAAGGAAAATGACGAGGACTTTGGCCAGACGCTGGGCAAATGGGGCGTGGGCGAAGGCCCTTACATCGTGCTGCCCTTGTTTGGACCCCGCACTCTGCGCAACTTGACCGGCGACGTTGCCGATTCACCGCTGACCCCGCTGATCGATCTCAGCAACGACAACGTCGATATCACCTGGGCTCTCTGGTCGGTGCATCAGGTGGACAAGCGGTCACGCCTGCTGGATGCAGACCAGCAGATATTTGAGGCCTACGACCCGTATCTGTTTGTACGCGACGCCTATCTGCAGAACCGGCGTTATCGCATGTATGACGGCAACGTACCGGTCAACGACAGCTATTTGGACGACATGGACGACATGGACGACATGGACGACAAATAGACTAGCCGTCGTTACCCGTCACCAGCATCTCTTCAACACCACTCAGCCGGGCGATAGCCAGCAGTTTGTCTGGCAAGTGGGTGAAGCTGATCGAGCGGCGCTCAGCTTGCCCCCAGCGCAGCCATTCCAGCAACAAGGCAAGACCTGCACTGTCTACTTTGGTTACGCCGCCGAGATCAATTGAAATACCGGAGGTGCCGGCAAACATCTTGCGGCTCACATCCAGCAGTTCACCTGCGGTCGCAAATACCAGCGGTCCATTGAGACCCAGTTGACCAGGTCCGACGGAGCGCAGCTCGGGCGTCGTGGTCATTTAGCGGCGGCACCCGGTGCTGCGGGCTTGGTGCTGGTACTTGGGCTGGGGCTGGGGCTGGGGCTGGGGCTGGGGCTGGGGCTGGGGTCCAGTTTGGCCGCATCGGCCTCCAGGCGAGCAATGACCGCATCAATACCCTTGGCGCTGATTTCAGCGTTGAACTGGTTGCGGTAGTTCTGTACGTATGAAATACCCTCGATGCGCACATCGAAAGCGCGCCAGCCGTCTTTGGTCTGATGCAGGCTGTAGTTCACCGGCAAAGTGGTACCGTCTTCCAGCTGCATGGTGCTTTTTACGACGGTATTCCTCGGGTCGAGTACAGCACTGGATGCCGGCAGTATCCGGACCTTGTCACGCTCAAAGCGCAGTACGTGACGCGCATAGCTGTGCAGCAGAAAGTCATAGAAAGTATCTACAAACTTCTTGCGCTGCTCGGGAGTTGCGGTGCGCCAGTTCTTGCCAAGCACCAGCCGGCCGGCATAGTCGGTATCAAATACCGGCAGAAAGACCTGATCAACCAGCTTGTAGAGATCGGCTGGATGGGCCTCCAGCCAGGCCTGCTTGCCCTCGATATGCTTCGCCAGGGTTTCAGCCGTCTCGGTCACGACCTGATCCGGGGTGCGATTGTCCGCCTGTACAACAAGGGACAGGAGCAAAAGAGCAAGCGTTGCGAAAGTCTTCATCAACGGACCATCCTCCTATTCGGAAGCCGCAGGCGATGCCGAGGTACCGCCCTCTTCTGCCTTGCTGAACAGAAACTTGCCGATCAGCTGTTCGAGTATCACAGCAGATTGCGTGAACTGCAGCTCACTGCCTTCAGCGAGATAGGTATCGGCACCACCAGCCCCGATCCCGATGTACTTGCTGCCCAGCAGACCCGCCGTCAGGATGCTGGCGTCAGAATCATCCGGGATGCGGTTGAACTGACTGTTAATGCGTATCGTAACAATGGCATCGAGCCTGTCATTGTCAAATTTGATGCTCTCGACCCGGCCGATATTCACACCCGACATCGTCACCTGCGAGCGCACCTTCAGGCCGGCCACATCCTCAAAACGCGCCGTTACCCGGTAGCCCTCATCCCCGGCATACTCATCTAGGTCGGTGGTCTGGGTCGCCAGAAATAGCAGGGCCGCGAAACCCAGAAATACGAACAGCCCGGTACCGAGCTCACGTGGTCTGCTGCTTTCCATGCCGTATCGTCCTCAAATCAGAAATGCGGTAATCATGTAGTCGAGTATCAGTACGGCAATCGAGGTGGTAACTACCGTACGCGTAGTCGCCATGCCGACGCCCTCGGCCGTGGGCGCACAATTGTAGCCTTCGTAGACAGCGATCAGGCTGGCGGCGATGCCGAACACAATGCTCTTGGACACACCTTCGCCAATATCAGACGGATCGACATACTCCTGCATCTGCGACCAGAAAGCGCCACCGTCCACACCCATGATATACACGCCGATAAACCAGGCACCGAGAATGCCGATGGCGTTGAATACGGCCGTCAGCAGCGGTACCGATATGGCGCCACCGACAAAACGCGGTGCAACGATACGCCTGATCGGGTCGATGGCCATCACTTCCATGGCAGCAAGCTGGTCCGTGGCGCGCATAAGGCCTATTTCAGAGGCCAGGGCGGTACCGGCACGGCCTGCAAACAGCAGCGCAGTGACTACGGGCCCCAGTTCCTTGATAAGTGTCAGCGCGACACCCGCACCGAGGATGTCTTCCTGACGGAGACGAGCCAGCGAATCGTAGCCCTGCAGACCGATCACCATGCCGACAAAAAACGCCGAGGTCATGATGATCACCAGCGACAACACACCAGCGTTGTGCACCTGCGCCGAGATCAGCCTGGGCCGGGTAAATGCCGCCGGGCATTGCGCAAGAATTGCACCCAGAAACAGCACAACCGCCCCCAACTTGCGCATGGAGGCCAGCAGGCTGCTCTGCAACTGCATGAACAGCGTCATCAGGAACCGCCCAGTAACTGCTGCCGATAGTCAGGCGCAGGATAGTGAAAGGGTACCGGTCCGTCCGCCGCGCCGGTCATGAACTGGCGGACCAGTTCAGACTCACTGTTCGCGAGTTCGTCGGGCCGACCGCTGGCGATCACCTTGCCTTCCGAGATAACAAAACAATGATCCGCAATATGCGAGATCTCCGCCACATCATGCGAGACCACAATACTGGTAAGCCCCAGTGCATCGTTGTTGAGCCGGATCAGGCGCAGAACCACCCCGAGCGAGATGGGGTCGAGCCCGGAGAATGGCTCGTCGTAGAGCAGTAACTCCGGATCCAGAACCATGGCCCTGGCCATCGCCACGCGCCGCGACATGCCACCGGAAAGTTCGGAGGGCATGAGGTTCGCCGCGCCACGCAAGCCTACCGACTGCAATTTGGTCAGCACCACGTTGCGAAGCAGTCGTTCGGGCAGGTTGGTGTTTTCGCGCACCGGAAAGGCAACATTCTCGAAAACGCTGAAGTCCGTCAGCAATGCGCTGTTCTGAAACAGCATGCCCATCCGCCGGCGGAGCGCATAGAGATCGGTTCTGGACAGGCGGGACACTTCCTGCCCCGCTACCCGGACGCTTCCCGCATCCGGCTTGAGCTGCCCCGTGAACATGCGGAGAAGTGTCGTCTTGCCGGTACCGCTGGGACCCATGATCGCCGTGATACTGCCGCGGGGGATCGCCAGTTCCAGGCCATCAAAGATCAGACGGCTGCCTCGCGAGAAGCGCAGGCCGCTGATCTCAATCAGGTTGTCAGCGGCCGAAGCGGCTTTCACGCAGCTTCCATTGCAGGTTTGTACTTCCCGCCATGAGCCAGGCCGTTCAGTCGGGCCCGCTTGTACAACTCGGCCTGGCCTGCCTTTACGCTGTCAGCCTTGCCACCCCAGGCCTTGAGCACCGTTGCCTGCAACGCCCGGCCGTAAGAGAAGGTCACCTGCCACGGCAATCCGCCCAGCGCATTGATCGCACTGAGGTGTTCGGTAGCCAGTTCGGAACTCTGCCCACCCGACAGGAAAGCGATACCCGGCACGGTGGCCGGAACCATCGACTTGAGGCAGCGGACCGTCGCTTCGGCAACCTCGGCGACCGATGCCTGCTGCTTGCAGTCCGTACCCGACACGATCATGTTCGGCTTCAGAACAATCCCTGTAAGATCAACGCGATGATGCCGTAACTCAATGAAGGTTCTCTCCAGCGCTTCACAGGTCACCTGCCCACAGCGGGCCTGTGTATGGTCACCATCCATCAGCACTTCCGGTTCAACGATGGGAACAATACCGGCTTCCTGACACAGCGCCGCGTAGCGGGCCAGCGCATGAGCGTTGGCCTTCAGGCACCAGGCGGATGGAATTCCGGAACCGATCGTGATGACAGCGCGCCACTTCGCGAAACGCGCACCGAGACCCGCGTACTCCTTCAGGCGCTCGCGCAGGCCGTCGAGACCCTCGGTAATTTTCTCGCCTGGAAAACCTGCCAGGGCCTTCGCGCCGGCATCGACCTTGATGCCCGGGATAATGCCCTGCTGCGTAAGGTATTTCGCAAACGGGACACCATCACGCGTGGACTGACGGATGGTTTCGTCATACAGGATGACGCCGCTGATGAACTCTGCAGCACCGGGCGTGGTAAAAAGCAGATCCCGATAGGCGCGACGATTTTCTTCGGTCGACTCAAGTCCGATTGCGTCAAAGCGCTTCTTGATAGTGCCCGAGCTCTCGTCAGCAGCCAGAATTCCCTTGCCCGGCGCCACCATCGCCTGGGCGATAGCGGCCAGAGACTGCGCAGTCATGACATAAACCTCCGCTTGTGATCCAGCTGCCGATGACCGCAGCCCGTTATTTTTAGGTTCGCAAGGATAGCAAATTCTGCGCAGCGGCTGAGCCCGGATATCGGTCACAGGTCGGGTCGCCAGGCTTCCCCCTATTCCCCTGAAAAGCATATTGGACTAAGATGGTCCCATATGCTTCGCATCAGTAAGTTGACGGACTACGGCACGATGATTCTCGTGTACCTGGCCGCACAGACGAGGAAGGTCTGCTCGGCCAACGATGTCGCGAACGGCACCCGTATCGCGCTGCCTACCGTGCAGAAACTGCTCAAGATCCTCGCGCGCGGTGATCTGGTGCACTCGCTGCGCGGGGCTGAAGGTGGCTACGCATTGTCCCGCACGCCGGAGGACATCAGTGCAGCAGAAATCGTCGATGTCCTGGAAGGCCCTCTCAGCATCACCGAATGCAGCATGACTGATAGCCAGTGCGAACTTGAGGATGGATGCCCGGTCGGCGATGCCTGGCAGAAGATCAACCGCACCATCCGTTGCGCACTGGACACCGTAACGCTGGCGGATCTCGCACATCCGCCACATGAATTTCCATTACACGACCTGTCGGCACGACGCGGCAAGCCGCCGGAACGCCGCTCGTCAAGCTGAACAGACCAACGATCAAGCATGGACAGTAAATTGCAGAACCCTGGTCTCAACGAACTGGTCAACCGCCGGTACCAGCATGGCTTTGTCACCGACATCGAGTCAGATACGGTGCCGCCTGGCCACAGTGAGCAGGTGATCCGCTTTATCTCGCAGAAGAAAGATGAGCCGGAGTTTCTGCTTGAGTGGCGACTTAAAGCTTACCGTCACTGGCTGACAATGCGTGAACCGGGCTGGGCCCGACTGCACTACCCGCCGATCGACTACCAGGACATTTCGTATTTCTCGGCGCCGCGCAAGACACCGGGGCTCAAGTCGATTGACGAGGTGGACCCGAAACTTCTCGCCACCTACGAGAAGCTGGGCGTACCCCTGCACGAGCGCGCCCGGCTCGCCGGTGTTGCTGTAGATGCAGTGTTTGACAGCGTTTCTGTCACCACCACCTTCAGGGACAAGCTCGCAGCTGCGGGCGTGATTTTCTGCTCGTTCTCCGAAGCGGCCCGGGACCATCCCGAACTGATCCGGCAATATCTCGGTACTGTTGTCCCCTACCGCGACAACTACTTTGCCGCATTGAACTCCGCAATGTTTACCGATGGCTCTTTCGTCTATATCCCGAAGGGCGTGCGCTGCCCGATGGAGCTGTCCACATACTTCCGGATCAACCAGGCCAAGACCGGTCAGTTTGAACGCACCCTTATCATCGCCGAAGAAGGTAGTCACGTCAGCTATCTCGAGGGCTGCACAGCGCCACAGCGCGACGAAAACCAGCTGCATGCAGCGGTCGTCGAACTGGTCGCCCTCAAGGATGCGACGATCAAGTATTCCACGGTACAGAACTGGTACCCCGGCGACGAGGAAGGTCGCGGCGGTATCTACAATTTCGTCACCAAACGCGGTGACTGCCGCGGTGCCAATTCTAAGATTTCATGGACCCAGGTCGAGGCTGGTTCCGCCATCACCTGGAAATACCCGAGCTGCATTCTGCGCGGCGACAATTCCGTCGGCGAGTTTTATTCTGTTGCCGTCACCAATAATCTGCAGCAAGCCGACACCGGCACCAAGATGATCCATATCGGCCGCAATACGCGCAGCACCATCGTTTCAAAAGGCATTGCGGCCGGACGCTCACAGAGCGCTTACCGCGGCCTGGTCAAGGTACTGCCGACAGCCGAAGGTGCGCGCAACTTCACGCAGTGCGATTCACTGCTGATGGGCAGTCGCTCTGCCGCCCATACCTATCCGTATATGGAAATACGCAATCCCGGCGCGATTGTCGAACACGAAGCCACCACCTCGAAGATCGGTGACGACCAGCTGTTTTATTGCCGGCAGCGCGGCCTGTCGCAGGAAGACGCGGTCAACCTGATCGTCAACGGCTTTTGCAAACAGGTGTTCCGCGAACTGCCGATGGAATTCGCCGTAGAGGCACAGAATCTTCTCAACGTCAGCCTGGAGGGCGCAGTCGGCTGACCGGCCGCGCGTATCGCTTGCAGCAATCAGCACCACTACTGACCATCACTGACCTGCGGGTCACCGTCGCCGGCAAGGAAATCCTGACCGGCATGAACCTCGTGGTACGCGCTGGCGAGGTTCACGCCATCATGGGACCGAATGGCTCTGGCAAGAGCACGCTCGCCCATGTGCTGGCCGGACGCGAAGGCTATACGATCACCTCGGGTTCCGTGGTTTTCCGCGATCAGGACCTGCTGGCCATGGAGCCCGAAGAGCGGGCACGGGCCGGGCTTTTTCTTGGCTTCCAGTATCCGGTTGAAGTTCCGGGCGTCAGCAATGTCTACCTGCTGCGAGCGGCCCTGAATGCCCGTCGCAAGGCACGCGGCGAAGCGGAGATTGATGCGGCACAGTTTCTTCGCCTGGTGCGCGAGAAAGCCAAACTGATGCACATGAACGAGAGCTTTCTCAATCGCGGCGTCAACGAAGGTTTCTCGGGCGGCGAAAAGAAGCGCAACGAAATATTCCAGATGGCAGTACTTGAACCGGTACTCGGCATACTCGATGAAACTGACTCAGGGCTCGACATCGATGCGCTGAAGGTGGTGGCCAACGGCGTGAACAGTCAACGTGGTCCGGACCGCGCGTTTGTGCTCATAACGCACTACCAGCGTCTGCTGGACTACATCCGGCCCGACTTCGTTCATGTGCTGGCCGGTGGACGGATCATCCGGACCGGCGACAGGTCACTGGCCCTGGAACTTGAGGCCGAGGGTTACGACCAGACAGTCGCGGCGGCGAAAAACCAGACACAGACTGCAGCACGATGAACACCGGGTTCAGTCCGATCTGGCGCGACGCCTGTCAGCGCAGCAGGAACGCCATTCCGCAACTGGCCTGGTTGACAGAGCTGCGCGACACAGCAATCAGCGTATTGGCTGAACATGGCCTGCCAGACCTCACGCAGGAAGAATGGCGCTATACCAGTCTCACTGACTACATTCAGCGCGGAGCCGCATTGCTCGCCGACGAAGTCACGGCAGCGGATACGGCGACAGCCGCACCGACCGCTGAAGAAACTGTGGGCCAACCCCAACTTGAATTGCTGGACGGCCTCTTTCTGGAAGGACCGGGCTCCGGCGCCCTGGTGCTGCCAGCTGGCGTCGAGGCACACAGCTTGCGCCAGCTCAGCCCTGAATTGCGCGTTCGTGCCACCGCGCTGCTGGCCACCCACAGGACACCGGACGATACCCGGCCACTGGCGGCGCTCAATCTGGCACTGCTGAGCGACGGTTTATACCTGCGCAGCACAGCAACTGCCGACACGCCGCCCCCTCCTCTGCACCTGCGCCTGACCAGTAGCGGCACAGCGATGGCACAACCGCGCCTGCTCATCGAGCTGGCACCCGGTAGCCGGCTAAGCCTGATCATCGAACATCGCAGCGCAGCCGGCGCACTCGCGAATGCCGCCACCCAAATCCGCTGCGGTGCTGGTTCGCACCTTGGTCTGCTACGTATCCAGGATCTCCCGGCTGATGCCCTGCTGACCGAGACGACACATATCGAACTGGACCGGGATGCCACGCTTTCCGCGACCAGCCTCGATTTTGGCGGACAGCTCGTACGCCAGGATCTTTCTGTCGCACTGAGCGGCGCCGGTGCGACGGCCAGTATTAATGGCGCATTTGTCGTCGATGGCCACCGGCATATCGACAATCACACCACGGTCGACCATCGCGCCCCTGACACCGGCAGTCGGGAGATGTTTCACGGCCTGGCGACCGGCCACGGCCGGGGGGTGTTCAATGGCCGGATCATCGTACAACCCGGCGCAGTACGTACGGCGTCGGCCCTCAACAGTCGCAATCTGCTGCTGGCCACTACTGCCGAAATTGATACCAAGCCCGAACTCGAGATCTTTACCGACGATGTCCGCTGCAGTCACGGCGCGACCACCGGTGAACTCGATGCGAATGCGCTTTTCTACCTGCGCACACGCGGCCTCGGTCCGGACGAAGCGCGACAGGCGCTCATCACGGCCTTTCTGCATGCGACGCTGGCACTCATCGAACCGGAAGATCTCGGCGTGCGCGTGGCTGCCCGGCTTCAGTCGCGCCTGGAAGCACTCGACGGAGCAGCAATCTGATGAACAGCCGCTCAAACAACCCGGCGACTGCCGAAATCGGCGGCCTTCAGTCCGCTTCCGGCTTTGATGTCGAAGCGATCCGGCGTGACTTTCCGATCCTCCATCAAGAAATCAACGGCTACCCGCTGGCCTACCTCGACAGCGCCGCATCGACGCAGCGGCCCGTACAGGTGATCGATGCAATTTCGCACTACTACACGCACGATCACGCCAACGTACACCGCGGCGTGCACACCCTGAGCCACCGCGCCACGGATATCTATGAAGGTGCTCGGGAATCGGTACGCAGCTTTATCAATGCCCGGTCGACGCGCGAAACCGTATTCACCCGTGGCACCACCGAGGCCATCAATCTTGTCGCGGCGACACTTGGGCAGGGTTTGACCGCGGGCGACGAAATCCTGATCAGCGAAATGGAGCACCACTCGAACATCGTGCCGTGGCAGATGCTTTGCGAGCGCAGGGGCACCATTCTCCGCGTGGCTCCGATCAACGACCAGGGCGAACTGCTGTTCGATGAGTTCGAGAAACTGCTCGGCAAACGTACACGCCTCGTAGCCATCACCCACGTATCAAACGCACTCGGCAGCGTGAACCCGGTTCCGCAGATCATCGCCAGTGCACATGCCCGCGGCATACCGGTACTTATCGATGGCGCACAGGCGATTGCCCACCAGAGCGTCGACGTACAGGCGCTGGACTGCGATTTCTACGCATTCTCGGCTCACAAGATGTGTGGACCGACGGGCATCGGTGTGCTCTACGGCCGCGAGGCGCTGCTGGAAACGCTGCCGCCGTATCAGGGCGGCGGCGACATGATCCTCACCGTCAGCTTCAGCGGCACGACCTACAATGAACTGCCCTACCGTCTCGAAGCCGGCACACCGCATATCGCCGGTGCCGCTGGTCTTGGCGCCGCCGTTGACTATCTGCGACAGGTCGGCATGGACAATATCGCCAGCCATGAGGCCGACCTGCTGAGCTACGCAAGCAATGCGCTCAGTGCCTTGCCTGGCCTGCGACTGGTCGGCACGGCCGCACACAAGGCCGGTGTCGTGTCGTTCAACGTGGACGGGATTCATCCGCACGATGTGGGTACCGTCCTCGATCAGCACGGCGTGGCAATACGCGCTGGCCACCACTGCGCGATGCCGGTGATGGAACGTTTTGGCATTCCCGGGACCGCGCGCGCTTCTTTTGCGTTCTACAACACTCGCGCAGAAATCGATCAGATGATCGATGCGCTGCGCCTTGCGATTCGGATGTTCGCGTGAGCGGAGCGGCCACATCGTTGACGGATTTGTACCGGCAGACCGTGCTCAGTCACAGCCGTCAGCCACACAACCGTCGGCGACCACAGGTATATGACCGCGAGGCCGAGGGTCACAATGCCCTGTGCGGCGACAAGATTCATGTCTACCTGCGCCTGCAGGATGATGCGCTGGCCGACGTTGCGTATGAGGCCAGTGGCTGCGCCATCTCGCTGGCCTCGGCCTCCATGATGAGCGATGCGGTCACCGGCAGGACTGTCGCGGCCACGCGCCAGACCATCGATGATTTCATTACCGGATTGTCTGGCCCGCAAACCGGGAATCTGGAAGGCGAACTCGCCGCCCTCGGCGGCGTGCGTGACTATCCATCGAGAATCCGCTGCGCGACGCTGCCCTGGCAGGCGCTGCGCGCAGCACTTGATGCGGTTCACCAGACCGTAACCACCGAATGAGAAACTGCAATGAACGGAATCGATAACGAACCGGTAGTCGTCCGGCGCGACGTCGAAGGGCTCGTGGTGCCAAGCGGAATTCCGGTAACCCTGCCCAAGGACTCTCTGGCGTACATCACCCAGGCAATGGGTGGCAGCTTTACCGTGTATTTCGAGGGCAACCTGATACGCGTGGCCGGCGCAGACGCTGATGCGCTGGGCAAGGAGCCGACAGCGCTGCCATCTTTACCGGACAATGCCACTGATGAGCAATTTGAAGCGCTCGCCTGGGAACAGCTGAAGACCATCTACGACCCGGAAATCCCGATCAATGTCGTAGACCTCGGACTGGTCTACGGCTGTTCGATCGAAAAACGCCCCTCCGGCGATCGCGCAGTAAACATCATGATGACGGTGACTGCACCAGGCTGCGGGATGGGTGAAATCCTGCTCGAAGAGGCCCGACAGAAGATCAGCCTGCTGCCGACCGTGGCCGAAGTGAATGTTGAACTGGTCTTCGACCCGCCATGGAACCGGGACATGATGTCCGAGACTGCACGGCTGGAAACAGGGCTGTACTGACTCCATGCTCCGCCGGCTGACTCTGCTTCGCCACGCGAAGTCGTCCTGGCAGGAAGCCGGAACCAGCGACCATGACCGACCTCTAAGCCAGCGTGGCCAGCAGGATGCGCCGGTGATGGGCCGCCGCCTGCTGGCTCGCGGCTCCAGACCGTCGTTGATCCTCTGCAGCCCGGCAGTGCGCGCCCGTCACACGGCGCAAATCATCGCTCGCGAACTTGGCTACCCGACAGAATTCCTGCAGCGCGAGCCTGAACTGTATCTCGCCACACCGGAACAGATCATTGTGGTGCTTGCCCGCCAGGCTGATTCCTTCAGGGACATCATCGTCTGCGGGCACAATCCCGGCCTGACGGAACTCGCCAATCAGTTCACAGGCAGCGGCATAGACAACATACCGACCTGCGGCATGGCAGTGATCGACCTCGATCTGGACAGCTGGGTAAGCCTTGCGACTGCATCAGGCAGCCTGCACCTCTTCGATTATCCGAAAAAATCCTAGTCGATACTGCAGAAGCAGTGATAGTAGAGACTGCGCGGGTCGTTGAGCGCTGTCAGTGCCTTCACTTCCCGATCAATGGCGCGCATCGCGTGACGCACCAACCCGGACGGAATCGTCTCGGGTGAGCGCAAGCCCAGCACACTCAGCACCCGGACGCTCCGTGTGATCAGCTCAGCGGCCAGCCGCTGGCCAAATGACAGCTCGGGCTCGATGTAATGCCGTCCATACTTGCCCGCGTCCAGTCCGGCACGGCTGGCCGCAGCCTGCACAGCCTCGTCCAGTCCACCGATGCTGTCGACCAGCCCGAGTTCCTTGCCATCAGCACCTATCCAGACCCGCCCCCGGGCGATGCTGTCGGCGCGCTCGGGCGTCATGTCACGGGCAGCAGCAACGTGACCAACAAATATCCGGTAGGCATCCTCAACGCTGGCTGTCAGGATGCGGCGTGCATCCTCGCCCAGCGGCCGGTCGAGCCGCAGCTGCCCGGCGAGTTTCGTGGTACCGAAACCATCGACATGCACGCCGAGTTGCTCCAGACCGCGCTGTACGGTTGGCAGAATCGCACCTACACCGATGGAACCGGTGATCGTGGTATCGCTGGCCCATATCTCGTCCGCCGGCATCGCGATGTAGTAACCGCCCGATGCAGCGACAGAACTCATCGACGCAATCAGCGGCTTGCCAGCCGCCCTGAGCGCATCGAGTTCATCACTGATGACCTGTGATGCAAACATGCTGCCGCCGGGGCTATCGATGCGCAACACCACAGCATCAATGCTGTCATCCAGTCTGGCCTCACGGATCTGGTAAGCCAGCGTATCTCCACCCACGGTTCCGGGCGGCGCCTCACCATCCACGATCTCACCGGCAGCGACGATAATTGCAACATTGCGCTCATGCGGCTCCGCAAGCCGGCGTTCGATCGCAGTGGCCGCCAGATACGCCTTGAAATCTATCCCGCTGTAGCCGCCGTCATCGGCATCGTCCGGACCCACCATACCGGTGATGTAGTCATCAAACTCGGGACGGGACATGAGCCGGTCCACCAGGTGTGCGGCTACTGCGGCCTTGGCCGCATGGCCTCCGGCATTCTCGATGTGGCCGGCAAATTCATTGCTGTAGTCATCGAGCGCTTTCAGGTCCATCCCCCGCGCTGCCGCAACATCCCGCCCCCACGCGCTCCACAGAGAGCCAATCCATCGCTGACTGGCCTCCCGGTCTGCCGCTGACATGTCGTTCCGGGTGAAAGGCTCAACGAACGACTTGAACTCACCAACCTTGAAAACGTTAACGTCGATGAAGAGTTTGTCGAGCGCACTCTTGAAGAACATCCGGTAGTACTCGTAGCCTTCCAGATAAACCATGCCCAGGTCATGCATGATCACCTCATCAGCGCGCGATGCGAGATAGTACTGATCTCGCGTATAGCCGTTACCAAAGGCAATGACCTTCTTGCCCGCCGCACGCACCTTGTCAACGGCCAGTGCAATGGTCTGCAACTTGGCCAGCCCGCCTGACTCCAGACCGTCGAGATCGAGGACGACCGCCTTGATCCGGTCATCGCTCGCGGCATATTCCAGGCTGTCGGTGATATCGCGCACCAGCGTCTGTGGCTCAGCCTGGTTGTTGAACTGGGCGATCGCACGATCGAGCGGGCTGCCCTCGAGCTGCTCGACCAGCGCCCCGCCGGGATTAATTACCAGGGCGGCTGTCGACGGAACCGGCGCCACACCACTGGCCAGCCCGGCCAGCACCGCGATAAACAGAGCGAGCAGGAGAATGAGATGCAGCACCCGGCGCAGGGTATCGAGCCCGTACCAGATCGCCCGTACCAGTTTCGTCATGAATCCGGAAATCGACATCGAAACCTCTCTGCTTATCCCTGGGGGTACCGTACCCCGTCAGGCCCCCGGTTGATAACTGATACGGTAAATCGCGCCCCGCTCGTCGTCACTCACCAGCAGCGAGCCGTCAGGTGCGACGAGCAGGTCTACGGGTCTACCCTGCACCTTGTCACCGTCCAGCCAGCCCTCCGCAAAAGCCTCATAAGCAACGGCAGCATTCCCGTTCAGACGCACCAGCGTGATCCGGTAGCCAGTCCGGGCAACTCCCTTGCTGCGGTTCCAGGAGCCATGCTCGGCAATGAACACCTGATTGCGGTATTCGGCAGGAAACATCGCACCGGTATAAAAGCGGACACCCAGCGCTGCCACATGCGGTCCGAGCTTCTGCACCGGCGCCTGCGCATCCGCACAGCTGCCCAGCTCACCGAACTCGGGATCGGCCAGATCGCCACCATGACAATACGGAAAACCGAAATCCAGGCCTGCGACCGGTATCCGGTTCAGCTCATCGGCCGGCACATCATCGCCAAGCATGTCACGACCATTGTCGGTGAACCACAACTCACCGGTCTGTGGATGCCAGCTCATTCCAACCGAATTGCGCACCCCTCGGGCAACGACTTCCCGCCCACTGCCATCAGCGTTCATGCGCAGGATCAGGCCAAAGTCCCTATCGTCACAGATGTTGCACGGCGCGCCGATCGGCACATAGAGCTTGCCCTCCGGCCCGAAAGCCAGATACCTCCAGGCATGCAGCGCATTCTTGTAGGGCAGGTCTGCAACAAGGACTTCGGGTACGCGCGGCTCAGTGCTGGTTTCCTCGGCCCGCGGATACTTCAGTATGCGCCGCGGCTCAGCTACGTAGAGTGCCCCGTCACGAAAGGCCACCCCGTTCGGTACCTTCAGGCCCTGAACAAATTTTGTGACCTGTGGATGCTCGCCCAGTGCATCGCGAATCGCGTATACGGTCCCATCTCCAAACTGCGTACCGACAAACAGGGTTCCTGCAGCACCCAATGCCATTGAACGGGCCTTCGGGACATCAGCGATCAGAATCTCGGCCTTGAATCCGGGCGATACACGCAGGAACTCGGCGGGGACCCCGGCGCGCACTTCAGCACCGGACAGGAGCAGTGCCAGTAAAGCGCAACAGAACGACCGATAGCTATTGCTCATTAAAGTACCCTCTGCAACAGATGAGCCGTCCGCCAGGACCGCTGTATCACTTTCCGATCAAGGCCAGCGACAGCGGGCTGATAAAGGTGATCAACAGTACTGCGACCAGCAGTATCAGCACAAACGGAAAGGTCGCCGCACAGACGCGCAGTACCGGCTGCTCAAACCGGTAGCTGGAGATATAAAGGTTAAGGCCTATGGGCGGCAACAGATATCCGAGTTCCATCGTGGCAACAAAAATGATTCCCAGGTGAACCGGGTCGATCCCGTACTTCGCCGCTACCGGCAATATCAGCGGCACGACGAGAACCAGCGCCGAATAGATGTGCAGGATACAGCCGATGACCATCAGAAAGCCGATCAGCAGGAACAAAAAGCTCGTCTGACTGGATATATAGCTGGTAACCAGTCCGATAAGCTTCTGCGGCACCTGTGCATCGATCATGTAGTTGGTCGATGCCAGCGAAATACCGAGGATCAGCAGGATGCCACCGACCAGCACCATCGAGTCACGCACGATGCCGGGCAGCTTGCGCAGCGGAATCTCGCGATAGACCAGCGTTTCGATAACCAGCACATAAACGACCGTCACGGCGGCGGCCTCCGAAACCGCAACCAGACCGCTGTAGATTCCGCCCAGCACGACAACTGGCAGCGGCAGCTCCCAGATCGATTCGCGGGCCGCCTGCCCGACTTCACGCCAGGAGAATTCCGAAATGGGGCGACGGTTGGCGCGATTCATCCACAGGCAATAGGCCGCCAGGGCGACCATCATCAGCACACCGGGCAAAATGCCGGCAATAAACAGCTCGTCTATCGAAACCTCTGCGATGATCCCGTAGATAATGAGCGGCAGCGACGGCGCAAACAGCAGGCCGAGGCTGCCTGACGAGGTCACCAGCCCGAGCGTAAATCCTTCCTTGTAGCCGGACTGCACCAGAGCCGGGTACAGCAGTGCACCGATGGCGATGATCGTTACGCCCGAGCCACCGGTAAACGCCGTAAAAAGCGAGCAGGTCGCTACCGCAACCATCGCGAGCCCCCCGGGCAACCAGCCAAGCAAAGCGGAACTCAGTCGCACCAGCCGGGCGGCTGCACGGCTTTCGCTCAAAAGATACCCGGCAAAGGTAAACAGGGGAATCGCCAGCAAAATAGGCGTTTCCGCAATACCAAAGATCTCGATTGGCACCGCAGTCAGTGGTATGTCGCTGCGCGCAAAACCGAGCAGCGCACTGGCGCCGATCACCGCAAACAGCGGCGCACCCATCAGGGCCAGCAGGATGAGCGCAAGGCCGGTCAATATCACGACGGTACTCCGCCGCCGCGTAGAAGCGCGCGCAACTGGGCGACAGTACGAATCAGATACCGGTAGGTGATCAGCGCGAAGCCGGCGGGCAGCACCGCCTGAAACGGCCACAACGGCAGATCGCCGAAAATCTGGTCGCCAAACTCACGTGACTCGGCAACAAATTCCCAGGAGTACCAGGCAAGTATCCCCGCCACGGCGACCGTAAACAGGTCCGCCACAAGCGCGGTCGCAGTGCGCCCGGTTCGGGAAAGAAAGCGCGATAGCAAATCAATACGCAGATGCACGTTGTCCCGGCTGGCAGCCACGGCACCCACGATGGCCGCCCACAGCACCATCAGCCTCAGGGCCTCATCTGCCCAGCTGATGCCGCTGCCGGCGATATCGCGCAATGCGACCTGGTAAGCAGCCAGACCGATCATCGCGAACAGGATGATGGCAAGCAGCAGGTTTTCCAGCCCACGGCCGATACGCTCGGCGCGCTGCAGTATTCCGCCAGCGTCGCCAGACTGATCCGGCGATTGTTGCGACCAGGTCACTGGCCCGGACCAGCCGCCTTGCCGCCTGACCGGCCTGCACGATATTCCTGAACATAGCCACGGGCTTCACGCAGCAGATCGGCCGAGATGTCCCCTTTGGCCGCAAGCTTGTCCATTGCGCGCGTCGTAGATTCACGCCATACCGGTACTTCGGCGGGGTCCAGCTGCAGGAACTGCATACCGTTGGCCCGCAGGGCGTCCTCTGCTTTGGCATTATCGATGCGGTTCTGGGCATCGAAGTGTTCATAGAGCTTCGTCATTACTTCGCGCAGCACGGCCTGATCTGCGGCACTGACGTTCCTGAGAGCATCCTTGTCGATGGCGAGCAGACCGATCGTGTAGCTGAGTGGCTGCGTCGTGATGTATTTCGTCTTGGTGTACCACTGCAGGACAACCGCACCCACCGGCGGCGTTGCGACGATATTCAGCAGGCCGGTCTGCAGGCCGGTGAGCACGTCAGTAATCGGCAGTGCGACAGGCGAGAGTTCCAGTGACTCCATCGCCGCATAGCTGGTCGGATCACCCTCCGGAACCCAAATCTTCTGCCCGCGCAGGTCTGCAATACCCTTTACGGGCTTGTTGGACATCAGGTAGGCAAAACCACCGCCCGCGAACCCGAAGGACACAAAGCCGGCCTTTTCGAGCCCGGCAGCCAGCCGCTTGTCCATGCGCTTGCGAACAAAATCGACTTCGTCAATCGTGTCAAAGAGCATCGGCGAACCGTAGATCACGATATCCGGATAGCGCTCCTGCAGGCCGTTGGACGTAAAGACTCCGCCGTGGAGTTGGCCGATACGGATCTTGCGCAGGACCTTGCGGTCACTGCCCTGTATACCGCCGCCATAGAATTTCAGATTGAGCCGGCCGGATGTCCGCTCCCGGATCTGCAGCCCTGCAGCACGCAGGTCTTTCATCCATGACGACCCCTCTGGCGCTACCGTCGCAATCTTCAGGTCTGCGGCATGGAGCAGCCCCGGCAGGCAAACGCCAGCCAGAATCGTCAGCGAACACAGTATCGGTATGAATCGTTTCAGCTGGGTAAGCATCAGTACAAAGCGCCTCTAGAAATAATCATCGGCTGAAGCCAGCAGCTCGGCAGCCTGTCGCTGAGCCAGTATATTGAACAGCGTATAGCCTGGCTGACGGGGGTCTGCCTGCAACGCTTCATTGAGCAGCTGATCGTGCAACTCGCGATCATAAACGAGACGCGCATAGCCCCGTGCATAGTCAACCAGGACACTAAGGTCGCGCCGGCCGGTCAGCTCCAGTGCGCGTTCAAAATATACCCGTCCGCGCTCCGGATGCCCACCGAGTGCTGCAGGCCGCAGCGTGTTGAGTACGCCGAGATAGGTATTCACCTGCGCAGCATCGCTGCCTGGACTGATCACCAGCAGCCGGTTCAGCACACTTTCCATTCTCGGCAGCTCGGCCAGTGCCTGCCAGTCTTCACCATGGGTTCTGATGTAGGCCAGCGAACCGACCACATAACTCAACAGCACAGAAGCATCGCCGGAATCAGCCTTGTCCAGCTGCAGCTCAAGGTCGGTATACGGCAGCTGGTCAATACCACAGCTATGTCCCCTGCCATCAGCACACAGGGCTCGCGTACCGTAGGCACGGGCATGTGCGGCAAGATTTGCTGACCGGTCCGGATCGGCAACGAACACTACGGCGTATGCGGCATAAAGCCTGGCGCTCACACCGAGTACATCGCCTGTCGCCTCTGGCGAGGCTGCCAGCGAGTCGAGAATGAGAAGGTAGGCCGGCAGGCTGTCGCGAACGAGTTCCGGATCATCCTGATTCAGGATTGCCGCCGAAAGATTGCTGGCGAAATCCGATGCTGCCGACCTTGCCATACTGGCGCAGCCTGACATCAGCAAAACGCACAGCGTGACAACGGCGGCCCGGCCCAGCCCTGACCGGAACCGCCGGTACGGGTCCGGGCCAGTGCGATACCGTGGCAGACCGGGCACCGGCAAAACCCGGGCGATCAGACCTTTTCGCGAATACGCGCAGACTTGCCGCTGCGATCACGCAGATAGTAGAGCTTGGCCCGGCGCACCGCACCACGGCGCTTGACCGTGATCTCGGCGACCGTCGGGCTGTGCAGCGGGAAAACGCGTTCCACGCCTTCGCCATGCGATACCTTGCGCACGGTAAAAGACGAGTTCAGCCCCCGGTTGCGGCGGGCAATCACCACGCCTTCATAGGCCTGCAGACGCTCGCGGGTGCCCTCCTTGACCCGTACCTGCACCACGACGGTGTCGCCGGGCACAAAGTCGGGAATCCCGGTCTTGAGGGCTTCGGATTCAAGTGTTTCGATGATGTTTCGCATGGTCGTGATCCAACTCTGTTCAAACGCCTGTTCAAGCCCATCGACACCGGCTGAATTTTAGCCTAGTGCAGCGGGCGGTTATCGTCCTCATTCCCGGGCTGCCGTTCCTCGAGAAATTCGTCAAGCAGTCTGCGATCTTCGCTGCCGAGGCTCCCGCCCTGCAGCAACTCCGGCCTGCGCAGACTCGTCCTGCCGAGCGCCTGCTTTCTGCGCCAGCGACGGATGGCTTCGTGATCACCCGCCAGCAGAACGCCAGGTACAGCCCGGCCATGTATTACTTCCGGCCGCGTGTAGTGTGGATGATCGAGCAGGCCCGTCGAGAACGAATCCTCTACCGCAGACTGTTCATCGCCCAGCACACCAGGCAGCAATCTCAGCGTGGCATCGATAACAGCCATCGCAGCAATCTCGCCACCGCTCAACACAAAATCGCCTAGCGACAACTCCTCGTCGCAGGCCATCTCGATGAGTCGTTCGTCAAATCCCTCATAGCGGCCAGCCACCAGGATCATCCCGGGCAGCGCAGCAAGCCGTCGCGCCACCGTCTGATCGAAGACCTGCCCCTGGGGCGTCAGGAAAATTACCGGACTCCCGTCCGGAACCCTGGTCCGCGCGGCCGCTATTGCGGTCGCGTACGGCTCCACCCGCAGCAACATGCCCGGACCACCGCCATAGGGCCGGTCATCCACCGTACCGTGCACGTCGGTCGCGTAGCTGCGCGGATCGACGGTCTCCATCCGCACCAGCTTGCGCTGTACCGCCCGCCCGACAACTCCAAACTCCGCAAAGGGCGCAAGCATCTCCGGAAACAGCGAAACAACCGCGATATCCACGCTCAGCCCATCCTCGTCGTCAATCCGGGGTCCTGGCTAAAAGCCGGGGTCCCAATCAACCGTGATCAGCCGCTGCTCCGCATCCACTCCAGTAACCACCCTGCCATACAGGAAAGGGACCAGATGCCGACGCTCGCCGACAACGACCATCACATCATTCGCTCCGGTCTCAAACAGGTGATCAACCACACCGAGACTCTCACCTGTCAGGGTCTGAACCTTCATCCCCTGCAGGTCCGTCCAGAAAAACTGCTCGCGGCCTGCCTTGCCGAATACGGCCCGGTCCACTTCTATTTCAGAACCGACCAGCGCAGCCGCTGCATCCCGATCCTGAATTCCCTCAATCTGGGCAACTACAGTGTCACCGTGGGCACGTCCCGAAAGCACCTTGACCTGCCGGCTCTGGCCATCGAGAACCAGGTACCAGGGACTGTAGCCGACGACGTTATCGCGGGGAACGGTATAGGAATAAACCTTTAGCCAGCCACGAACCCCAAATAAACCCGCAATCCGGCCTACAGCCACCCTTCGATCATTGACCGCCGTCATTGGCTGCCGAGATCCGAAGCGCGCCTCAAGAACTGCAGCTGCGCGTCAAGGCCCGGGAGGCCGGAAACGATCAGGCAGCCTTGGCGACGTCAGTCTGGCGCCGGAAGCCCTTCAGCAGCGAGGCAACGCGATCGGAAAGCTGCGCGCCAACGCCAGTCCAGTAATCGACGCGTGCGAGATCAATACGCAGCTTTTCTTCGTTGGCAGTCGCCATGGGGCTGAAAAAGCCAACCCGCTCGACATACCGACCATCTCTGGCGCGGCGCGAGTCACACACGACGATATGGTAAAACGGCCGCGCTTTTGCGCCTCCGCGGGACAGACGGATAGTAACCATCGTTCTGCAAATTCCTGTTAAATCTTGAGTGCCGGGAACGTGTAAACCGGGAATGTTACTTGAAATCTCACCGATTAGCACCGGTCCCGGGGGCTTTGACTACCGCCCGAACCCGGGGAGTCCACGCATCATGCGGCGCAGACCACCCTGCCCCATCTTTTTCATCATTTTCTGCATCTGCGCATGCTGCTTCATGAGCTGGTTAACTGCCTGCACTGACAGGCCGGAACCCGCCGCTATGCGCTTCCGACGCGATCCGTCGATTATCCCGGGCCGGCGACGCTCCCGGGCGGTCATCGAGTTGATGATCGCGATCTGGCGACGCAGCATGCGCGGATCCATCTGACCGGCAAGCTTTTCCGCCGACATGCCCGGCGGGAGCGGCAGCTTGTCCAGCATGCTTTCGACGCCACCCAGGCCGCTGATCTGCTCAAGCTGGGCACGCAGATCGTTGAGATCGAACTGCTTGCCAGTGGACATCTTCTCGGCAAGTTGCGCTGCGGCCGCGTGATCCGCCTTCCGCTGAACCTCTTCGACGAGGCCCAGCACGTCGCCCATTCCGAGTATGCGTGACGCCATCCGGTCGGGATGAAAGGGCTCCAGTTCGTGAACCGCCTCGCCGGTACCCATGAACTTGATCGGTACGCCGGTTACCGCCTTGACTGAAAGCGCCGCTCCGCCCCGAGCATCGCCATCCGTTTTGGTCAGGATCACGCCGGTGAGCGGTAACACGGCAGCAAAAGCCTGGGCTGCATTCACCGCATCCTGACCGGCCATACTGTCGATGACGAACAGGATTTCGATGGGATCAGTGCGCTGACTCATCTCGCGCGCTTCGTCCAGCAGCTCACTGTCGAGGCGGCTACGGCCCGCGGTATCCAGTATCAGGACGTCCAGCTGGGCCAGCCGGGCCGCCTTGAGAGCCTGGTCAGCAATTGCAAGCGGACTCTGCGCAGGTGCCGCACTCAGGTACGGAATATCGATCGATGCGGCAAGTCGCTCCAGCTGCAGCATGGCTGCCGGCCGCTGCGTGTCAGTGCTTGCCAGGCCAGCCCGTTTGCCGAGCCGGTCGCGGATAAATAACGCCAGCTTTGCGGCCGTCGTGGTCTTGCCGGCACCCTGCAGGCCGGCAAGCAGTATGACGGCGGGCGGCTGATGACGCAGATTGAGTTCTGCTACACCCGCACCCAGGGTGGCAGTCAGCTGCTCGTGCAGTATCTTGATGAACGCCTGTCCGGGCGTGAGGCTGCGCAGCACTTCCGCACCGACGGCGCGTTCACGTACACGCGCCACGAAGTCACGGATCACCGGCAAGGCGACATCCGCCTCGATCAGCGCACGCCGCACATCACGCACTGCGTCGTCGATATTCTCTTCGGTAAGCCGGCCGCGGCCGCGCACCTGGTCGAGAACGCCGCGTAACCGCTCGCTAAGACTGGCAAACATGCTGTAGCCCCGGAAAGTTGCTGAAATTCGCCGCGCGAGGCGCGACCGCCCAATTGTATGCAATTCAGGCCAATCGATGTGCGTAACACCAATTCCTTGACATGCTTGCAAGGCATTGGTCACCATGGATACCCGCTTTTCGCCGCTAGAGGTCCACTTCATTGGGCGACGACCTGTCTGCCGGTACGCTCATCGCGCTTCTTGTCCTGTTACTCCTGATTTCAGCTTTCTTCTCGGGCTCTGAAACAGCACTCCTGACGCTCAACCGTTACCGGCTGCGGCACAAGGCACGGCAGGGGCATCTGGGTGCCCGACTGGCTGAACGCCTGCTGGCACGTCCCGACCGCCTGATCTCGCTGATCCTCATCGGCAGCAATATTGCCAACACGCTGGCCACCGCACTGGTAACACTCGTGGCGCTGCGGATGGGTGGACCTGCGGGCGTTGCTGTCGCCAGCATCGGACTGGCATTCGTCATCATGGTTTTCACGGATGTCATGCCCAAGACGCTGGGCGCACTTCGTTCCGAGGCATTTGGCCTGCCGGCAGCAGTCGTTTATTACTTTCTGCTCAAGGCAACTTTGCCGGTCGTCTGGCTCATCACCGCCATTTCCAACGCTTTGTTACGGCTGTTCGGCGTACGTCCGGATCACGTCAACCAGCATCATCTGACTCTGGAAGAACTGCGCACCCTCGTGACGGATGCCGGCACAAAACTGCCACGCCGGCGCCAGCGCATGCTGATGTCCATACTGGAACTGGAAGACATGACCGTCGATGAGATCATGATTCCAGACAACGAACTGGTAGGTATTGATCTGGATGGCGAGTGGCACGAAATCGCCACGACGATCACCACCAGCCGCCACAGCCGCCTGCCAGTATTTCAGGGCAGTATCGAAAACCTGATCGGTATCCTCTATATCCGCAAGCTGGTGCTTGCCAGTACGGGTACGCTCGACAAGGCAACAATTGAGTCGACGATGGATGAACCATTT
This sequence comes from uncultured Chromatiaceae bacterium, assembly GCA_964371995.1. Taxonomy (GTDB): domain Bacteria; phylum Pseudomonadota; class Gammaproteobacteria; order Steroidobacterales; genus SHZI01. Next base: position 3,001 of record CAYJPG010000023.1, on the reverse strand, counting down.
TTCATCCCTGAGGGCACTTCCTTGCACGGCCTGCTCGCCCAGTTCCGGCGCAGCAGGCAGCGCACTGCCTTTGTCGTGGATGAGTATGGGGACATACAGGGACTGGTGACCATCGAAGACCTGCTTGAGGAAATCCTTGGCGAATTCTCCAACAATGGTGAAGAGGCGCCCGAAGAAGTACGTCGCGAGGAAAAGTCGGATTCATGGCTTGTCAACGCCGGCATCAACGTCCGGGCACTGAATCGCATGATGAACTGGCATCTGCCTACAGACGGACCCACAACATTGAATGGACTGATTCTTGAGCAGCTCGAAGCCTTTCCGGTCCGCGGCACAGCCCTGCAACTGAACGGCTATCCGGTCGAAATTACCGAAACCGGCGACAACGTCATACGTACCGTACGGATTCGCCCGCCACCCCCAGGGCGATAATTCCGGCGCCTGATCAGCAGATTCAGCCGGCGGCAGCCTGCAAGGCCGGCAGCACCCGCATGACGTCGTGCAGGGAGTCGACTGCAATAACTTCCATACCCGCTATCGCCTGCCGCGGCTGGTTTGCCTTGGGTACCAGCGCCCGATGAAACCCGACCTTGGCGGCTTCGCGCAATCGCTCCTCCCCATAGGCAACCGGCCGCACCTCGCCAGCCAGCCCAACCTCGCCAAATACAACGAGATCGCGCGGCAAGGGACGATCACGTACGCTCGAAATGGTCGCGAGCAACGCCGCCAGGTCCGCTGCCGGCTCGGCAATGCGGACGCCACCGACCACATTGACGAACACATCACTGCTATGCGTAGAGATACCGGCATGCCGATGCATCACCGCCAGCAGCAGGGTCAGCCGGTTTGCCTCGAGCCCGATCGCAACGCGACGTGGCGGCCCGCTGCCACCCTGATCGGCAAGCGCCTGCACTTCCACGAGCAGCGGTCGGCTTCCCTGGTGGACAGCGGTCACGACGCTGCCCGGAACAGGATCCGTTCGCTGTGATACGAACAGTGCGGACGGATTCTTGACCTCGCGTATCCCGCCTTCGGTCATGACGAAAATCCCGAGTTCGTTTGCGGCGCCAAAGCGGTTCTTCACCGCGCGCAGTATCCGGAACCGGCTCGCGATCTCGCTCTCAAAGTAGAGCACCACATCTACCATGTGCTCCAGCAGCCGCGGCCCGGCAATCTGGCCATCCTTGGTCACGTGACCGACGAGAATCACGGTGATTCCCGTCTGTTTCGCCAGCCTCACCAGCAGGCTGGCGCAGGTGCGCAACTGATTGGGCGACCCGGGCGCTGATGGCAGCAGGTCGGTCATCATCGTCTGGATTGAATCGACGATCACGCAGCCCGGACGAGTCTGTTCTACCGCCGCCAGGACATCTTCAACACGCGTCGTTGCGATAGCAATCACCTTTTCGAGCGGCAGGCCCAGACGGTGGCCACGCAGGCTAACCTGCTGCAGGGACTCTTCGCCGCTGGCGTAGAGAGTGGACCCAGCCGTTTGAAGCCGGGCTGCGGCCTGCAGCAGCAGGGTCGATTTGCCAATGCCGGGATCACCACCAATCAGGACCGCCGAACCCGGCACGAGCCCCCCGCCCAAGGCACGATCAAGTTCGCTGAGCCCAGTATGGATTCGCGGTACGGTCTCCCCGCCGACATCGGCCAGCCGTTGCACGCTGACGTCCGGCAGACTGGCAATCGTGCGACCAGCCTCCACGATGCGCGGTTCCAGCGAATTCCAGGCGGCACAGGCCGGGCATTGCCCCTGCCACTTCGTGGTGCTCGCACCACAGTCGCCACAGACATAGGCTTTCTGCGCTTTGGCCATTGGGACTTCCGGCTCCTGAAAGCTGGTGATTTCGGGATGTAAAACCGCTTCTGCCAGCCGAAACCCCAACCCAAGTCTCAACCTGCAGAACGTGATCCGCATACTATTTTGGAATGCATCCAAGGGACAGTCGCGAATCCAGTTTTCCGCACCGGGCGGCAGGCGTATTGCTGTGTACGGCACTGGCCCTGCTGTTCTGGGCTGGTGCCGACCGCCTGATTGGCATCGAACGCGGATATTACGATGTGTTCCAGCAACTGACGGCCAGCCCTGCCGTGGCGCCGGTTCTCATCATCGATACCGGCAAGACCGACGCAAATCCATGGCTCACGCCCCGCTTCGACGAACTGCTGCTTCGGGCAAAGGCGTCCGGGGCCAGGCTGATCCTGCCGGCATCACCGCCACCGGCGATGATTGCAGCACAGGATATTGCCCGCCTGCAGGCGCTGATCGCATTGGAAAAGCGCACAGACACGCTGCAGAATTCAGCACAACCCGGTCTTCTTGAGCGCCAGCTGCAGGAAGCTGAGCAACGGCTCAGCCAGCAGCAGAGAAACGTAGCCGCTGTGGCTGCGGCCGCCAATGTGATTCTGGGCCTCGGTGCTACCGACCCGGTACCTGGGCGAGAACCGCCCGAAGACTCCTGTGAAGAGCGCCTTGCCGCGGACAGTTCACGCTATGGCGAAGCAGCCGGTGGAGCCCGGCTGGCAGTGATTGCGCCGGGCAACCCTGCGCTGTGTGGGGCCGCTGCAGCCATAGGCCATTTACAAACCACCCCGGACCAGGATGGCGTACTGCGCCAAGCGCCCCACGGACTGCTAACGCGTCACGGCATATTGCCGTCTGCCAGCATGGCCGCATTTATGGCTGGCGGTTCCGCAACGCGGGCTTCGCCGGAGAACGGGCGCTGGCTCAGATTCTACAAGGGGCGGGAGGCAGCCGGTTTCCGCGTCATCTCCGCAGAGCAACTGCTTGCTGGCGGCGAACTCCCCGCACTCAAGGATCAGATCGCAATCGTGGGCGCAGCGACGGGTAACGTTGCCGCATCGGTCAACGCGCAACTGGGACCCGCAGCCGTACTCGCCACAGAAGTTGCCAATCTCGCTGATGGCCAGCACATCAGTCGTCCAGGCTGGGCACCATGGGCAGAAGCAGTTCTCGCGCTGCTGCTCGGTGCCTGCA
>CAYJPG010000022.1:12301-33726 GCA_964371995.1 uncultured Chromatiaceae bacterium | reverse complement strand
CAGCCTCGATCCCGCCGACGCCCCAGCCGAGTACGCCGAGGCCGTTGATCATCGTGGTATGCGAATCGGTACCGACGACGGTGTCGGGGTATGCGGTACGCTGGCCATTCTTCTCTGCGACGAAAACCACGCGGGACAGGAACTCAAGATTGACCTGGTGCACGATGCCCGTGTTTGGCGGCACGACCTTGAAATTCCGGAAGGCATTCTGACCCCAGCGCAGGAAACCATAGCGTTCCTGATTGCGCTCGAACTCGACGGCAGTGTTCTGCTCAAGCGATCTGGCTGTCCCGTAGTAATCAACCTGCACCGAGTGATCGATGACCAGCTCAGCCGGCGAGAGCGGATTGATCGATTCGGCCTTGCCGCCCAGTTTCACAACCGCATCGCGCATGGCAGCCAGATCGACCACTGCCGGCACTCCGGTAAAGTCCTGCAATACGACCCGTGCCGGCGTAAAGGCAATTTCATGCTCGGACTGGTTTTGTGGGTCCCAACCCGCCAGCGCTTCGATATCCTCGGCACGCACGTCGCCACCATCAGCATGGCGCAGCAGGTTTTCGAGGAGGATCTTGAGCGAATAGGGCAGGCGGCTTACATGTCCGGAGCCGATCGCTGCAAGACTGTGAATCTGATAATCGATGCCGTTGACGGCAAGTGTGGATCTGGTGTCGGGCGCTTTCGCCATGAGTCGGATCTCCAATCGGGTGGATAGCTCGCAGGGGGCACCTGGAGGCCGCGTAGTATAACGGATGGGGCCTTTCTGCGCGGCCACTCAAAGGCCGCGACTGGCCTCAGACGGCGGATTGGGTCGCCAGGATGACGCCGCCACCCAGGCATTGTTCTCCGGCATAGAAGACCGCGTACTGCCCGGGCGTTGCCGCGCGTTGCGGTACCGGAAAACTCAACTGCAGGACGTCTCCATCCCCTGCCCGGAACAGTTCGCAGTTGACCGCGGCCTGCCGGTGCCGCAGTCGGGATTCAAGTTGCATCCGGCCGGTTGTCACGAGTTCTTCGGGCGCACCGTTGATCCAGTGCAGTTCGCCAACGCTCAGTCCACTGCTCAGCAGGGCCGTATGATCGTGGCCCTGAACCACGATCAGGGCATTCCGGTCTGGATTCTTGCCAGCAACAAACCACGCCGCCTGCTCTCGGTCAGCCTGCCCGCCGATATTGAGTCCGTGACGCTGACCCAGGGTGTAATAGGGCAACCCGGAATGTTCGCCGATCGTCTGCCCGTCCAGCGTCAGGATCGGGCCGGGCTCAGCCACGATGTACTGCGCCAGAAATTCCCTGAACGGTCGCTCGCCGATGAAACAGATGCCGGTGCTGTCGGCCCTGGCGTGATTGGCAAGGCCGTACTCCCGTGCCATAGCCCTGACCTCCCTTTTCTGCAGATCTCCGAGCGGAAAGAGCGTGCGGGAAAGCGCTTCGCTCCTTACTGAATGAAGAAAATAGGTTTGATCCTTGTCGGCATCAGCAGCTTTGTACAGGTAACCCTGGTCACCCTGATGCATTACGCGGGCGTAATGCCCGGTAGCGATGTATTCCGCACCCAGGCGCTGTGCGTGATGCAGGAACGCCCCGAACTTGATGTGCCGATTGCAGGCCACATCGGGATTCGGCGTCCGGCCTGCCCGATACTCCGACAGGAAATCGGCGAATACCTGCACCCGGTATTCCTGCGCAAAGTTCACGTGGTGCAGCGGGATACCGAGATCATCGGCAACCTGCTTTGCATCGGCGAAGTCTGCGGCTGCCGTGCAGTACTCGTCGGCATCATCCCAGTTGGTCATGTGCAGCGCTTCGACGGCATGTCCGGCACGCAGCAGGCACAGCGCAGCCACGGCTGAATCAACACCGCCGGAGAGGGCAACGATAATGGGCTTTGTCACCGCAGACATAGGGCGAAATTCTAGCAGGGCATGCCTGTCAGCACGGAATCAGGCAATGATGGTCGTCCGAAGCGATCACTGGGCGGGATGACACCCCCTCAGTGTGTAAACAAGCTGGTTAGCAAGCCCGTTACAATGGGGCCGGGCTCTAAAGCACTCTCCTACTGAAGGTGGGGGGCGTCGCGTCACTAACTACAAAGGAATATATTCATGATCAAAATATACGGCTCTCCCTTGTCTAGCGCTGGTCGTTGTTTTTGGATGCTTGAAGAAGCTGGCGTCGCCTACGAGAGAATCGCCTTGTCCATGCGAGAGCGCCAGCATAAATCACCTGAGTACCTGGAAATTAATCCTAATGGAAAGGTTCCCACCCTAGTTGACGAAAGCTTAGTGATTTGGGAATCCATGGCCATCACTCAATATCTAGCGGACAAGTACAAGCCTGAACTTATACCAGACACCCCTGAGCAAAGGGCTCAAGTCAATCAGTGGAGCTATTGGTCGATTCTGGATCTTCAACCGCCACTTACAGATATTCTGATTCAAACCCAATTTGTACCTGAGGAGCGGCGCAATCTGGCTTTGCTTGAAAAGGCTCAAACCATGATACCGAGCCGACTGCAGATGCTCGATGATCATTTGAAAAAAGTTCCTTTTGTGGCTGGGGAGAAATTCACCATTGCTGATCTCAACGTCGCCTCGGTGGTGGGAATTTGCCAGACGGTAAAGATTGACCTTAAGCCTTACGCGGGAATCACTCTTTGGCTTGAGAAAATATCGCAGCGCCCAGGATTTCAAAAGTTCCTGGAGGTTCAAAAAGCAGCACAGGGTTAAGCCTGATATCCGGAGAACCACGATGAAAATCCTGGGCCCCTTCATCTTGTTAGCCATGATCGCGCTGGCCGTGTTCACTCTGGCCAACTGGAGCGTGTTGATGACACCGACCGAACTCTCATTCGTGGCCTTTCGACTGGAAGCGCCGATGGGCCTGATTCTGCTGGGCACGATTGTGGGGTTCGTGGCGTTCTTTTCCATGTACGTGCTGATCCTGCGCACGACGATGTTGATGGATGCGCGCCGCTATGAACGGGAGCTGTCTGTCCAGCAGAAACTTGCCGAGCAGGCCGAGGCGTCACGGCTAAGTGAATTGCGGAACCAGCTAGAGCAGTCGTTTGCAGAATTGCATGATAAGACGGACACCACCCGCAAGGAACTCAGTACGCGGCTGGATGACATGGAACAGGCGCTGCGAAATGTAGTCGAGGAATCCGGCCGCAGCCTGTCGGCGTACATCGGTGAAGTAGAAGACAAACTCGACCGTGGGCTATCCCTTCCGGTAATTGAGAAATAGGCCCTGTTCGGCTGACCGTGCCGAAGAAGCCCGGAATCAGGCGATGAGTGCAGCGCGTTTCAGTAATTGTGCAGGCTCGATATCGCGGATGAGATCAACCGGGTAGCGGATGCCCGCCAGATAGTCATCTACGGCACGCAGCACCATCGGGCTACGCAGCTGAGGCGTACGCGCAAGCAGTTCGTCACGGCTCAGCCAGATTACGCGCTCGATTCCGGTGTCAAGCACACGACGCTCATCATGGCGCTCACAGCGGCCTGCGTAGGCGACACGTAAAAACGTCCGTTTACCAGGGCTGCGGCTCCAGAGATAGACACCGACCATGGACCCTGGCACGAAGGTCCATGCGGTTTCCTCCAGCGTCTCGCGGCTGACCGCCTGAAGCAAGGTTTCTCCTGGCTCGACGTGCCCGGCAGGCTGATTGATCAGCAACCGGCTGCGGATGCGTTCCTCGACGAACATGAAGCGGCCATCCCGTTCGATGACGGCAGCTACGGTGAGTTCAGGCCGGACTCCGGCTTCCTGAATATTCGGCATCTTGTGATCCCCCGATCCGCACGGCGATTTTCTTGTGATTGTTTGTTTGGTGTCTCTGTGCTCAGACCCTTAACTGACGCAGCTCCCTGGATGTTTCTGATGCTGTCCATATTTCCTCGAAGAGCGTCAGATACCGGCGCGCCACGGCGGGTTCATGCGTATCTGCGATACCTTCCCAGCGCCTATTGTTGACGCGATAGAGCAGGGCTGTGTCGTCGGCAAGCAAAAACGCCTCGCGATGCCCGGCGTAGTCATCGTGCAGGTTCCGGAATTCAATATAGGTGTCGAGCCGTCGCCCGAGCCCGACCAGCCGGTTGCCGTTACGCGCGGTGCGCGCCGGCTCGGAAATCAGCACACGAACTCGCGCACAACGCTTGGCAAGCACAAGTCGCTTGACGATGGCCAGGAACCTTTCGTGATCGTAGAGTCCTGGCTCCAGATCGGGAGTCAGTATGGACAGTCCACGTTGCGCGATGGCTGCCACTTCGGTTGCGGCTGCCCGGGTGTCCTCAAAAGTCGTCAGGACCCAGCGCCGCCCCTGTGTTTTTTCGGCATCCATCCCATCATTGTAAAGACGGCATCCGGCTCAAAGTGCCAACTGCGTCACAGTTGTGCCGGCCAAGGGCCCCGGGCCCGGAAAGCCGGCTCAGGGTTCGCTGTCCGCGGCCTGACGGGCCAGCCGTGCTGCATCACCGATATAGGCGGCCGGCGTGAGGGCGAGCAACCGGGCCCGCTCTCTGGCGGGCAAATCGACAGACTGGAGGAAGCGCTGCAGATCATCCCTGGCAATGCTGGATCCACGGGTCAGGGCTTTCAGCTGCTCGTAGGCGTCCGCATGACCAAAGCGGCGCATCACGGTCTGAATCGCCTCGCCCAGAATCTGCCAGCTGGCATCAAGCTCCGCCTGCATGCTGGCGACGTCCGGCTCGAGCTTGCGCAGCCCGGTCAGCAGGGAATGCACCGCCAGCACGATATGGCCGGCCGCTACGCCCAGATTACGCAGTACTGTTGAGTCACTGAGATCCCGCTGCCAGCGGGACACAGGCAGCTTCTCACTGAAATGGCGCAACAGGGCGTTGGCAATACCGAGATTGCCCTCGGCGTTCTCGAAATCAATCGGGTTTACCTTGTGTGGCATCGTTGAGGAACCGACCTCGCTATCGACCCGGCGCTGCCGGAAGTGGCCGATCGAGATATAGCCCCAGGCATCACGACACAAGTCGAGCAGTATCGTGTTGGTCCGTGCCAGTACATCGCAATACTCGGCTATCCAGTCGTGCGGTTCGATCTGCGTCGTGTACGGGTTCCAGACCAACCCGAGGGACTCGATAAACCGGCGGGAGATACCCGACCAGTCGCCGTCAGGATATGCCGCCAGGTGCGCGTTGAAGTTACCCACCGCACCATTGAGTTTGGCCAGTGGTTCGACCGCACGAAGCTGTTTCAGCTGCCGCTTGAGACGCCATGCCGAGTTGGCGAGTTCCTTGCCGAGCGTGGTCGGGCTTGCGGGCTGGCCATGTGTGCGCGCCAGCATCGGTATATCCGCCATGTTGCGCGCCATGGTGTCGAGCAGGCTGGCCACCTGTCGTAGCTGCGGCAGCAACACATCGTCCCGCCCGTGACGCAGCACCAGCGCATAGGCAATATTGTTGATGTCCTCCGAGGTGCAGGCGAAATGCAGAAAAGGCCTGATCCGGGCCAGTTCGGCATCCTGACCGAGGCGCTCGCCGATGAAATACTCGACCGCCTTGACGTCGTGATTGGTCCGACGTTCGATTTCCTTGATGCGCCGGGCATCATCGGGGCTGAACTTTTCAGCTATTTCATCCAGTACCTGATTGACGACCGGCGACAGTGGCCCGAAATCGCCCACCGCGCCTTCGGCGGCCAGAAACTGCACCCAGCGCACTTCCGTAAGCACACGGAAACGGATCAGGCCGTACTCGCTGAAGATTTCCCGAAGGGAATCAGTTCTGGCGGAGTAACGCCCGTCGAGCGGCGAGAGGGCAGTGAGCGGGTCGCGATCCATGCCAGACTGTGCAAAAAGCCCCTATAATTCGGCCCAGAAATCATACACCAACAGCAACGGGTCCTGCCTGCACATTGTCGGCGGCGACAGCGGGCAGGCAAACCGAGGAAACACGAGTGGCAGACAGCAATTACCGCGTTGAACGCGACAGCATGGGCGAACTGCAGGTTCCGGAGCAGGCGCTGTGGGGTGCCCAGACGCAACGCGCAGTCGATAATTTCCCAATCAGCGGTATCCCGATGCCGCGCGGTTTCATCCGCGCACTGGGCCTCATAAAGTGGGCGGCAGCTGGTGCAAACGCCGAACTGGGGCTGCTCAAGAGTCGCCGGGCCATGGCCATCCAGGCTGCTGCGCTTGAAGTGGCGACCGGCCAGCATGACGAGCACTTTCCCATCGATGTATTCCAGACTGGCTCGGGCACCAGCTCGAACATGAATGCCAATGAGGTCATCGCACGCCTGGCGACCAAACGACTCGGGGCCGAGGTGCATCCGAACGATGACGTCAACATGGGCCAGAGCAGCAACGATGTCATTCCGACTGCCATCCATGTGAGTGCCGCACTTGGCGTTACCGAAGATCTGCTCCCGGCGCTCGCCCACCTGCGCAAGGTGATACTGAAGAAGGCAAAGGAAACAGACGGTGTGGTGAAGACCGGGCGCACGCATTTGATGGATGCGATGCCGGTACGGCTGGGGCAGGAACTCGGCGGCTGGGCGCAGCAGATCGGCAATGCCGAAGCCCGTATCAGGGACTGTCTGCCGCGCCTGACGCGTCTGGCCCAGGGGGGTACAGCCGTTGGTACAGGGATAAACGCCCATCCGAAATTCGGCAAGAAAGTTGCCGTGCTGCTGGCAGAAAATACGGGAGTGAAGTTCGACGTATCAAAGAATCTTTTTGAGTCACTCAGTTGCCAGGACACGGCGGTCGAGCTTTCGGGACATTTGCGCACGCTTGCCGTGGCACTGATGAAGATCGCCAACGATCTGCGCTGGATGAACAGCGGCCCTCTGGCTGGCCTCGGCGAGATCTCCCTGCCTGGCCTGCAGCCTGGCAGCAGCATCATGCCGGGCAAGGTTAACCCGGTCATTCCCGAGGCTGTCGCCATGGTCGCGGCGCAGACCATCGGCAACGACACGACGGTAACCGTCGCCGGCCAGTCCGGTAACTTTCAGCTGAACGTCATGCTGCCGGTCATCGCACTCAACGTACTGCAGAGCGTGAACCTGCTGGCCAATGCAAGCCGCCTGCTGGCCGACAAGGCGATCGCCGGGTTCAAGGTCAACCAGGACAAGTTGGCTGAAGCGCTTGATCGCAACCCGATTCTCGTTACGGCCCTGAATCCGGTCATCGGTTACGAGAAAGGCGCTGCGATCGCCAAGAAGGCCTATGCCGAACGGCGTCCGGTGCGGGAAGTTGCTGCGGAAAACACCGACCTTTCAGACCGGGAACTCGATCGCCTGCTGAATGCCAAAGATCTTACTCGCGGCGGCATCAAGTCCTGAGCCATATGTAATGAACCAGCAGGACAAACGATCGATAGATACCCTGCTGGGAATCATGGCAGTACTTCGCGATCCCGTACGCGGCTGTCCGTGGGACCGCGACCAGGATTTTGGCTCGATTGCTCCCTATACCATTGAGGAAGCCTACGAAGTCGCCGATGCGATCGACCGGGATGATCTGGCCGAGCTTCGTGACGAGCTCGGCGATCTGCTCTTTCAGGTCGTCTTTCACGCACAGATGGCGAGCGAACTGGGCGCTTTCAATTTTGCCGACGTCGTACAGGCTATATGCGAAAAAATGCTACGGCGCCATCCGCATATTTTTGGGACAGAAGAAGCGTTGACGGCCGACGACCAGCGCGTGGCCTGGGAAAACCTGAAAGCCGGCGAGCGTGCAGAAAACGGCGACACATCGGCAATAGCGGGAATCGGACAGGCGCTGCCAGCTTTGAGCCGCGCCAGCAAGCTGGGCAAGCGTGCCGCACGGGTCGGGTTCGACTGGCCAGAAATCGATGGGGTGATTGCCAAGCTGCATGAGGAACTTGATGAACTCATGGCAGCCAGGGATGCTGAATCGCCGGACGCGATCGAGGAAGAAATCGGCGACCTGCTGTTCACGGCCGCCAACCTGGCGCGACACCTGCGCGTGGACCCTGAACATGCCTTGCGGGCGGCCAACCGCAAGTTTGAACGCCGCTTCAGGGCGGTGGAAGCATTGCTGGAGCATGCCCATACCGACTGGAGTACGCAAAGCCCCGAGGATCTCGGCCGGCTGTGGAAGTCCATCAAGGCAGACGAGCAGGGAACATGAGCGACGCCCGCGTCAGTGCAGAATGGAAACCGGACAGCTGGCTGCGCAGTACCGTGGGCCAGATACCCCGCTATGGCAATACCGCGCAAAGCGAAGCGGTCATGGCGGCGCTTGCGAAACTGCCGCCGCTCGTAACCTCCTGGGAAATCGAGGCGCTGCGCGAGCAGATTGCGCTTGCCCAGGCCGGCAAGGCCTTCGTCCTGCAGGGTGGTGACTGTGCGGAGACGTTCGAAGACTGCACTTCGGCGGCCATCGTCAACAAGCTGAAAATCCTGCTGCAGATGAGCGTTGCCATCATCTCCGGGATCAAGCTGCCGGTCGTACGTATCGGCCGTATGGCCGGACAATATGCCAAGCCGCGTTCAGCCGATACCGAGGTGCGCGACGGCGTTTCCCTGCCGAGCTTTCGCGGCGACATCATCAACCGCAATGCCTTTACCGCTGATGATCGCGAGCCCGATCCCGAACTTATGCTGCGCGCTTACGAGCGCGCAGCGCTGACGCTCAACTTCATACGCGCGCTGATCGATGGCGGTTTCGCCGATCTGCATCACCCTGAGAACTGGGATCTGGACTGGGTGAACCATTCGCCACTTGCTGACGAATATCACCACATGGTGAAAACGGTCGCTGATGGCCTGGACTTTTTCGAGAGCATTACCGGCAAGTCGATCGATCAGGCCCGTCGCGTGGATTTCTACACCGCACATGAAGGGCTGCATTTGCCCTACGAGCAGGCGCAGACACGTTTTCTCGCACACCGTCAGAAGTGGTATGACCTGACCACGCACTTCCCGTGGATCGGTGCGCGAACCAGCCAACCCGGCAGCGCACATATCGAGTTTTTCCGCGGCATCAGCAATCCGGTGGGGGTCAAGCTCGGCACTGACATGAGCCCTGACTGGCTGCGCAGCCTGTTGCGCAGTCTCAATCCGGACAACGAATCCGGCCGGCTCACGCTGATCCACCGTTTTGGTGCTTCACGCATCAAGGCCTTGCTGCCGCCGCTGATCGAGACGGTCAGAGAGGAAGGCGCGCAGGTGCTCTGGGTCTGCGATCCGATGCACGGCAATACGGAGACCGCCAGCAACGGACTGAAGACGCGGCGCTTCGAAAATATCCTCGACGAACTGGCCAGCGCCTTCGAGGTGCATCGCGCCTGTGGCACCTGGCTCGGTGGCGTGCATCTGGAACTGACGGGCGAGCATGTCACCGAGTGCACCGGCGGCGCCCGCGGTCTGACCGATGCAGATCTGCGCCGCGACTATCGCAGCCAGGTCGATCCGCGTCTCAATTACGAGCAGGCCATGGAGGTGGCGATGCGCATCGCCGGTCACGGCCGGCAGGCCAGGGCACGCGAACCCGCGAAATAAGGTCCATGGCGGCAGACCCGACCCAACCGCCTTTCGACAGCAGCAGCTTTCTCGCCTCGCTGACGCACCGTCCTGGTGTCTACCGGATGCTATCTGTCGACGACACAGTTCTCTATGTCGGGAAGGCCAAGGATCTCAGAAAACGGGTCTCCAGCTATTTTGGCAACAAGGCGCATCTGCCCAAGACGCAGGCACTGATGGCGGAGACCAGTCGGGTTGAAGTGACGGTCACCGGTACTGAGCACGAAGCGCTGCTGCTCGAACACAATCTCATCAAGGAATACCGGCCACGCTTCAACGTCATTTTGCGCGATGACAAGAGCTACCCATGGATCCATGTGTCCACAAACCAGGAATTCCCGCGCTTTGAACTGCATCGTGGCAGCCGTCGCGGTCCGGGCCGCTTTCTCGGCCCATGGCCCTCGGCCAACACGGTGCGCGAAAGCCTGATCCAGTTGCAGAAGCTGTTTCGGGTTCGTCAGTGCAGTGAATCGTTTTTCGCCAATCGCACGCGGCCTTGCCTGCAGTACCAGATCCGGCGGTGTACCGCGCCCTGCGTGGGCCTCGTCAGCGCCACGGACTATCAGCGTGATGTAGCCGATGCGCTGCTGTTTCTAGATGGCCGTAACGAGAGCGTCCTCGCAAGCCTTGGTTCCCGCATGGAGCAGGCCGCAGCAGCACTCGACTACGAGCGCGCAGGACTGCTGCGTGACCAGATTCAGCTGGTTCGCAAGATACAGGCTGAGCAGGTGATCAACGCGCCGGGCATGACGGATGCTGACGTACTCGGCGTACGAACCGGACAGGGGCAGGCCTGTGTCGCGGTACTCATGATCCGTGGCAGCCGTGTGCTTGGCAGTCGTACCTGGTTTCCGCGTATTGTGCATGGTACTGAGGAGCAGGAAATCCTTGCAGCCTTCATCGCGCAGCACTATTTCCATGCTTCGCCACCGGCTGAAGTGCTGGTCCCGGTTCCGCTGCAGGACCGGCTGCTTCTGCAGGCGGCACTCGAAACCCGAACCGGCAGCCGGTGTCAGATTCGTGACAGGGTGCGTGGCACCCGCAGTCGCTGGCTGGAAATGGCCGCAAACAACGCGGCGCAGGGACTTGCCACGCGACTCGCCAGCACGGCTACCCTGCGCGAGCAGTTTGAACGGCTGGCGGAGGCGATGACGCTGGAGGAGGTACCGGAGCGGATCGAGTGCTTCGATATCAGTCACACTGCTGGCGACGAAACCGTCGCAGCCTGTGTGGTGTTCGGAGCCGAGGGTCCGCTGAAGTCCGACTATCGACGCTTCAATATCAAGGGTATTGAACCCGGCGACGACTATGCAGCGATCGCCCAGGCGGTGGAACGCCGCTATACCCGGGTACGAAACGAGGACGCGGCTTTACCCGGGCTGATCCTCATCGATGGCGGCTCTGGCCAGACCGACCGGGCCTATGCGGTACTCGAAGAACTGCAACTCAGTCATTTACCCCTGCTCGGGGTTGCGAAGGGACCCGAACGACGGGCCGGCGAAGAAAAGCTGGTTCTGCCGCGCGGAAGAGGGCTGATCGCATTGCCGGCAGATTCGTCAGCCCTGCACCTGATTCAGCAGATTCGCGATGAGGCGCACCGCTTTGCGATTACCGGGCACAGGCAGCGCCGCGCGCAGGTTCGGCGGACTTCCAGTCTCGAAGCCATTCCCGGCCTTGGACCGCAGCGTCGCCGCGCATTGTTGCGCGAGTTCGGGGGTCTGCAGGGCATTCTTCAGGCCGGTGTTACGGATCTCGCCCGGGTTCAGGGCATCAGCCGGACCCTTGCGCAGCGAATCTATGACCATCTGCACGGCGGGACGCCCTGAGCGCAAAATTATTTCCACCGTGACCGAAACCCGTTCGTCAAGCGCGCGTTAGAATGTCGCGCGATGTACCCACAATTGAACACAGCTACTTCCCTGACCTGGGTCCGCATTGCGGCCATTCCGCTGGTTGTACTGGTGTTCTACAGCCCGGTGTCATGGGCCCGGCCCGCAGCAGCCATGGTATTTCTGCTTGCAGCCATTACCGACTGGCTCGATGGCTATGTCGCGCGTCGCTTCCAGCAAACCTCGGCATTTGGTGCTTTTCTGGACCCCGTCGCCGACAAGATGATGGTCGCGACAGCGCTTATCCTGCTGGTGCAATCGGATACGCGAAATATCGTGGCGATACTGGCGGCAATCATCATCGGCAGGGAAATAGCAATTTCCGCCTTGCGCGAATGGATGGCCGAACTCGGGGCGCGGCAGCGGGTGGCAGTGTCCGGTTATGGCAAGCTGAAGACCATCACGCAGATGACCGGTCTGTGCTGCATGATCTTCTATCAGCCTCTGCTGGGGCTGCCGGTCTACGAAATTGGCGTTATCTGCCTAGTGCTGGCAGCTGGCCTGACCATCTGGTCCATGATCGGCTATATCCGTGCCGCCTGGCCCTCCAGCGGGGAACATGACAAGGTTTCTTGACTCTGTGTGGTTCGCCGATACCATATGCACTCCTTGCGGGCGGGAATAGCTCAGTTGGTAGAGCGATACCTTGCCAAGGTATAGGTCGCCGGTTCGAGTCCGGTTTCCCGCTCCAGTTTTCTCCTTGCTTTTCTGTATCCGGCTAGGTGGCAGAATGGTTATGCAGCGGCCTGCAAAGCCGCGTACGCCGGTTCGATTCCGACCCTAGCCTCCATTCAGTTCCTGCAAGAGTCACCGCGGTATCGGCAGGCGTGTGTCTGCGCTGCGGTGGGCCTGTTTAATCCGGTTATGACGGCGTACCGATACGTTACACTCCGGGGCCTTTCGTCAGTATCTGCATCATGATTCAGCATTGCTGTCTGCATTCGCGAGGAAGGCTGTTTCTGAGCGTCGCGTTCGCGACAATCCTCGCTGCCTGCGGCTCGGCCAAGGCACCATCATCGGCTCCTCCCGCGCCCGGCCTGGTGGTAACCACAGTCGCGCCGGAAACCCGTGAGGTCGCCCGTTCGATTTCCGTGTCCGGCTCAGTGAGCGCCTGGCAGGAAATGTCGCTCGGCGTGGAACTGACTGGCAACCGTGCCACGGAGGTTCTGGTCGACGTTGGTGACCATGTGCGTGCGGGGCAGCCACTGTTGCGGCTGGACAGCCGCACGCTCGATGTGCAGTTTCGTCAGGCCGAGGCCAGCGTTACCCAGGCCGAGGCTGCTCTGGAACTCGCCCAGGCCAACGCTGCCCGCGGTGATTCGCTGGTGGGGCAGGGGCTTATATCCTCCAGTGACAGCGATAAATTGCGTGCTGACCTGCGTAGTGCTGAAGCTCAGCTTGTCGTTGCCCAGGCCGACCGTGATGCGGCGCGACTGCGCCTCAGCTTCGCAACACTGTCGGCTCCCGACGAGGGCATCATCTCGGCGCGCTCGGTACAGCCGGGACAGGTCGTATCAGCTGGCAGCGAACTGTTGCGCCTCATCAGGCGCGGCCGCCTTGAATGGCGGGCAGACCTTGCGGAGGCAGACCTGATCCGGGTTAAACCCGGTGCAGTTGTTGAGTTAAGCGGCCCGTCAAACGAGACGATCAGCGGAAAGGTACGAGCCGTATCACCCGCCGTTGATCCATCGACACGTACCGGCCTTCTTTATGCTGATCTTCCCGAACCGGGGCCATTGCGCGCGGGCATGTTCGCAGAGGGGCGGATCCTGCTTGGCAGTGCGCCAGCCAGCGTGGTGCCGCGCGAGTCGGTCGTGTTCCGCGACGGCTTCGCCTATATTTTCGTTACAAAGGGTCTGGACGGCGCAGAAGCCGGCAGCGCACTGCGACGGGTCGAACAGCGTCGCGTGAAGATCGGGGTCCGCCGGGGAGATTTCACCGAGATTCTCTCCGGACTGGAATCCGATGAGCGCGTCGTGCGTCGCGGTGCCGGTTTTCTGGGTAATGGCGATGTGGTTCGCGAGGTCGGTGAGGTCGGTGATGCCGCTGACGGGGCGTCCGGATCGCTGCAATGAACGTGTCGCTCTGGGGTATCCGCAATCCGGCCGGAGCGGTGATTATCTTCGTCGCGCTGTGCGTGGCGGGTATCTACGGCCTGCGCCAGCTGCCGATTGCAACGCTGCCCGACTTTACCGTTCCGCAGATCACGGTGACGATAACCCTCAGTGGTGCAACGCCGGCCCAGCTTGAAACCGATGTAACCCGCAAAGTTGAGGATGCGGTCGCAAGCATTGCGAATATCGACAAGCTCCATTCAACCATCACCGAAGGCCGGTCGCAGACACGTATCCAGTTCCTGCTTGGCCGCGACATGAGCAGGACGCTGGAGGAAGTGCGCGATGCGGTCGACCGGATCCGCATCGATCTTCCGCAGAATATCGACGAGCCCGTTGTCGCCAGGGTAAACACCATCGGCGGGGCGGTGCTCACCTATGCCGTGCTGTCAAAAAACATGGCACCGGATGAACTGAGCTGGTTTGTCGACGATACCGTCCGCAAGGCGCTCTTCGATGTACCCGGTGTCGGCGGGGTCACACGCATCGGCGGCTTCGATCGTGAGATCCGAGTCGATCTGCGCCCTGATGCCCTGCAGGCTTATGGGCTGACGGCCGGCACGCTTTCCGACCAACTGGCGCGAATCCAGGTGGAGCAGCCCGGCGGGCGCACCACCCTGGGAGGCAGCGAACAGTCGGTGCGTACGGTCGCGACCGTACGCAGCGCAGCGGCACTGTCCAATTACCCGCTGTCTTTGCCGGATGGACGGGTTGTACGCCTGTCTGCGGTGGCTACCGTCACCGACGGCTTCGCCGAACCCAAGGATGTTGCGCTGCTCAATGGCCAACCGGTCGTGTCCTTTTCCGTACAGCGCGCGCACAGCACGAGCGAAGTGGGAGTGGGACGAAGTATTCGCGAACGCGTTGCAAGGCTTGCGGCCGATCATCCCGAGCTCAGCTTTGTCGAAGTGGCCTCGGCCGTAGAGCCGGCCGAGAACTCCTACAACGCATCGGTCGCCATGCTGCTTGAGGGCACCGTGCTTGCCGTCATAGTGGTCTGGATTTTCCTTCGCGACTGGCGGGCTACGTGGATCTGTGCCGTGGCCTTGCCGCTCTCGGTCGTTCCTACTTTCGCCATGATGCACTGGTTTGGTTTCAGCCTGAACCTGCTTTCCCTGCTCGCCTTTGCGGTGGTCATCGGTATCCTCGTCGATGACGCCATCGTCGAGGTTGAGAACATCGCGCGTCATCGCGCCATGGGCAAGTCGGCGCGGCAGGCTGCCATTGACGCGGCAGACGAGATAGGCATCGCGGTGATAGCAACCTCCGCAACACTGGTTGCAGTTTTCGTTCCGGTGGCCATGATCGGTGGCCAGGTCGGCCTGTTTTTCCGCGAGTTCGGCTGGACTGCGGCCACCGCCGTACTCTGTTCGTTGCTGGTGGCGCGACTCCTGACGCCCATGCTGGCCGCGCAGTTCATGCAGTCGGCCGGGGAGACCCTCGCGGAATCGGGCTGGATGCCCGGCTATATTCGCTGGGTGGAAGCAGCCCTGCGCCATCGCAAGCGTACGCTGCTGCTTGCATTCGGCGTATTCCTGGGCTCTCTCGCGCTGGTACCGCTGATTCCAACTACCTTTCTTCCGCCCGGCAGCGGTACCCGTACCGAGGTATCGCTCGAGCTGCCCCCAGGCGCCAGCCTGCGCGAGACTACCGAAGTTGCGGAGCAGGCGCGGCAGCTGGTCTTGCAGGTTCCGGAAGTTGATAGCGTCTATGCCCGCATAGGTGCGGTTGCCAATACGGGCTATGAAGGTGGTTTCCTGGGCGATCTTCGCAAGGCCGGCCTGATCATATCCTTCAAGCGTGATCACAAACGGAGTGTTCCGGAACTGGAAGCCGAACTGCGCAAACGGCTCAGAGATCTGCCCGGCGTACGCAGCAGCTTTGTGGCGGTGGGCCCCGGCAAGCTGTTCGAGGTCATACTTGCCGGCAACGATCCCGAAGTACTGACTGCCGCGGCGCGCGACGTAGAGGCGGCCGTTCGCACCTTGCCCGGTCTCGGCAGTGTTTCGTCCACCGCATCACTACTGCAGCCGGAGATGATCATCACACCGGACCCGGCCAGGGCCGCAGATCTGGGCGTCACAACGGTCGATATTGCGACTGCTGCACGTATTGCTACCAGCGGTGATTTTACGCAGCGGCTGGCCAAACTGAATCTGGCCGAGCGACAGATCCCGATCCGTGTGCAGGTTGCGGAACGCGCACTGGGCGATGTCGCACTGCTGTCGAAGCTACGTATACCAACGCGGGATGGCAGCGTGCCGCTTTCGGCCGTCGCAACGATTCACGAAGGCAGCGGGCCAGCGCAGATCGACCGTCTCAACCGCGAGCGCAATATTCGTGTGACGGCCGAGTTGAATGGCCTGCCAGTCGGCACCGTGCTCAAGGAAGTCCGGGCCTTGCCTGCGCTAAGAAATCTGCCGGCCGGCGTCCGCGTCCTGCCGAGTGGCGATGCCGAGGCACTCGGCGAACTGCTGTTCGGTTTCGGCATGTCGATCCTGGCAGGTCTGGTCAGCATATATGTCGTCCTGCTGCTGCTTTTTGGCAGTGCCTCGCAGCCCTGGGTAATTCTTGCCGCCGTGCCGCTGTGCGGTGCGGGTGCCTTCGGCGGTCTGCTACTCACCGGGTATGCGCTGTCATTACCGTCCCTGATCGGCCTTCTGATGCTGACCGGCGTCGCGACCAAGAATTCCATTCTCATCGTTGACTACGCCATCATCGGCGAGCGCGACCAGGGCTTGCCACGACGCGAGGCCATACTGGAAGCCTGCCGCAAGCGTGCGCGTCCGGTCATCATGACAACGGTGGCGATGGGCGCAGGCATGCTGCCAATTGCGTTGGGATTTGGCGCTGATGGGAATTTCCGTGCACCGCTTGGCGTCTCTGTGATCGGCGGGCTGCTCACCTCTACCTTGTTGTCTCTGGTTGTCGTTCCTGCGGCTTATTCGCTGGTTACTGATATGGTTGGGAGATGGAGGAAGCCTGCTTGACTGGATCCACCGGCACAGCCCTGAAGCAAACATCAACCCCGCTGCTGCCTTCGCAGCTGGATATCGCAGGCATCTGCACCGTGCTTTCCGGCAAGATCCGCGGTAACCCGGTAGCGATCAGCCTGTTT
Organism: uncultured Chromatiaceae bacterium; assembly: GCA_964371995.1. Lineage (GTDB taxonomy): Bacteria > Pseudomonadota > Gammaproteobacteria > Steroidobacterales > SHZI01. The sequence goes on along the minus strand of CAYJPG010000022.1, from coordinate 17,083 downwards.
CATGAGCGCATCCCGCCTGACTACACGGGCATCAAGGTCGATCCCTGCCAGATACTCAGGCACGCGATGGATGACGGGAAAATCGTCTACTTCGACAGGTCACATCAGGATTGCCTGCACGGCGCCTATATTACCGGCGTACATGAGGGAACCGAACAGATTCGCAGCGGTCGCTTGCTGACGGACTATCTGCCAGCCTATGAACTCGACGCCGCGCACCAATTCAATTCTGGCCGCTACATTTTGCCGCAAGGTGCGATCGTCGGAGCAGGTGCGGCACCGCTGGATAAGGTACCCGCGGAGATTTGCATCGATTCCATCGTCGTTGTCTGCACACCTTTCTGGGCCGGGCAGATCGCTGCCGTACGCTCCGTTGAAGATGGGGTGCAGCCCAGTGCTGCAGCCGGCTCATCATTTTGCAGCGACATGTTTGCAACGCCCTGGTACGAAGAGAATGTGGTGCTGACGCCCGGCGACATGGGCGGTCGCATGAACAACAAGCTAAAGCCGGAAGAGATGTTTGTGGTCATTCCGGCACGCTGGGCCAACAATCTCGTCAAGCTCCTGGGCGGCTCGCTCGATGTGAAGGGTATCTACGAAGCGACACGCCCGCCTGATTCGATCTACTGGATCCGCAAGGCGAAAAAGCACGAGCGCGCTGTCGAATTGCGGGACCAGGCATCGCCGGATCGCGACAGCAGCGCGCAACTGGCCAAAGAAAAGTACGGGCTGGTTATCAGCATGCCCTGGGACGAGGAGGCGATGGCGACGATCGCGAAGGCGCCGAAGTTTGTACGCAAGTTCGCGGTCGGCAACGTGGAAGATTTTGCCGAAGAAAAGGCCTGTCCCGTTGTCACTGCGGCTGTCGTAAAGGAACAGGCTGACAGCGTCGGCATGGGCAAGTGGCTCGCCATGCTGAAAAAGCCCTGAGGAGAGGTGTGCCGGTGCGGCGGCTGCCGCCAGGCACTAGAATGTCCGCAGGCCCGGGTGGCGGAATTGGTAGACGCTGCGGACTTAAAATCCGTTGACCTGAAAGGGTCGTGCCGGTTCAATTCCGGCCCCGGGCACCATTCTGACTATTGATCCTGCGGCCAAGCGGCGTCATCAACGACCAGGCCGATCAGCCCATACCAGTATGATGGGCGCAACGCGGCGAATCCGGATTGCCGCTGGCTGCGAATATATTAAACAAGCAGCGGCAAACTGCCGTCTCCTGATTCGGTATACGTATAAAGGGGATCCAGCCATGCGCAGATATCTCTCCATTTTCTTTACCCTGCTTGTCATAGGGGTAAACGCCGCGGCAAATATTCTGCCCATCAACGGGCTGAATACGGGCGAAATAAGCGCGCGCTATCCCACCGGGTTTACACCCGCGGGCTGGGTGTTCTCGATCTGGGGACTGATCTATCTCGGACTTGCAGCCTTCGCTGTCTATGCTGCTCGTGTCCCGACGGCCAAAGCGTCACGGGTGCGCAGCATAGAACCCGCATACTGGCTCAGCTGCGTGGCGAATGCGCTATGGATATTCATGTGGCATTACGGCCGGATATTCGAGAGTCTGGTACTGATGCTGGTCCTGCTCGCGAGCCTGATCTTCATCTATGTGCGACTGCGGGCAACGCCTGCATCATCGTTCGCCGAACGCCTTTGCGTGAATACACCGTTCAGCCTGTACTTCGGCTGGATCAGCACGGCAGTTCTTGCCAATCTTGCCGCATGGTTTTTTGAACTGAAAACCTGGCCGTTTGGATTGCCGATGGAGGACTGGGCAATTCTCAGCGTTGTGACAGCAACGGCCATCTATACCGCTATGGGCGTCAAGACGCACGACGTCGTGTATACCGCGGTATTCGGCTGGGCATCGCTCGGCATCGTGTTGCAGACACTCGAAACAAGCCATGCGGTTCGGCTGTCAGCTGCGGCGGGTTGCGCGGTGATGGTGGTGGTGAGCGTTGTATCGATCTTGTCGGGTCTGGCGCCTTCGCGCCGGTCATCATGAAGAACCTGGCGCGTTCAACTGGCCTGCTCCATATACTTTTATTTTCGGTCGCGCTGTTATTTGGGAGTCCAGCCATGAGCCTTGAGGAGCCCGCATACACGGTCCGGCACACAGACGGAAAGGTTGAGTACAGGGAATATGCTTCTTATCTGACGGCTGAGACACTGGTCGAAGATACAGCCGACTTCGAAAGCGCAGGTAATGAAGGTTTTCGCCGCCTGTTCAGATACATCAGCGGCGGCAACACCGCCCAGTCGAAGATCGCCATGACGGCACCTGTATCGCAGACAGCAGAAAGCGAAAAAATCGCCATGACTGTACCGGTTCAGCAAACCGGTTCGGTCCGTGGATGGCGTATCGCGTTTACCTTGCCGAAAAAGTACAGCCTTGAAACCGCACCGGTCCCGGCAGATTCAAGAATAACAATCGTCCGTGAGCCGGCAAGACTGTTTGCCGTACTTCGCTACTCTGGTCGCTGGACCGAGAGCAACTACAATGCCAGTCGTGACGAGTTGCTGGGCATCCTCGCCGCGGCCGGTATCGGCGTGCGCGGGGAACCGCAACTGGCACGCTATAACGCGCCGTTCACCCTGCCGTTTATGCGGCGTAACGAAGTATTGATTGAGGTCGACTCGCTCCCTGTGCGTTAGTATCCTCGGGTTCGGAGCACTTGGGAGACGGGGGCGGGATGACTGCCGAAATATATCTCAGCCTTAAATGGTTGCATATCGCCTCTGCCTGTATCGGCTTCGGATCAAACGTAACGCATATTTTCTGGCTGCTGGCAGCCAACGCGGATCCGGTGCATGGCTCGAATATTCTGCGTCTGATCAAGAAAATCGATGACCGGTTGGCGGTTCCTGCCTACATCGTCGCAACGATCTGCGGTACCACCATGTGGCTGTCACTCTGGCCGACGAACACGCCGTGGATTATCGTCAGCCTGGTTCTGACACTGGTGCTGGCAGCGATGGGCACCGCCTACGGTCCGTTCATGAAGAAGTGGATTCGTCTGACTGCGCAGCAGCCGCCCGATCAGCTGCAGATAGCCGGACTGGCACGCGGACTCACTTTTAGCTGGATTGGTATCACGGTCAGCGTTTTCGTGGTGCTGTACCTGATGGTCTGGAAGCCGATCCTCTGGTAACGGGTGGCCTCAGATAATCAAGGCGTTCTTCGTGACCATGCACCAGATGATGTAGAAGGTCAGGATCGTCGAGCCGATTCCGCGGATCGCTGCCGTCTTCACATCCCGCTTCGGATCTGCGGCATGGGTATCGACTGCATAACGGATGATGTCTGGTACCAGCTGTATCGCGGCCATGATCCAGAAGGCGACGTAGGCAGCAAGCGCCCATGGCGCCGATGCGAATCCACCAAACCAGCCGTTGACCAGCAGCAGACCGGCCAGCGGACTCAGTATCGATGTTGGGGCAGTAATGCCGAGCGCCATCTTGCGCAGCATCGCGCGGGCCATCACGCCCGTTGCCTGATCGGCCGTCATACGCACGCGCATGGCCCAGATATTGCTGAACAGTGTGTGGCCGAAAAAAATAAACCCCGAAAACTCGTGGATTACGAGCAGGAATACTGCACCGTGCTCCCAGTCGAGCAGAAATGCTGGCGGCATCACGGTGACGCCCAGCAGGGGTGCCGTGTAAAGAGCCATGACAATGAAATACAGGCTGTAGCGAATCACCATCGACTGGCCGCTCCACGACGAACAGGTCAAAGACTGGCGTCGAAGCGTAGCTGATAGTTGCCTATGGTGAGCAGGTCGCCGGCTGCCAGAGCCTGGTTTTTTACAGGCTGTCCATTTACGCGCACGGGGTTGGTGCTGCGCAGGTCCACTATATGGACCTCGTTTTCAGTAACGATCAGTACAGCATGATGGCGGCTCACGAAGCAGCTTCGCAGGCATAGATCGTTGTGCTGACTGCGGCCGATCAAGGTACGGCCGCATGCGAGTGTCCGGCGCTCCAGAATCGCGCCATCGAGCATAACGACCAGGCTTCTGCGCTGGATGGCGTCGACCGGTCCCGAGGGCGACCGTCCGGCGGCGTGCGGACTACGAACCACGCTGAGCGCCGACTCTGCAACGCGAACCACAGCCGCATCGAGGTCAAAGCGCTCGCGCGTAAACTGCTTGAGTCCGGCCATACCGGGCGAATCGAGGATCCGGCACAGCGTCTGGGTACCCGCCAGGACAAAGGTGGCGGCGGGTATCGCGCTTACCCGCACTCGCGAAAGAACCTGCAAGAACTCGAGCACGCGAGGCCCGCACTGCTCAGTATGCTCGATCAGGAATACGGTCCTGCGCCCGCGTGCACCCTCATGCCGCAGAAAGACCATGAGCAAATTGTGGAGATCATCAGCTTCGACGGCCTGAAGCTCGAAGCCAAGCTGCGTCAGTGCGCGCATCAGGAAATCCGGGATACTGTCACCGGGCGCATTGATCCGTACCAGGTGAAGATCGTCGCGGCGTTGGCATTCAGCGGCAAGATGGTCGAGGAGGGTGCCCAGCGTCTGTTGCACGCTGCCGGTAAGCACCGCAAAAGGACGCTGACCAAGCAGGCAGCGGTTCAGATAGGCCGAGGCGGCGGTCAGTGTCGCGACGCGCGGCACCGGTTCGCGACCGGAAGCCTGTAGTTCACCGGTATTGATCAGTGCAGACAATGGCTCGAACGCTCATTTGTTGTTTGGGATCAGTCTAGTTAGGCATCTCAGTTATGTAAAGCATGAGGAATGCCAGGGCGATGGCCGCTTCGGCCGCCGCGAGG
>CAYJPG010000022.1:0-12291 GCA_964371995.1 uncultured Chromatiaceae bacterium | reverse complement strand
CTCACGGGCACGGGTTTGACGCTGTGGCGCGGTGCGAACTGTCTGTTCGATCAGCTGTCGTTTGCTGCGGCACCGGGTGGTGCGTTGCTGATCCGGGGTCCGAATGGCTCGGGCAAAACGACGCTGCTGCGCGTGATCGCTGGCCTGACCCTGGCCGAAGAGGGTGAGGTTCAGTGGCAGGGGCTCCCGCTGTCCGGACGCGACGGGACCGGTCGTCACGCGATCGCCTATTGCGGCCACGCAACGGCGCTTAAGCCTGATTTGACGACGCTGGAAAACCTGCGCTTTTATGCCCGGCTGTCCGGCTATGCGACCGGTGCGCTTCCTGAACTCCTCGCATCGACCGGGCTCACTCCATGTGCTGATCTGCCTGCTCGCGTCCTGTCAGCCGGGCAGAAGCGGCGGGCCGCACTTGCCCGGGTGCTGATGTCCGGCGCACCGCTCTGGTTGCTGGATGAGCCGCAGACGAATCTCGATGCTGCCGGGCGAGAGTTTCTGGAACGAGTGTTGCAGAAGCACCTGGCCAACTCAGGCACTGCGGTCATCGTTGCCCATCAGTCCATCGACCTGGGTTCAGCGCGGACCACGGTGCTGCAAATGGGAGAGCCGGCTTGAATCTCGGACTGGGCAGCCTGTTCTGGGTCGTGCTCCAGCGTGATCTGATGATCGCCATGCGACGCTGGTCGGATATCTGCAATCCGGTCGTTTTCTTTGTGCTGGTTGTCGCCCTGTTCCCGCTGGCGCTGAACCCCCGCGCAGAGTTTCTGCGCGCCCTCGCGCCGGGCGTGCTGTGGATTGCCGCGCTTCTGGCCGCCTTGCTCTCACTCAACCAGCTGTTCCGTGCCGACATCGAGGACGGCACCATGGAGCAACTGCTGACGCTACCCTATCCATTGGGCCTCGTTATACTCGCCAAGACGCTTGCGCACTGGCTGGTCACCGGTCTGCCGGTTGTGGCCGTGGCCCCGATGCTTGCCGTCACTTACCATTTGCCGGCCGACGCGATCAGCACCTTGCTGCTGTCATTGCTGATCGGTACACCAACGCTCAGCCTGCTGGGTTCGATCGGCGCGGCATTGACGGCCGGACTGCGCCAGTCCGGCGTGCTGCTGGCATTGATGGTCGGGCCGATGATGCTGCCCGTACTTATGCTGGGCGCGCGCGCGACGGATATCGCCCTGAGCGGCGATGACCCGACGGGGCCGCTCTATCTGCTGGGTGCGCTGCTGGCTCTTGCCTTGAGCCTCGCGCCGCCCGCTGCAGCCATGGCGATACGCATCAGCGCAGATTGAATACGGAGCAACCGGGCCTATGTGGAAATGGTTTTATCGTCTCGCATCGCCGCCGCATTTTTATCGCATGGCAGCGAGCCTGGTGCCATGGCTGCTCTGGCCGGCCTTGCTGCTGATCGCCCTCGGCACCTGGGGCGGACTGATGGTTGCACCGGCCGACTATCAGCAGGGCGACGGTTACCGGATCATCTACGTGCACGTGCCATCCGCCTATCTGTCGATGATGATCTACGTAACGATGGCGCTTGCTGCTGGTATCGGCCTGATCTGGCGCATCAAACTTGCACATGCGGTAGCCGCGAGCTGCGCGCCCATCGGTGCGAGTTTCACCGCAGCGGCACTGATCACGGGCATGCTGTGGGGCAAACCCATGTGGGGAACCTACTGGCAGTGGGAACCACGCCTGACTTCGGAACTGATCCTGCTGTTCCTCTACTTCGGCTATATGAGCCTGCGCAGCGCCTTCAATGACCTAAACCAGTCCGACCGGGCCAGTGCGGTGCTCGCGCTGGCTGGCGTAGTCAATGTGCCGATCATCCACTTCTCAGTTCTGTGGTGGGCGGGCTTGCACCAGGGGCCGTCAATCTCCAAACTCGATGCACCGTCAATCGTCTTCAATATGCTCTGGCCACTGCTGACTATGATTCTGGGTTTTACACTGTTTTTTTTGGGTGTACTCGCGATGCGGGTGCGGGGCGAGGTACTCGAGCGTGAATTCCATTCGCGCTGGGCACAGGATGTGCTGCGTAGCACCAGTATTATGGAAGCGGACCGATGAGTGATTTTCTGGCCATGGGCGGTTACGCCAAGTACGTATGGCCGTCCTTTGGCATCACCGCCATCGTGCTGATGTTAAATCTGCTGGCGGCACGCAGCCAACTACGGCAAACCAGGGAACGTCTGCAGCTGCGGCTGGTCAGACAGTCGGGCAGAAAGGTGAGCATATGACGCCTCGCAGACAGAGAATGGTGCTGGTAGGGCTTTTCGTGGCTGGTGTTGCAGTCGCGGTCGGGCTTGCGTTGCGAGCCTTTCAGGAAAACCTCCTGTATTTCTATACCCCTACCCAGGCGATTGCCGGGGAAGCTCCGGATGGCAAGAAAATTCGCCTCGGCGGCATGGTCGAGAAGGGCAGTCTCCGCCGGGAACCGGGCGACCTGGAACTCCGCTTCGATGTCACCGATAACGAGAAGACGATGACAGTGGCCTACTCGGGTGTTCTGCCGGATCTGTTCAAGGAAGGACAGGGAGTCATCGCGATGGGACACGTCGATCCCGACGGTGTCTTCCGCGCCGAGGAAGTTCTGGCCAAGCACGATGAAAACTACATGCCACCGGAGGTTGCAGCGACCATGGCCACTGACGGTCAGACGCCGCCTGCGGCACCGCCCGCCAGCGGCGCCTCTCTGAATTGAAGTCTGGCACACTGTCGACATGATTCCCGAGATCGGTCAAATCTGTCTGGTACTTGCCCTGTGCCTGACTGCTTCACAGGCAATATTCACACTCGTCGGTGCACATACCCGCAGGACCGCGTGGATGGCTGTGGGTACGCCCGCCACGGCCGGCCAGTTCGTGTTTATCGCCGGTGCCTTCCTTGCTCTGGCCTGGGCTTTCCAGCACGATGATTTCTCGCTTCTCTATGTCGCCAGCAACTCGAATACCAGACTCCCGGATATCTACAAGGTAGCGGCTGTGTGGGGCGGTCACGAGGGATCGCTGCTGCTGTGGTCGCTCGTACTGTCAATCTGGGCGATTGCCGTGGCCGCACTTTCCGGGCGCCTGCCGCATGACATCAGGGCGCGGATTCTCGGCGTGATGGGCGCAGTCAATTTCGGTCTTATCGCCTTTATCCTCTTTACATCCAATCCTTTTGTACGGCTTTCCCCCGTCCCCTTCGACGGCAATGACCTGAACCCACTGCTGCAGGATCCGGCAATGGCGCTGCATCCGCCCATACTTTATGCGGGCTATGTTGGCTTCTCAGTCGCATTCTCATTTGCAATCGCAGCACTGCTTGCCGGCAAGATCGACAGCGAGTGGGCGCGGTGGGCGCGGCCATGGACGACCGCTGCCTGGGTATTTCTGACCATCGGTATCGCGCTGGGCAGCTGGTGGGCGTACTACGAACTCGGCTGGGGCGGCTGGTGGTTCTGGGATCCGGTGGAAAATGCCTCGTTCATGCCCTGGCTGGTAGGTACGGCACTGATTCACTCGCTCGCTGTGACCGAAAAGCGCGGGCTCTTCAAGGGCTCGACCCTGTTGCTGGCGATCACTGCGTTTTCGCTGAGTCTCGTCGGGACTTTTCTGGTGCGTTCTGGCGTACTGGTGTCGGTACATTCCTTTGCCTCGGATCCGGCGCGAGGGTTGTTCATCCTCGGCTTTTTGTCCGTTGTGATCGGTGTGGCGCTCGGACTCTATGCCTGGCGTGCACCAACACTTGACCGGGCGGTCGGTTTCAGTGCTTTCTCGCGCGAGACCTTTCTGCTGATCAACAATATTCTGCTCTGCGTGGCCGCTGGACTTGTACTGCTGGGTACCCTGTATCCGCTGATTCTGGATGCGCTCAATGCGGGCAAGATCTCGGTAGGACCGCCATATTTTGAAACGGTGTTCCTGTTGCCGATGTTGCCGCTGCTGGCGGCCGTGGGTGTGGGCATGCATACGGCATGGCGTTCGGCGGATTCATCTGTTGTGGCAAAACGTCTGCGTATTCCTGCCGCACTGGCGGTCGTGGCCGGAATTGCCATTACGCTGTTTATCTACGGCGGGAAGAACGCACTCACCATGGTCGGTATAGCCGCAGGCCTGTGGCTCGTATTCGCTGCATTGCTGGATCCGGTACGGCAACTCGTGGGTCGCGGGCCGCGATTCAGCCGGGCTGCACTGGGTATGTCCGTTGCACATCTGGGACTGGGGCTCTTCGTGCTGGGCGTTACCGTAACGACGTCCTTCAATGTCGAAACTGATCAGCGTATTGCGGTCGGTGAAACGGTGAGCATCGGTGACTACAACGTCCGCTTCAATGGCGCCCAGCCGATACGCGGACCGAACTATCAGGGGCTGCGCGGCGAAATGGTCGTCACACGCGATGGTCAGCTGGTTGCAACATTGCACCCTGAAAAGCGCGTCTATGGCGAGCGCAGTTCACCCATGACGGAAGCCGGCATCGACGCTGGCTGGTCCCGCGATATCTTTGTGGCACTCGGTGATGACCTGGGCGAAAACGCTTGGAGCGTGCGGCTCCAATACAAGCCGCTGATCCGGTTCATCTGGCTGGGTGCGCTGGTGATGGCCATCGGTGGCGTTCTCGCTGCAAGCGACCGGCGTTACCGTGTAGCGGTGCAGGCCAGCGTTTCTGCTGCAAGCCCCGGTTCGCAGCCCGCGCGGTCCTGAGGAATTCCGGGCAGCGATGTGGCGCTATCTCATACCCGGAGCTGTGTTTGCGCTGCTGGTCGCCGTATTTGCCGTCGGCCTGTACCGTGATCCGGGCTATGTGCCTTCGCCGCTGATCGGGAAACCGGCACCACAGTTCAGTCTGCCGCGCCTCGACGATCCACAAAAGAACCTGCAGCGTTCGGATCTGCTCGGCAAAGTCAGCCTCGTCAATGTATGGGGAACCTGGTGTTCAGGGTGCCGGCAGGAACACGAAACGCTGCTTACGCTGGCGCAGGACGGCAGTGTCCCGATCTATGGCATTAACTGGAAAGATGATCCCGTTCTTGCCCGCCAGTGGCTGCAGCAGCTCGGCAACCCGTACGCGGCCGTGGGCGTAGACGAGGAGGGTGGGGCCGCCATCGAGTGGGGCGTTTACGGTGCACCGGAAACATTCCTGGTTGGCCCTGACGGCACAGTGCTTTACAAACATATCGCGCCGATGACGCTCGCCGTTTGGCGCGAAGAGTTTCTGCCACGTATCACCGCAGCCCGGACCGGATCGAAACTCTAGTGCGGGCCGTTGCACTGTTTTCCGGAATCCTGCTCTGCCTGGCGACTCTTTCAGCGTGGGCGATTGAACACGATGAAGCACTCGCAGACCCGGCGCAGCAAGCTGTCTATGACCACCTGACCAACGAGGTGCGCTGCCTCGTCTGCCAGAACCAGACGATCGCTGATTCCACTGCACCTCTGGCCATCGATCTGCGGCGTGAGATACGGCAGATGCTCGAAGCCGGGCGGTCGGAGGAGGAGATCAAGACCTTTCTCCTCGACCGCTACGGCGACTTTGTGCTTTACCGGCCCCGCTGGCAGGCAAATACAGCGCTGCTGTGGTTGGCGCCGGTCCTGTTGTTGCTGATCGGCGCCGGTGGCTTGTGGCGAATCATCCGGCGACGCGCCGCCCTGCCTGTACCCTCTGAGGATGGCGATCCGCCATCGGCAAGCTGAATGAACGACAGCATGACACTTTTCGTACTGACTTCAGTTCTGCTGACCTTGCTGAGCGTCGGACTGATAGCCTGGCCACTGTGGCGCGCAACCGGTCCGCAACGCTCACCGCTGGCAGCAACGCTTGCGGCCTGCCTGATTCCAATACTCGTCTGGCTGGTTTACCCGAAGATCAGCACTTATGACTGGGTGACGCCACCTGCCCAGGCCGCTGCCCCTTCGGCACAGCCGCGTTCCCTCGATGAAGCGATCAGCGGACTCGAACAGAAGCTGGCGGAGAATTCGTCTGACGAGGACGGCTGGGTGTTGCTTGGCAGTTCGTATCTGGCAGTTCAGCGTCCGGCTGATGCAGTGCAGGCTTATCGACGTGCCATCGAACTGTCCAATGGCAATAACATGGCTGCGCGCCTGGGCGCCGCTGAGGCGCAGATTGCCGAGAACCCGGCCGCGCTGTCAGGTGCCGCGGGCCAGGAAGTCGAGGCGGTTCTGGAGAAGGATCCGCGCAACCCGAAGGCGCTCTGGTATGGCGGGATGCTGGCATTGTCACGCGGCGACGTCGCGACCGTACGCTTGCGATGGCAGGCATTGCTCGATCTGGATCCACCGGCAGAGATTCAGCAGATCATTGTGAGGCAGCTTGCTGAGCTGAATCCCGATCAATCCGTTGCAACTTCTGGCGCAGGTCCATCAGCAACAGGAGATCCAGCGACCAGTGCCCGTGCAACTGACAGTGCTGGTATCGATATCAAGGTCTCGATCAGCGCCGGCTTGCGCACAAGGATCTCGCCGTCGGCGCCACTGTTCATATTCGTTCGGGATCCCGGCAAGCCTGGGCCGCCACTGGCTGTGGTTCGCCGGCTTGCCAGCGAGTTGCCCGTGTCCCTGCGAATCAGCGACGCAGACCTGATGTTGCCTGGTGGACCCGGGCTTGCGGCACTGAAGTCAGCCGCACTGGTGGCGCGTATCGCCAATGGCGGCAACCCGGTCGCGCAGGCAGGCGATCTCTATGGTGAAGCGAGCTGGGGCGGTATGGAGCGATCTGGCGGAACCATCTCCATAGTGATCGACCAGGTGGTCAATTAGTCCGTGCAGGATCATATTTAACATAATATATATTATGCGCAATTAGGACGGTGCGCGATGGTTCTTTCCAGTTCCGAGGTTGCGCGGCTTGCCTCAGCCTTCTGCCCCAGTAATTGAGGCTTCTTGCTTGGGGGATGCGTCTGGTGACGCAGGAGTCGGGACATCTTGCTTAGGCATTGGTATCACAAAACTTGTTGCGTACTTGCGATGCTTGTCAGTAATTGCGTCCGTGATGCCAAAATCTATGAAAACTGCACTGGCAATAATCTTTGCGCCCATCTCACTTGGAATGGCGCCGAATGCTGTTCGGCCATCCGTCGTTGTGCAGTCGAACTTCAGTGGATCGTCAGACTTCCGGATCGATACTGTGCTTGGTATTGAAGCCTCCCAAGCGCCGCGCTTGTTTTGAAGTTTGCATTTTCCGTTCGATCCGTCACTGAAGCTTAGCGTCACCGGCGTCATGGCGTCTTCGGTTAGCGTCGCACAACTGCTAGTCGCGATTACAGCAATCAATAAAGCAGCAACGGCTTTCATAGATGGCTCCTGATGGTTGTAGCGCCATAGATACACCGTCTGATTGTAGCCGCTACGCAGCAGTTTCTGCACCCACGAGATCCTAGGAGTTGCGGAGTGCGTACGCCGGGAGCGCAGCAAGTGTTTAAGCAAATGGTTACGCAAAACGAAAGCTGATCTGTGAGTCATCGCGCAAGTGCTCGTTTTGTCGTGCTCTCCCCTCACTGCTGATAAGCTTTTTCCTCCGTCCACGTAGCCTGGCTTCGCCAAGAGGTATTCTGCGGAACACGCCCAAGCCTCTGATTCTGAGCTTCTTTTACGGTTTATCGAGCGAGCTTGAAATTTATTATGCGCACTTTAGGTATGACTGCGGCGTGCCTGCTGCTCCTGAGCGGTTGCACCAGTTCCCTGCCACCGTTACGCGGTATGCAGGAGCCTCTGGATCTCCAGCGCTTCATGGGCGACTGGTATGTGCTGGCATTCATTCCCATCGATCTGCCATTTATCTCGGAGAAAGATGCACACAACGGTATGGAATCCTATCGGCTCACTGCGGATGGCTCGATTGAAACCACCTATACCTTCCGTGACGGCAGCTTCGATGGTCCTGCAAAGCGCATGACACCGCGCGCACGCGTCGCAAATCCACCGGTGAATACCGAGTGGAAGATGAAGTTTTTCTGGTTTCTGCCGGCAGGCGATTATCTGATCATCGACCGGGATGAGGCCTACAGTCGCACCATCATCGCTGTTCCGGACCGGCGCTGGGTCTGGCTGATGGCACGTACGCCATCCGTTTCAGACACTGACTACCAGGCGATGATTGCGGTCCTTGAGCAGAACAGGTTTGATATAAAGAAGCTCAGGAAAGTGCCGCAGAATATTGATTTAAAAACTGAATAACTAGATCCGGGAAATCCGTAAAGACGGCGTCAACGGATTCAGTGCCACACAAGGCCCTGAGCAGCTCTTCAAGGTTACTGAACCCCGGCGGCAAGGCGTCGGCGCGAAGCGTATAGGGATGGATCTGCAGGCCCGCGCGGTGTGCTGCCTGAACCAGCCCGGTACCCAGCACCAGCCCCAGGCCGGGACCGATACCGTCGGCATACCCCCGGATTGCAGCCAGCTCGGCGTCTGTGGGTATAGCGCCCTCACCTTCCATCAATTGAACCAGCCGCAAGCTGCAACCCAGTCCGCTACGGATACGTTGCAGCTCCCTGGCGTCAAAGCACTGCACGATCGCTGAATTGCCGGCACCGGAGTAGCCATGACGGCTCAAGCTGGCCAGCATCTGTACCGCCAGATCAACGCCATGTTCGTGATGCCAGGCGGGAGATTTCACCTCCGGGTAAATCCCGACACAACGCCCGGTGGAATGATTCAGTCCGTGTATGAAGCGGATTTCCTCGTCGAGAGTTGAGATTGCAAAGCTGCCGGCAGCCGCTGGAAAGCGGCCCTGATAACGCAGCTGCCCGCTGCCTGCACGTCGCCGCTCACTCACCGCCAATTGCCGGATTTCGGCCAGATCAAAATCGATACAGTAGTGCCGCCCGTCGGCACGCGCCCGGCCCGGAAAGCAGAGCGCTACATCAGTGAGATCGTCGAGATGCAGATCGTGAAAAACGATCAGCTCGCCATCACGTGTCGCAACCACATCCTGTTCGAGGAAATCGGCACCCATCGCGTGCGCCATGGCCTTGCCAGCCAGCGTATGCTCGGGCAGATAGGCCGACGCGCCGCGATGAGCGATAACGAGGGGCCGGATTGCCATGCCTCGGCGCATCGTGGCTATTCCTACTCGCCGGTAACTCCCAGGCGTTTCTGCATCAGCGGGCTGGTTGTCGTGTACTGCAGGTGAACTTTCTTGCCGGGTTCCACGATCGCCTTGGCGCAAAACGCCGCCAGCGCAGCTTCATGAAAGCCGCTCAGGATGAGTTTCTTCTTGCCCGGATAATCACAGATATCACCGATGGCAAAGACGCCCGGGATATTGCTCTGGAACTTCTCGGTATCGACCGCGATAGCCTTCTTGTTGAACTCAAGCCCCCAGTTCGCAATGGGGCCAAGTTTCGGAGACAGGCCGTAAAACACCAGCACATGGTCGACATCCAGCACTTCAGAAGTGCCGGATTTCGTAGTGACCTCAACACCCGTCATCAGCGAACCGCCCATACGCAGGCCAGTTGGATTTGCTTCTTCGACAAGCCGCACTTCGCCGCGGCCTGCACGTTCCTTGAGCAGCGCCACTGAAGCCGGTGCTGCACGGTACTCGTCGCGTCGATGCACCAGAGTAAGCGCCGCAGCCTTCGGCCCCAGTGCCAGCGCCCAGTCGAGCGCCGAGTCACCGCCGCCGAAAATCGCCAGCCGCTTGCCGGCAAAGATACCGGGATCCTTCACGTGATAATGGATCTGCGTGCCTTCCAGCGCATCCGCACCATCGACATGTACGCGGCGTGGCTGGAACGAACCCACGCCGGCGGCAATGAAGACCGTCTTCGCCAGAAACTGCTTGCCTTCGCTGGTGCGGGCTGTAAATCCACCGTCCGCAACCGCCTTCAGCTCAACGAGTTCTTCGCCAAGATGAAAAGTCGGCTGAAAGGGCTCGATCTGCTTCATCAGGTTCGCCACGAGCTCGGCGCCCGTGCAGACCGGTACGGCGGGAATGTCATAGATCGGCTTGTCCGGATATAACCAGGCGCACTGGCCGCCAGGCGCTGACAGTGTGTCGACGAGATCCGCCTTGATACCCAGCAGACCCAGCTCGAATACCTGAAACAGCCCGGCCGGGCCTGCCCCGATGATCAGGGCATCTGTATTTATCGTCATGATTTTGAACCGGAATTAAAGCAAGCTACGCCGGGACATCCGGCAAGCAGGCGATGTTACTGAGCCATGCCTTTTCAAACAAGCGCGATGCCCCGCAAGCGTGCCGCCTGTCCGGCTGTCAGTCCAGCTTGAACTCAACGACGTCCCAGCGCGCCGTATCCTCATGGCGTGCATGGAGCCGGATTGCATCGACGAGCACGCGCTCGTTCCACTCCACCACGTCTGCTGCACGGTCGATAATCAGCTTCCTCAACATTACCGTCTCGCCAAATGACTTGACCGCCACGATCGGCTTGCTGAAAGCGCCTGCCACATCCATCTGAAAGGTCACCAGGTCCGGATTCGCTTCGTAGATCGAAACGGGCAGCACCATGATCTCAGCTGCCTTGATCTGGTTGCGCAACTCTTCTTTCATGTCTTCCTTGCCGCCAGACGGAATCCGGTCGGGATCGCTGGTCGCCAGATACAGGAAGTTGTCCCGGCTCTCGAGATACTCGATAACCCGCAGATAATCCGGGTGCTTCTCGAACAAATGGCTTACAAAGACCCGAATGGGTGTCGTATCGGACACAATTCCGCCCTCCATTCAACTCCTGCAGGACATACTACAGTTCCTGTTGCCCACAGTCCCAGCAGCATTACACTCCCGGTCCAGATGCGCCTTCTCGTATACAACATCCGCTATGCCATTGGCGCCGGAGCCCCGCCGCGAATGCCGGTACCAGGTGCAGGTTACCTGTTTGGCACGCCGGGAAACCTCGACAACATCATAAATTTCGCCAAGTCTGTCACACCGGACGTGGTGGGCCTGATCGAGGTGGATGTCGGTTCGATGCGCAGCGGCGGGGTCAACCAGGCCGAAGTGATCGCAAATGCCCTGGGGCACTTCTCCAGCTATGAATGCAAATATGGGGAGGAATCACTGAACCAGCTGCTGCCCATACTGCGCAAGCAGGCCAATGCATTCCTGGCCGCACCCTCGATTGTTGGCGAGCGCTTCCACTACTTCGATACCGGCATCAAGCGCCTCATCATCGAGCTCGAACTCGACGGAGTGATTATTTTTCTGGTGCATCTGTCACTCAAGTACCGGCATCGACAGTTCCAGCTTCGCTATCTTTACGAACTCGTATCGAAGGCGAAAAAACCGGTCATCGTTGCCGGAGACTTCAATACTTTCTGGGGCGAGAATGAGATGTTCCTTTTCATGAAGGCAGCCGGGCTGCGCAGCGCCAACGTGAGCGGACTGCCCTCCTACCCCAGCAAGTCGCCGCGTATGGAACTGGACTTTGTGCTGTATGGTGACGGGATAGACATCACCGCTTTCGACATCCCTCATGTCATCTTTTCCGACCATTTGCCGCTGGTCTGTGACTTTCAGCTGAGGTAAACACATGCCGCATTCATCGCCCGCCAATGTTCTGCTCACGCTCGTTCACTGGCGACTGGAAAGCGATGCGGACGGGATCGGCTGGTTGTGCTTTGACCGGCAGGGTGTCGGCGCCAACACCCTGTCCGCTGAAACGATGGCGGAGCTGGAAACGTGTCTGGCCACGCTGGAAGCGTCCGCGCTCAAAGGACTGGTGGTCTATTCGGGCAAGTCCCGGGGCTTCATTGCCGGTGCCGATATCAACGAGTTTCCGGCACTGGATTCCGAGGCACGCGCCTATGCAGTTACGCGGCAGGGGCAGGACATTCTGGCCCGCCTGGAAGCCCTGCCCTTTCCAAGCGTTGCCGTCCTGAACGGCTTTGCCTTGGGTGGCGGACTGGAGCTGGCGCTGGCCTGCACCAGGCGCCTCGCGATTGCCGGGAGTGAACCGGTTTTTGGTCTGCCTGAGGTACTGCTTGGCGTGCATCCCGGCTTTGGCGGCACGGTGCGTCTGACGCAGCTCATCGGCGTGCGCAAGGCGATGGACCTGATGCTGACCGGCCGGTCCATACGGCCGGTACAAGCGTGGGAAATTGGCCTGGTGGATGCGGTAGCGGCGGAGGACAAGTGGCGAAACGGCGCCACGCACCTGCTGGCCGAAGGCGATGACCGAGCGCGTGCACCATGGCTTGACCGGCTTCTCGGTCTCGCCCTCTTGCGGCCCAGACTGGCACGGACACTCCGACTCAAGGTCAGCAAGAAAGCGCGGATTGAACACTACCCCGCCCCCCATGCGTTGATCGCCTTGTGGGAAAAGCATGGCGG
>CAYJPG010000021.1:10096-34087 GCA_964371995.1 uncultured Chromatiaceae bacterium | reverse complement strand
TTACAAACCCCTGGGTGCATGCCGAGGTGCAGGCTACCTCGTAAATCCATCTGCAAAACTTATAGTTGCCAACGACGACAACTACGCTCTCGCTGCTTAAAAACCAGCGCTAGAGCCTTCTGACCGGGTCCGTGCTTGTGCGGTCCGGAGCCAGGAGTCATTAAACACAAGCTCGCCCGAGAGTTCGTCCAGGACCCGACGGTTAAACGCCCATTTACTGGACTGGCTGTCGGTTGTCCCTGTCCGTCGGGTAGCTGCCAGTAAGACAAAAGGCGGAATAAGCATGTAGATCCCATGGCAGCGGACTTGCGGACGCGGGTTCGATTCCCGCCGCCTCCACCAAAAATGAACCCCCAACCGTTCCCGGTTGGGGGTTTTTTCTTGGCCCGTTGACCGAGCGCTCAGCTGTTGTCTTTGACCGTCTCGCTGACCCCGTTGGACTTCACTGATGCAATGCCGCTGTCACGAGCTGACTCTGAGGCATACATCTGGCTCGTCCCGATCACCTGGCTGTTGACCGCCTTCAGATTGAAGTAAGGCTTGCCATTGGAGGCGGTCGCCTTCTCGTATTGATCATCTGACTGGCAATTCGCCCGAACAGATGCAATGCCGCCTTCAGCGGATGCTTTTGCTGTGTAGAGTTGACTCGTCAGGATTGTTTCAGCGTTCCCTGCCTTGAGAACGAAGTGAAACTGACCGTCCGAAGCTTTGCTCAGTTCAAACCAACCTGCCATTTCTATCTCCTCTTGCAAAAGCGCCTGGCGCAGAATCTCACCGGCACCTGTTCCACCACTTTAGCTCTTGGACTCGACGGTGGGCCAGCAATACTGCTTGACCGAGTGTTTAGACGTCATTTGCTTCCCGCTTCGTCCCGAATGCCCTGGCGGGAAAGTATCGGAACGTGGGCACCGAGTGTGGCTGACAGTACGTCTTCCCGTCGGCGAGCGTGTATCAGGCCACTCCGGGCGTCCGGTGCGCCACCACCTGTACGTGAAAATGACGGAAGCCGCGCGAACTGCGGCCTCTGTCGTATGGGAATTCACATATGATCTGGTCCGATCACGGTCGCGCAACCAGGCTTAGCGCTACGGTCGATCGCGTTACAGATTCCAGGAAGAAGGTGGCGATGTGAAGAGAATTCTTGGCGTGTACAGCGCTCCGCATCAGCACTGGGTCGGCGACGGTTTTCCCGTTCGCACACTGCTGTCCTACAAGAGCCACGGCGAGCAGCTGAGTCCCTTTCTGCTCCTGGACTACGCGGGCCCGATGAGATTCGAACCGGCCGGGCACTCCCGCGGCGTCGGAGAGCATCCGCACCGCGGCTTCGAAACCGTCACCATCGTGTACGAAGGCGAGGTCGCGCATCGTGACTCAACAGGAGCCGGAGGTACCATTGGCCCTGGCGACGTGCAGTGGATGACCGCAGCGTCCGGCATCCTCCACGACGAATTTCATTCGCCGGAATTCACCGCGACAGGCGGAATCCTGGAAATGGTCCAGTTATGGGTAAATCTGCCGGCGAAAGACAAACTGTCGCAGCCCAAATACCAGGAAATAAGCAACCGTGATATTCCGGGCGTCGCGTTGTTAAACGATGCCGGTACGGTTCGTGTAATCGCCGGCGAGTTCGAAGGTCATCGTGGGCCTGCCGAAACATTTACACCAATCGACGTGTGGGACCTGCGACTGAAGCACGGTCGTCAGACACAATTCAGTGTTGCCGAGGGCCGAACGCTCGCGTTGGTCTTACTGCATGGCGATGTCGCGATCAATGGGGAAAGGCTGCGTGAAGCCCAATTTGCGCTGCTCGATACTGCCGGGCGAAACGTTCTGGTTGAAGCCCACAACGATGCCACACTGCTCATCCTCAGTGGTGAGCCACTGAATGAGCCGGTGGCAGGACAAGGCCCGTTTGTGATGAATACTGCCGCCGAGATCCGCCAGGCAATTCAGGACTTCAGCAGCGGCCGATTCGGTCGTATTCCCGACCAACGTGCCTGACGGGCAGCGTTGCCGGAACCCGCCGCCTGAAGCCGAACGGCCTCAGGATGGTTAAACTGCCGGGCGATCCCCGATTTTGTCTGGCAGCAGAGGAGACTGGCATGTACTCGATGACACGGCGAGCTGCACTTGGCGGCGTTGCGAGCCTCGGCACACTGACCCTGGCTCAGGCAGGTGCACAGAGCAAAGCGGTTACTGTTCCCAAAGGCTTCAACCTGGCCGATCCGCTGACCGCGTTGCGTACTCACATCAAGATGGTCGGCAGCCTGGGTACAGAGACCGTGCACACCTTCTTCCGGCTGAACCTCTACGGCGACCTTGGCACCGGCAACTTCGTGCCGCTGTTCACGATGAACAACATTCTGGTCGACTACTGGGAAGCGAAGGGCAACGACCGATACGAAATGCGCAAGTACGAGGTGGGTTTTTACACGAAGATCGACAGCCACGAACCGCTTGAATACTTCGACAATCCGCTGACCGGGGAGCGGCGCAATATCCACCACTTCCGGCTCGGCCCTGTACCGCGCATTTACACGCCGGAGGGCATTACCGCGATGGGCTACACGCCAAAGGCGCTGCCGCTCGAATTGATCGGTGACCGGGTATTTCTCGCCACGCAGTCCATCGAGAAAATGCCCGACATGGTGCGGCCCGGCGAAACCAACTATGTGAATTCATTCATGACCTTCTCGGCCCTGCTCACAGATGTTGTCAATCCCCGGCTCAACTCCGCGCCCATACATGCCCAACTGCAGAACAAGAACCGCTGGCAGCCGTGGATGGGCATGGGGGATCGCCCGGGCGGAACAGTCGCGCGCGGCTTCGGTGCCAAGATTTCCAGCCTTGATGCCCTGCCTTCAGACATGATGGCCGGCGTACGCCGCTTCGTGCCGGAGATACTCGACACGAAAAACTGGAAAGAATTCATGTTTGAAGACACCGAGTATCTGCGCGAGCGCGCCATCACCAGGTAGCCCGCCTGTCAGGCGTGCGCTTGCACAAGCTTGATTGCTTCGGCCTACGGCCTGTTCCTGGCGCTCATTCCAATGCTCTCCCCGCGATAAAAAAGAACGCCGGCGAAAGCCGGCGTTCAAGTCGTCAGAATCAGATTGGATCAGAACTTCAGTGTGGCCTCCACACCAAAGCGGCGCTCTGTGCCCGGATGAATGTAGGAGCCACCGAACTCAGGAGCCGGGATGACTTCCTGCAGCCAGTCCTCGTCGAATGCGTTATTTATGAAGCCGACCAGGGACCAGCGGTCGCCGGCAATTCCGGCCCGGAGATTGACCACTGAGTAGGCGTTGCGTTCGGTGATCGAGTAGTTGGCCGCATCCAGCGGGAAAAACTGTGAAAAGTATGTGGGCCGGCTGTTGTCCTGGATCACATGGAACCAGGTTTTGCCCACCCAGGAAACGTCGACACTGCCAACAAAGTCAAAGCGGGCTGACAGCGGATAGGTGACCTGCGCGCCAGCATTGGCGGTGTAATCCGGGGTGTAGGGTGACTTGTTACCCACGCTGTCCGGTCGCGCGCTGTTCTTCTTGATCTCCGTATCATTGATGTTGGCGCCGGCATACAGCGTCAGCCAGTCGGTGGCGGTTAGGCTGACTGAGGCTTCGATACCCTTGATGTGGACATTGTCGATGTTCGACACCACACGCAGTAGACCGAAACCGCCGACAAAGAACTCGAAAAACTGCATGTCGTCGACGTCAAGATAATAAGCGGCCAACTCGTATCTCAGCCGGTCATCCAGGGCGTGCGACTTCAGTCCGACCTCGTAGGCCCATGAGGTTTCCTTGTCGTAGGAATCCTGGATATTGACTGGAGCGTAGCCGCTGCCCTCGAATGGCCCACCAGGTCCCAGCAACGGTTGATTGATGAAAAGGTCAATCGTGGCCGCGGAACCCTGGTTGTTGAAGCCGCCGCTCTTGAAGCCGACGCCAGCGGTGCCGTACAGCGTCGTGACGTCCGTAACGTCCCACGTCAACGACAGTTTCGGCTCCAGCTCGTCAAAGGTCTTGCTCTGGCCAGGGATACTGCCCGTCGCGCACAGGCCGGGGTTGATCGGATTGGTCGTGCGCCCGTCACCGCAGGTATCGATATACAGGTCAGTGGCGTCTACTGGCACGCGGCTCTTCACGTCGCGCTCTTCGCGGTCATAGCGCAACGCGAGCGAGGCCTCGACTGTGTCGGTTATGTCGTAGGCCAACTGGCCGAAAACAGCATAGACATCGGTGTTGAACTCGTCATGGACCAGTTGTTCCGTGGGATTGCGCGGATCATCGGTATACAGCGTCCTTAACACACCGTAGCCGCGATCAATGCCGGTGTTGACGCCCACCTCGCGCTCCAGATTCAGGTAGTACAGGCCGGTAAGCCAGCGGAGCCGCTGATCACCTTTGGATGCCAGGCGGACCTCCAGCGAGTAATCTTTCTGGTCGCGCTTCTGGTATTGCGTGCCGTCGCAGGCGGTGGGGGTGTAGCCACCGAACAGCGAGAAGCCAGGTGTGGGGCCGATCATCTGAGGCGGGATCAGCTTGTACTGCTCCGCATTGAGCTCGGCAGTCGTATCAATACATTGCTGCTCATTGAAGAAGAAACCAAAGGCACCGCTGGTGCCGTCGGCGCCGAGATCGTTTTCGATATCGCTATAAAGTCCCCATGCCGTGAGATCGGCCCATCCCAGGTCATAGTCGACCTTGACGGAAGCTTCCAGCGAATCCTGATTGTTGTAGGGCTTGATGTTGTTGTCAAACTCGAACTTGTGGCCGTTGACATTCTCGTAGGCATAGGCGGCGTCCGCAGCCGTGTAGCCAAAGGCGGTCTCCAGGAAACCCACCAGACTCGGAATATGAAACACGGAGTTGAAGCTGATCGAAGCGGCATCCACCGAGCCGACGCGCAGCTTGCTGTCGACGGTCAGGTCACTCGACGGCTCCCACACGGCCCGCACGTTCACATCCCAGCTCTTGAAAAAGTCGACGTCGGCGCTGCCACCATAGAACCGGTTCCGGTAGTAGCCGTCGGTATCCTGATAGTTGGCTCCGACGCTCACCCCCAGTGTGTCGCTGACCGGACCGCCCACGAGGCCAGACAGGGAATACGTTGAATCCTGGGCGAATGTGGCCTTCAGATCGCCACCCCATTGATCACCCGGCTTCTTGGTGGTGATGATGATGGCACCGGCAGCCGCATTGCGACCGTAAACAGCGCCCTGCGGGCCTTTGAGCACTTCGATCTGCTGAAGGTTGGTGTACTCCCGGTTCAGGGCCGCCGGGTTGGTCATCAGGATGCCGTCAATGATCAACGCGTAGTTGGTTTCGGCATCGCGAGTGCCATTGATGCCGCGGATATTTACCTGGGTGTCGGCGGCTTCAGCGGAGTTCACGATCGACACGCCGGGCGTCTGACCAATGAAATCTTCGGGCCGATGAATTCCCAAGGATTCGATCTGCGCGGATGAGAAAGCCGACACCGAGCCAGGAACATCCTGGATCGACTCTGCCCGCTGGCGGACCGTAACGATGATCTCTGTAAGGTCGTCGGCAGCGGCCGGCTGGCTGGCTGGTCAGCAATGTAGTGGCACCGGTAGCAAACAGTGCGAGCGCCGTCAGGCCCACGCACGGCACGACGGCTCGTGTTACGTTCAACATATCGAAGCTCCCCCTCAACCCTGAATGAATCAAGACTGTGCGACCTGGGGCCACATCAGTGGTGCTCAGATCAAGTGTCGAAGCTATCGAAGTCCTGTACTTTCGTCAATTTGTCGTAAATTAGCTACAGATGCAGTGTCTCGGCCTTGATGCCCTGCCGTCAGACGTGATGGCCGGCAAACTCTGCAATCTGTAGCGCAATCTCGCGATACCGATCCTCAACAATATAGAACCCGGCCGGCTCCAGCAGCGCATGCGGCTGCCCCTTGGCCCCGGGGATATGCGCCTTGATCGCATCTGGCCCCAGACTGCCGGTACCGAGACTGGCACTGAAGAGCGTGAGTACCGGCTTCGTCCAGCCAGCCAACTTCTGCCACGCTTCTTTATTGGCGATGCTGGCTGGATCGTCGGGCCAGATCGGCAGGATCATGGGGCAACGTCGCGGACCGGTCTTGAAGCTCTCATCCGGGTAGGGCGCGTCGTAGGCTGCGATGATCTCGGGTCTGAGTTTCTCGACGACACCCGTGTTGACCATCTCGCCCTGCGGAAACTTCGGCAGCGCGAATTGCTGCTCACGCCAGTTCAGAAACCATTCCCGCCCGCTGCCGCCCTGCCCTTGCGGCAACATCGTATTGCTCAACACGAGTCGGCCGAAGAACGCCGGATGCAGCGCCGCGATACGCAGGCCGAAGTAGCCGCCCCAGTCGAACAGATAGGCCGTCGCATCCCGGATCTGCAGCGTATCGAGAAAACACACCAGCCAGTTCACGTGTTTCTGAAAGCTGTAGTCCTCCGTTTCCGGCAGCTTGTCGGAACGGCCAAAGCCAATGTAGTCCGGTGCCACCACCCGGTAACCTGCCGCGACGAGCAGCGGAATCATCTTTCGGTACATGTATGACCAGGTGCCCTGCCCGTGCATCAGCAGGATCACCGGCGCACCGGCAGGCCCCTCATCCAGGTAGTGCATGCGCACACTGCCAAAGCGCGCATCGGGCAGCTGGCAATAGTGCGGCGCGAAACTGAATTCCGGCAACTTGTCGAAGCAATTGTCAGGCGTACGTTTTGCTCCGGCTGAGTGCACCCGACTGCCGCTCAGCAACAGCTGCCAGTTGCGTCCGGCACCACGGCTGATGTCCCTGTATCGAAAGGAATGCTGCTGCCGCAGCCGGCAAACAGACCAAAGTGGCGACTGAAGTCGCCCATGAAATCGAAGTGCGGCGCGAAACGGCTATCGTGCAGCATGCGGAAGGTGTTGCCACAGACCGGGAACACGCGACCGGCTTCAATACGGTGATGCTTGTCCAGATCGAAATGCAATGGCTGATCGGGAACGGTACCGCGATAGATCACAGCCTGCCCATGATCCTCGCAGGCATCTTCCAGTGCGGCGATCCTGAACAGTCGATACGTTGCCGAATAGAAACGGATATCGCCGACTCGTGCAGCCAGTTCTGCATCAGTGACCGCCAGCGGCTGATCTGTGAGCAGGCGCGGGTCCGCAAAACCGGCCTGCCGCGACAGGCGCAGGAAATCGTTCCAGTACAAGGCACCACCGAGGCACTCGCCGTAGAGCACAGGATCATTGCGTACCACTTCAGGAACACGTCGGTCGGCGTAGACGTCCGAGAAATAGAACTCGCCGCCAGGCTTGAGCAGGCGATGCACCCCGGCGAGCACGGCAGGTTTGTCCGGCGACAGATTGACCACGCAGTTGGAGACAATGACGTCAAAGCTCTCGGGCACCAGATCCAGTTCGTCCAGCCGCTCGATATAGCCGTTCAGAAAACGCACGTTGTCAAAGCCGAACTGTTCGGCGTGCCAGCCGCGATGACCTTCAGCAATCGCCAGCTGCTCGGCAGTCATGTCCACACCAACAACACAGCCAGTCGGCCCGGCCAGCTGCGCCAGCGCATAAACATCGCGCCCGGAACCACAGCCCAGGTCGAGAATCCGGCTACCAGGTAGTAGCGGCGGAGAGTCCAGACCGCAACCGTAGTTACGGTTCAGCACCTCCGGATGGATACGTGCCAGCAGCGGCTTCAGCCAACCCGGCACCTGACTGGTATCGCAGCAGGCGGTGGTCTTGAGATCAGCGGAACCCTGCAGTTGCTTGCCGTAGTAATCCTTGACGATGTCGTACATATCAATACACCCTCTCGCGGAGCTTCGTGTCTAGCGCAGACGCCGGCTGGTAAATCCGCCCACCAGCGCGGTACCCAGCAGGATCACGCTGCAACTGGCGAGCATTGCGAGTGTAACTGCCTCATCAAGTATGAGCGCACCCCACAGCATGCCGAATACCGGAATCAGAAAGGCAACCGCCATGGCCCGGGTTGGACCGGCACTGATTACCAGCCGAAAGTAGTAGATGTTCGGGATGCTCGTACACAGCACGGCGAGCAGCACAACCGCCAGCCAGGAGTGCATTGAGGGCATCCGCTCGGGCCACTGCCACAATGACAGCGGCAACAGCAGCAGTGCTGCAAAGACAAGACTGCCACCCGTTGTCACCCAGGCATGTACGCCGGCGAGCTGCGTTTTTACGAAATTGGCCGCCACGCCGTAGCAAAAGCTGGCCAGAAAAGCGCCTGCCGTTGCGAGCAAGGCACCACTCTGCGTGGAGGGCAGTCCGCCGACAAGCAGCACGACACCCGAAAATCCGGTAATCAGACCGGCAACGCGGAGCAGCGTCGGGCGCTCCCGCAGCCATAACCAGGCCAGAAATGCCGTGAATAATGGTGCTGTCGCATTGATGATCGAGGCAAAACCGGCGGTGACATACAAGGTTGCATGAGCAAACAGCGAAAATGGCAATGCAGCGTTGAATGCGCCAAGCAGCAGCAGTTTGAAAACATTCCGTCGGAACTGGCCCCGCCATACCGGATTCAGCAGGATTCCGGGCAGCAGGACGAGACCGGCAATGGTCACGCGCATCGCAATCAGCGGCACCGCGCCGAACTCTCCGACGGTCATGCGCAGAAACAGGAAAGACCCGCCCCAGGCGGCAGCCATCAGGATGACCTGCAGGAATTCAGTAGGCGACATGCGGCGCGCAGCCAGTGGGGAGGCGTCGGGATATTAGCCGGTTGCAGATGGGCGAGCCATGATCGAAGCGGCGATGCATGGCATAATGACTTCAGTCGTCGCCAACATGAAAATTGGCGGCACCGATTCACTGTTCCGGATGACCTGTGGCCCGCACTTCGAAAAGCACTGACGCACCAACCCGCCTCAGCAAGGCCGAACGCGCCTGGCTGCTCAAGTCGGCAACCTATGCGTCAGTGTTCGTCTCCTGCAGTCTGGTCGTCGGCAAAGTCTGGGCATGGCAGGCTACGGATTCGGTCTCCATATTGAGTTCCCTCGCCGACTCGGTTCTCGATGTACTGGCTTCGCTGCTGACTTTCTGGGCCATCCGCTATTCGCTTGAACCGCCTGACCGCGAGCACCGGTTTGGCCATGGCAAGTCGGAAGGACTCGCCGCGCTGTTGCAGGCACTGATCATCAGCGGCTCCGGCGTGTTCGTCTGCTACGAAGCCATACAGCGCCTTTTGGCCCCGGCACCGATCGCCCAGGCTGGCGCTGGCATAGCGGTGCTGGCAGTTTCAACCCTGGCGACAGTCGGCCTGGTCTTCTACCAGCACTTCGTGAAGAACAAGACGGGCTCACTGGCTATTACTGCCGACGCGATGCACTACAAGACAGACGTGCTGGTCAATGTGGTCGTAGCCGGTGCGGTGGCAGGCACGGCGATGACCGGGCTGCGCTGGCTGGACCCACTGGTTGGCGGGGCTGTTGCCCTCTACCTGGTATCTGGCGCGTGGGGAATTGCCATGCATTCTCTCGACGTGCTGCTGGACAAGGAGATTCCGGAAGTCGACCGTCGCCGGATTCGCGATATCGCAAAAGCGCATCCCGAAGTACTTGGTTTTCACGACCTGCGCACCCGGTTCAGCGGCTCCGGCTACATCGTGCAGTTCCACCTGGAACTCGATGCCGGCACCTCGCTCCATGAAACGCACGAGATACTCGATCAGGTGGAAGCCGAGATCTGGAAGGTGTTTCCCGACTGCGAAATCATCATTCACCCCGACCCGCTGGGTTTCGCAGAACGGCGCGACAACTTTGAGAAACCGGCAGCAATCCTCGCCAGTTCCGGCGGATAGCACAGCACCATGTGCACCGGTCGTATCGTTGCGGCCACTCTCAGCCTGCTGTTGGCGGCGGGCTGCAGCCAGTCGCTGACCATTCCGGACCGCGTTCCGGAACCCCTGGTACAGGCCCTGCCGCTGCGCGTCGGTCTCTATTACACCCCGGTGTTCTCCTCTTACCACCACACCGAACACGAGAAAGGAAAGGCGGCCTGGGATGTCGAACTCGGCCCGGCCAATGTGGATCTCTTCAACCAGCTCGGCAGTCGCATGTTTCGCGATACGGCGCAGGTCGGCAAGTTACCGACGGCTGGCACTCCGGCTGCTGTCGATATCATCATTGAACCCGTCATCGATGCCTTCGAGTTTTCCTTGCCAAACAACTCGGCATCGGATCAGTATGCGGTCTGGATCCGCTACACTCTCAGGGTGTACGGGCCCGAAGGCGAGCTGATCGCCACCTGGAATCTCAGTGGCTATGGAGAAGCCGGCGGGAGCACTCTGAAACCGGCTCGCTCGATGGAACAGGCGACTGTCCTCGCCATGCGCGATGCGGCCGCTACCATCAGCCTTGAGTTCGCCGTTCAACCCGGAATCGACAAACTGCTGCAGGAGCAATCCGATGCCAGCACCGACGCAAGCAACTAGACAGACCATTCACTGGCTCCTGCCGGTGTTGCCGCTGATGTTCGGGATCTGTACCGGCTGCGTCACCAGCCGCGTCGAAGGACTGAAGAACGCCGCAACCGGCATCGCGGCAAACGAATCGGTCGTGGTCATTCCCGCCAGTTACCACAAAGGCAATCGCACCGAAGCAGACTTTCTCGAGTGCATGGACGATGAGCTGAATGACGGCGCACAGGCGCTTAACGTCTACCCGCGCGAGAAATTCCTCGACGAACTCTTTCCCTGGCTCGAACCGCGCACCATGCCGCAGGAGATCAATGATCTGCCGGAACTGCTGGCCCGGCCAGGTGTCAGTGAACGGATCAGTACCAGCGGCGTGCGTTATCTGGTCTGGGTCAATGGCAGTACAAAGAAGACTTCGGATGGCGGTGGCATGAGCTGCGCCGCCAGCCCGGCCGGTGGCGGTTGTTTCGGCCTGGTCTGGTGGGAAGACGACGGCACCTACACTGCCAGAGTATGGGACCTGAAAGCCTCAAGCTCTGCCGGCAAAGTAAGCGCCGACGTCCATGGCAGCTCGATGATGCCCGCGCTGATCCTGCCACTGCCATTCATTGCGCGTACCGAAACAGCGGCCTGCAAGGAACTGGCGGGTGAACTGCGCCAGTTTATAGTTCAGGAGGACCTGTCCTGATCCCTGCGGCGGTTGTCCACCGCTCACGTGCCGGTCTCGCTGCAGCCCTGCTCATTCTGCTGGGCTGTTCGCAGCCTGCGCTCGCCGCGCAAGCAGCTGCGATCAACCTGCGTTATCAATTGCAGCTCACCGCCGATACCGACAGCGCCATAGCGCGCATCGTCCTCAGCCAGCCCAAAGGCGGACTGCGGGAGCTGCAACTGTCCGCTGACGCAATGCTGGGCAAACCCGACGGTGACGGACGCATCAGGCTCAGCGCCGGCAAGCTGATCTGGAATCCCCCGGTGACCGGCGGCGAACTCCACTATCAGGTCCGGCTCACACATCGCCGCTCGGCGCGCGATGCATCCAGCCACGATGCCTGGGTCGGCAGCAAACTGGCGATATTCCGCGGAGAGAAAGCCTTTCCGGTCAGCAACTGGCGGCTCACAAAAGGCAGCGTACTGCACGGCGAGCTGGCAGTAAGCACCCCGGAAGGCTGGTCAGTCGTGACACCCTACCTGCCCGATTCAGCCGGACAAATGCGGATCAGTAACCCCGGCAAACGCAGAGCCCGCCCGCTCGGCTGGGTCATCGCCGGCGACATCGGCACGCGGCGCGATGTGATCGCGGGCACGGAGATCACGGTATCGGCACCGCGCGGGATCCGCATGGAGCGGATCGCCATGCTGGCCCTGCTGCGCTGGACGCTGCCCCAGCTGACTTCCGCCCTCGGCAAGCCGCCCGGCTACCTGAACATCGTCACTGCGAGCGAACCCATGTGGCTCGGCGCGCTGTCCGCGCCCAATTCGATTTTCGTCAACGCTCGCCGGCCACTGATCAGTGAGAACGGCACCAGTACCATCGTGCATGAGATGGTGCATGTGCTGCTTGCCGACTTCAAAACACCCGCCGACCAGGACTGGATCGATGAAGGTCTCGCGGAATACTTTGCACTCCGCGCACTGCTCGATTCGGGCACGATTTCGGAGGCACGTTATGTACAAACCATCGGCAGCCTGCGGAAATGGGGCGCCAGGGTGACAAGCCTGCGCACGACAGCCTCCACCGGACCAGTGAGCGCACGCGCCGTGACCGTTTTCCACGACCTCGACGCGGAATTGCGCCGGGCCACCGACAACCGGACCAGCCTGGCCAGCCTGATTCGCGAACTGAATTCCGGAGGGAACATGGCTGAGCTGCAGAGCCTGCGCAGCCGGGCCCGGCAACTCATCGGTCACACGCCACGCTCGCTTGCTCCTGCCGCGGTACCCGGCTTTGACTGAACCGTCTGCCGTGTGAGTCTGCACACAGACAGAAATCTGCCTGCCAGCGACACTTGCACTCGTCAGGCGGCGGCATGCGGAACAGACCAGCAACACTCCGGCAATCATCTCCGAAGGGACCCCTGCGGCGCTTTCTCTCGCGACGCCTGTGGCTCCCCGGAACGCTCTATGCGGCCCTGCCCTTCCTGTATCTGCTGCTCGGTGCCAGTGCCCTGGTCTCGGGCATCTTTATCTCCGATCCGGGCTGGATCATCAGCTACCTGCTGCTAATCAGCGCGGTCTGCCTGCATGGCGGCATATGGTTCATGGTGTTGCGGCGGCGTCGCCGGCATGCCCGCTTGCGCCGGGCCCGGGCACAACGCCCGTCCGAAACCGCGACAAGCAGATCGCCGGCCGGGTTATGACAGATCGCGCATAAGTGGGACAATGCGCCATGCGCAAACTGCTCACGACGGTCCTTCGCTGGCTGCTGTTGTTCACCGTACTCGGTCTGGCCGGTGCACTGCTGGTCCCCGCGATTGCATACGTTGCAGGCAAGCGGCTGATCGGCAGCTATGAGGGCAAGCTGGGTTTCATTGACTATGCCGACAGCATCTATGCCGCCGCCAGCCGCGGCGAAGTACTGGCCTGGCTGATCCTGCTGTCGCCGATGCTCGTCTGGCTGGTCTGGTACCTGCTCCTGCGTTTGCAGCGGCGACTGCTCACAGCAGCTGAATGAGTGGCCCGGGCTTTTCAGTCAGCAGCCCTAGTTCGGCCAGTAATAAAAGCCGATACCGGTCAGTGCGCCACACAGGGCTGCCATCGACCACCAGCGCCACGGCGCAACACGCAGTGACCCAACGAAAGCCAGGCCTGCGGCGACAGCCGTCAAGCCAAACATTGCCACGGCGCGCCACAGTTCCGGGATTTCCAGCAGATAGCGTGAATCCTCGGCATTGCGCAGGCCGAATACCAGCAGGACGATAGCCAAACTGAAAGCCACGGAAACGACGCTGCCGAACACGATACCCAGAATGATGGTCAAAGGTTGCATGGATCACACCTTGGATTGCGCCAATTGCCGGTTTCCGGGCCATTCGCTTGCCTCACACACGGTCCAAGTCTAGCCTAGCGGAGCCAACTGACCCTTGTCCTTCAACGAGATCACCCTGCAAAGCGCCACGCATGAACAGTAGCTGGAAATACGCCGTCGTCACCTGCCTCGCGGCACTGCTGGGGCCGGCTGTCCCGGGCATGGCAAAACCCGAACTTCCGCCAGGTCCTGCGGTGCTCGACACCACACCGCGTGAGCGGCAGGTCGCGCGCATGGTTACCCGCTTTGTGGAGCGGACCCACTATGCGCGGCTGCCACTCGACGACTCCCTGTCCGAGGCGACGCTGAAAACCTACCTCGAAACGCTAGACGGCAATCGTCACTACTTTTTGCAGTCGGACATCGCCTACTTTGCCCGCTACCGGAACTCGCTGGATGACTCGCTGCGTTCCGGTGACATGGACCCGGTCTTCGATATATTCCGGCTGTACCGGCTGCGCACCCAGCAAAACCTGACATATGCGCTGACTGTGCTGGAGGAAGAACCGGACTTCAGCGTTAATGAAGACTACGTCTTTGACCGCAAAGACCTTCCCTGGATTTCTACGCCTGCCGAAATGCAGGACCTCTGGCGCCGGCGCGTAAAAAACGATGCGCTCGGCCTCATGCTCGCGGACAAGTCCTGGAAAGAAACCGCAGAGGTGCTGCGCAAGCGCTACACGCGGGTACTGGATCGCATCAACAAGCTGGACAGCGACGACGTCTTCGAGACCTTCATGAACGCCTTTGCCATGACGCTCGACCCGCACTCCAACTACCTGTCACCGCGTCAGTCCGAGGAATACAAGATCCAGATGAGCCTTTCCTATGAAGGTATCGGCGCATCCCTGCAACTCGATGACGAGTTCGTGCAGGTGATGAATGTGATACCCGGCGGCCCCGCAGCCGCAGACGGCCGGCTCAAGGCCAACGACCGCATCACCGCGGTCGGCCAGGAAAACAACAAGGAAATGATCGATGTGGTCGGCTGGGAGCTCGACGATGTCGTGCAGAAAATCCGTGGCCCGCGCGGCAGCAAGGTTCGCCTGCAGATCCTGTCAGGCGGTGCCGCGCCAGGCGCCGCCGAATATGTCCTGGAACTGACCCGCGACAAGATCAAGCTGGAGGAACAGGCGGCCAAAAAGCAGGTGATCAAGCTGGAGCGTGACGGTGAACCGGTCAATATCGGCGTGATCACCGTGCCCAGCTTCTATCAGGATTTTGAAGCACACAATCGTGGCGACAAGGACTATGTGAGCACCACACGCGATGTGCGGCGCCTGATTGGTGAACTGCGCAAGGACAAGATTGCCAGCCTGGTGCTCGACCTGCGCGGCAACGGCGGCGGGCACCTGACCGAGGCCACGGCGCTGACCGGCCTGTTCATCAACCAGGGGCCGGTCGTCCAGGTGCGCGATTACAACGGCCGTATTGAGGTTCTGGACGATCCGGAACCGACAGTTGCCTATAACGGCCCGCTCATCGTGCTGGTCGACCGGTTCAGCGCCTCGGCTTCCGAGATCTTTGCCGCCGCCATCCAGGACTACCGGCGCGGCATCGTCATAGGCCAGCAGACCTTCGGCAAAGGTACCGTGCAAAATCTCATCGAACTGGACCAGTATTCACACAGCAGATCAGATCGCGGACTCGGCCAGCTCACGCTGACCATCGGCAAGTTCTACCGCGTCAATGGGGGCAGTACCCAGCACCGCGGCGTGATCCCCGACATCGTCCTGCCCTCGGCAATCGATGCACAGACCATCGGCGAAAGCAGCCGCGATCGTGCGCTGCCCTGGGATCAGATCGCCGCGACGCGCTTCCAGACCAGTCAGCCCCTGGATGCGGCCATCGCAGAACTCACCCGCTACGAAAACACAGAACTTGCCGGCGACCCGGATATGCGCCACCTCGAGGCAAGCATCAAGGACATTGATCAGCTGCGATCGCGTAAAAAGATCTCGCTGAACCTGATGGCGCGGAAAAAGGAACGCGAAAGCGAGCAACGCGTACAGCTGGCACGTGAAAATACCCGTCGCTCGGCTCAGGGTCTGCCGCCGGTTGCATCGCTCGACGAGCTCAAGCCAGACGAGCAGCCCGACGTACTGTTGCAGACTGCGGCCCGCGTGGCATCTGAATATTCACGGATCAGCAACGCCAGCCAGGGTCTGCTGACCCAGTCCTCGCCGGGGGGCACGACGCCGCGGGCGGGACCTTAATTCAGGAGTATCGAATAGATCTCCCAATACTCCTCGCCGAGCACGTTGACTGACAGCCGGCGGTCACTGGCTGGTGCCGGGCTGTCCCCCGCTGTCAGCTGCAGTGGAATCTCCGCGCAGGAGGCGGCGATCGGCACTGTATCGGCATCACGCAAATATTCCGCCTGCCGCCGCAGGTAATCTGCCCGCGCCCGCACGAGCACTGGCAGATCGTCAAGTTCATCGAGGCGGCGCAAAACCTTTGCCACCAGCTGCCCCGTCTGGTGACAGGCGGGCAGGTCGCCATACCGCATGTCGCCGACCTGACGCAGCGATGCGTCGCGCGCCATCTGGGCGACGTTATGGGTAGTCAGCTGCACGACCAGCTCCTGGGCCAGCGCGATGACAGAGAGATTCACAATCCGCTTGCTGTCCGTGCCGATGGTAGCTGCCTGGGTCACGGACTCGTTGAGCTTCTCGTGCCGGGCTTTTTCATAGCGTTCGATCTGCGACTGGACGCCGGCCAGCGCGGACTCGAGCACCGACTGCGCGTGCTCACAACGGCGACGAGCCAGCAGCTTCCAGAAACTGGTCAGTTTCACCTGCTGCAGACGTACACCATGCAGCTCGGCCTCGATTGAGACACGCCGTTCAATCAGCGGCACCAGACGCTGTTCGATGGATACCAGTGCAATCTTGCGATGCTCTTCGAAACGTGCCGTCTCCCGCCGCAGCTCGGCGTCCTGCTGACGCGCCCCGAGCTCTCGCGCCAGACGGGCCAGGCGCCGCCGGCAATACTGCCAGACTCCACGCAGCTGAAAAAAAACCGCCGCGTTGGCAGCGCGTTCCGGGTCGGCCAGCAGACCTTCAAGCTGCTCCAGACGCTGCTGCCACCGGAGGGTGGAGCCTTCCTGCTGGCGCAGCTGATCGGCAAGGCGGTCCCGGTCCCGCTGCAGGCGGGCAAATTCACGCTTCAGCTCGGCGCGATTCCAGAACAGCTGCAGGAGCCGCTCGTCCTCGGCGGGCCTTCGGCGCACAAGCAGTTGCTGGGCAATGGATGCCATTCGACGCTGCAGACCTGAAGATCCACGCTCAAAGTTAACCAAGTCCGCGCGCAGCGGCGGTGAAGCAATCGACAGTTTCTCAAGCCGCGACGGGCGGTGAGGACCGGAACCGGTGCCCCATCTCGTACAGGTAGTCCAGCCATTTACCAAGCATGATGTTCTTCGACCAGCGACGGTCAAGTTCACCTGAACTGTGCTTCATCAACTGCCGCAGCGTCTCGTGTCGCGGAGCATTGATCCAGCCCAGCACTTCAACCATGCGCGCATCAAGGTAGACCCGCAGGCGCAGATCCGGATCCGCTACGCAACCGCCCGGATCATCAAAGCGGTAACTGAGACGCAGATCCAGCGTATAACGGGTTGCGGCATCGACGCTGAGGTGCAGATCCAGATCATGAACTGATGTAGAAACCGCCGTGCATGCGACGGCGGGCCGATCCGAAGGCATCACGGGCGCGAGCCCGGCCAGTTTGATGAAGTTGCCTTCATACAAGGCCATCAGTGCGCCGAGGCTGCGTGGCGCAACGATGCATTGTGGAACAATGTAGCTGTCCGTGATCACGTTTTGACTATAGCACGGTGGCTCATGCACACTTTTTTCAAAA
Source organism: uncultured Chromatiaceae bacterium (assembly GCA_964371995.1). GTDB lineage: Bacteria > Pseudomonadota > Gammaproteobacteria > Steroidobacterales > SHZI01. The sequence continues at coordinate 16,760 of CAYJPG010000021.1, read as the reverse complement.
CACATGTCCAACACTAAAGCAAAATTAAACGGGGTCTGTGATCGTGTCCACGCTTGACATCACTCATATCAGCTGCGCGCCTTTTCAGGATCAGCGGCCCGGGACCGCCGGCCTGCGCAAGAAGGTCAGCGTGTTCAGTCAGCCGCACTACCTTGAGTGCTTCGTACAGGCCATCTTCGAGACGCTGAAGCTGCCGGAAGGTTCACGTCTGGTGATCGGCGGTGACGGGAGGTACCACAACTCCGAAGCGATACAGGCCATCATCCGCATCGCCGCTGCCAATGGCATTCGCGACGTGATCGTTGGACAGAACGGCCTGCTGTCGACCCCGGCGGCATCGCTGGTGATCAGGAAGTATTCGGCAGCGGCCGGATTTATTCTGACCGCCAGCCACAACCCCGGCGGCCCCGACGGGGACTTTGGTCTGAAGTTCAATACACCGACCGGCGGGCAGGCGACTGAACAGGTGACAGAAGCAGTATTCAGGGCCAGCCAGCAACTCAGTGGGTACCGCCTGGCCAGCCTGCCGGCCACCGATCTGAACCGTATCGGCGTTACAGATCTGCGCGGCATTCGCATCGAAGTGATCGATCCGACTGCCGCCTATGCCACGCTGATGCAGACCCTCTTCGATTTCGGAGCGATCCGTGCATGGCTCAAAGCCGGGCATCGCATCCGCTTCGACGCCATGCATGGTGTCACCGGACCCTATGCGCACAGGATTTTCGTCGATCTGCTCGGCTGTCCACCCGACAGCGTGTTGCACGGCGAGCCCCTGCCAGACTTCGGCGGACTGCATCCGGACCCGAATCCGATCGATGCGGCGGAGCTGGTTGCCGAGTCCTTGAGGCCGGACTCAGCTGACCTGCTGGCCGCTTCGGACGGCGACGGCGACCGGAACATGATTCTCGGCCCCGGCTTTTTCCTGTCACCGGGGGACAGCGTGGCCATGATGCTCGCGTCACTACCGCTCCTGCCGGGCTACCGGAGCGGCGTGTCCGGTGCGGCGCGTTCGATGCCGACCAGTCGGGCGCTCGATGTAGTCGCGGCCGAACTCGGTATCCCCTGCTATGAGACACCAACCGGCTGGCGATTTTTCTGCAATCTGCTCGAAGCCGGACTGATCGGGCTCTGCGGAGAAGAAAGTTTCGGCACCGGCTCGGCACATGTCCGCGAAAAGGATGGTCTGTGGGCCGTGCTGCTCTGGATCAACCTGCTCGCTATACAAAAACGCAGCCTGAAGGAAATTGCCAATGAACACTGGCGCCGCTATGGCCGCCATCACTTTCAACGCCAGGATTACTTTACGGCCGATACGCCTGGCGCCAACGAACTGGTCAAAGCGCTTCGCGACACGTTACCCGCCCTGTCCGGCAAACAGATCGGCAGTGCACGGATAGAAACCGCCGACGATTTCCATTACCGCGATCCGGTCGATGGCAGCGAATCCGCCCATCAGGGCATCCGGCTGGTTTTCAGTGACGGCGCAAGGATCGTCTACCGCTTGTCCGGCACCGGCACCTCCGGCGCAACGCTGCGCGTTTACCTGGAACACCATGCCCGTGACCAGGCCACAATCGACCAGGCGTCGGCAGAGGTCCTGGAACCGCTTGGTCAGCTCGCCGCAGAACTGGCACGCATCAGCCACTTCACCGGACTCGACGCACCCACAGGCAAGATCTGACGTCGCGCGGCCGACTATCTACCCGCCCGTCTCTCGATACCTGTCGTGCTGAGAATCCGGCTGGCAATTTCCTCAATGGAAAACTGTGTGGTATCGACCCAGGCGATCTGATAGCGACTGTACAGCGCCTCCGCACCCCGCAGTTCGTAGCGCACCTGCTCGGATGAGGCATAACGGCCTTCCGGACGCCGCTCACGACGGATCTGTTGCAGACGTTCCGGCGAGATGCTCAGCCCGAACAGCTTCTGACGATAAGGCTCGAGCACCTTGGGAAGACGCCCCGTTTCAAACTCGTCTTCAGACAGGGGATAGTTGGCCGCGAAAACACCATAAGTCAGCGCCAGATACAGGCAGGTTGGCGTCTTGCCGGAGCGCGAGACGCCCAGCAGGATCACATCTGCGCGCGCGTAATCATTCGTGCGCGCACCGTCATCGTTATTGAGCGCAAAGTTGGTGGCCTCCATGCGCCGGTCATAACTCCCGGTATCTTGCATGCCATGGGCGCGCCCCGAGGTATGCGAGGAGCGAACCAGCAATTCGCGCTCCATGGGCCCCAGATAGGTGGCAAAGAAATCCAGGAATAATCCGTTGACTCCGACGAAGCGCTCGCGGACATGGTCATGCACCAGCGTGCTGAAAATGATAGGCCTGTTGCCCGTTTCGCTAACTGCGGCGCTGATACGCCGCAGGGTTTCATCCGCCTTGTCAACAGTATCGATAAATGGCACAGTCACTTGGTCGAATTCGTATTCTTCGAACTGCGTCAACAGGCTGCGACCCAGGGTTTCTGCGGTCACTCCGGTCTGGTCCGACAGAAAAAATACGACGCGTCGATTGATGCTTTTCTGGTTCATGACGGACTGACATCGTTGGCTGTAGTGGGCCGATCATGGACGGTCCGGACATTGGAGGCAAATGGAACCGTACGTAATCCCCATGCAGTCACTGCGGCTCACCGACGTCCATCGTGTCGGCGGCAAGAACGCGTCGCTCGGCGAAATGATCGGCCAACTCTCGACGCTGGGCGTTCGTGTACCTGGCGGGTTTGCCACGACAGCACACGCCTACCGTGAATTTCTGGCCCAGGACAGTCTTGATGCACGCATCGACAAACTGCTCAGCGATCTTGATGTAGACGACATCGAGCAACTGACCCGCCGCGGAAAAACCATTCGCGACTGGATACTCGGCACGCCGCTGCCTCCGACGCTGCTGACCGCCATCGAATCGGCATGGACAACGATGAGCAGCGGGCAAGCCGACGATATGGCCGTTGCGGTACGTTCATCGGCAACCGCCGAAGACCTGCCCGAGGCATCTTTTGCTGGCCAGCAGGAAACCTTTCTCAACGTCCGTGGCCTGCCCCGGCTTATCGAAGCCGTACATCACGTGTTTGCGTCACTGTACAACGACCGCGCTATCGCCTATCGCGTACACCAGAACTTCGACCACAAGCTGGTGGCGCTTTCGGTCGGTGTACAGCACATGGTGCGATCGGATCTTGGCTCCAGCGGCGTCATGTTCACGCTCGATACCGAGTCCGGTTTCCGCGATGTCGTATTCATTACCTCGGCGTGGGGACTCGGCGAGACCGTAGTCCAGGGGGCAGTAAACCCCGACGAGTTCTATGTCTACAAGCCAGCCCTGAAAAGCGGCCACCAGGCCATCCTGCGCCGCAAGCTCGGTACCAAGAAGATCCGCATGGTCTTCAATGACCAGCCGGAACCTGGACGAACGGTCCGTACGGAAGACGTGGCACCGGCCGACTCTGCTCGCTTCTCCCTCACCGACCAGGATGTCGAGACGCTGGCCCGCTATGCACTCGTGATCGAATCGCACTACAACTGCCCGATGGACATCGAATGGGGCAAGGATGGACGCGATGGCCAGATATACCTGTTGCAGGCGCGCCCGGAAACCGTACAGAGTCGCTCCGGCAATACGCTGCTGCGCTACCGGCTGAAAGGCCACTCAAAAGTGCTGGTCCGCGGGCGAAGCATCGGACAGCGCATCGGCGCCGGGCCGGCTCGCATCATTGCGAGTACGGCCAAGATGGGCCTGGTACGGGATGGCGACGTGCTGGTCGCCGACATGACGGATCCGGACTGGGAGCCGGTCATGAAACGCGCCTCGGCCATCGTCACCAATCGCGGCGGACGCACCTGTCACGCGGCGATCATTGCGCGCGAACTCGGCATTCCCGCCGTGGTCGGCTGCGGCGACGCCACGAGCCTGATCAAGGACGGCACGCCGGTGACCGTATCCTGCGCAGAAGGCGACGAGGGCCTGGTCTACGACGGCATTCTCGACTACGAGCAGCAGAAGATTGAACTTGCCAGCCTGCCACAGCTGCCGGTCAAGATCATGATGAATGTCGGCAATCCGGATTGCGCCTTTGATTTCTCCAGCCTCCCCAACCAGGGTATCGGTCTTGCGCGGCTTGAGTTCATCGTCAACCGCATGATCGGCGTACACCCGAAAGCCATTCTGGACTTTGCGCGCCTGCCGCCTGATATCAAGGAGGTCGTGCGGGAACATTCGGCAGGCTATGCCGATCCGGTCGAGTATTTCGTCGCCCGTCTGACGGAAGGCATCAGCACCATTGCCGCCGCTTTCGCACCCAACCCGGTGATCGTCCGCCTGTCTGACTTCAAGTCGAATGAATACGCCAACCTGATCGGCGGCAAGCTGTACGAACCCCACGAAGAAAATCCGATGCTCGGTTTTCGTGGCGCTTCACGTTATGTGTCTGACAGCTTCAAGCCCTGCTTTGAACTGGAATGCCGCGCCTTGCGCCGGGTACGCAATGACATGGGACTGACCAATGTCGAAGTCATGGTGCCCTTCGTACGCAGCGTCAGCGAAGCCAGGCGCGTCACCGAACTGCTGGCCGAGAACGGGTTGCGACGCGGTGAGAACGGCCTGCGTCTGATCATGATGTGCGAACTTCCGACCAATGCGCTCCTGGCGCACCAGTATCTGCAGTACTTCGACGGCATGTCGATCGGCTCAAATGACCTCACGCAGCTCACGCTGGGACTGGACCGCGACTCAGGCCTGATCGCCGACCTGTTCGATGAACGAGATGAATCGGTCCGGATGCTGATCAAAATGGCCATCGATGCCTGCAAACAGGAAGGCAAGTACATCGGTATCTGTGGACAGGGTCCGTCCGATCACCCGGACTTCGCCCGCTGGCTGATAACGGAAGGCATCAGCAGCATTTCCCTGAACCCGGATACCGTTATTGAGACATGGCTCTTTCTGGCCGGGAAAACCGTATAGCGTCTCGTCCACTGCTGCACAGACTATCGGGAGACCGGAGATGACCACAGCATACTGGTGCGTACTTGTGGCAATCCTCATGCCGATTTTCTGGGCTGGCATTGCGAAAGGCGGAGCCAGGAGCTTCGACAATGCCCGGCCGCGCGATTATCTGGCCAACCTGCAGGGCTGGCGGCAGCGCGCCAATTGGGCGCAAGCCAACTCTTACGAAAGCTTTCCGTCCTTTGCTGCCGGCGTGATCATCGCGCATCTGGCTGGTGCGGCTCAGCCCACCATCGACATGCTGGCGCTCGGCTACGTCGCCGCGCGCATCCTCTATGGCATCTTCTATATCGCTGACCGCGCTACCCTGCGCTCGCTGGCCTGGGCCGCAGGTCTGGTTTGCATCATCGGCCTGTTCGTCGCGGCAGCCTGAAGCAGCTCCGGCAACCGTGCCTTCAGCCGGCTGCGGTCGGCAGCTTCAGGAGCTGCGCCCGGTAGTGTCGCAGTTCCGCTATCGATTCGTGAATGTCTGCAAGCGCCAGATGCTCGGTGTTCTTGACAACGCCCTCCAGCGCGGCGGGCGCCCACAGCCCGGCCAGGATCTTCAGCGTGGACACATCCAGGTTGCGGTAATGAAAGAAGGCCTCCAGCGTGGGCATCTCACGCGCCATGAAGCGGCGATCCTGACAGATGCTGTTGCCGCACATTGGCGAGGCTTTCGGCGCCAGGTGCCCGGCCAGAAAAGCCAGTGTCTGCTGCTCGGCCTGTGCAGCCGTAACTGTACTCATACGCACCCGGTCGATCAGACCGGACCGGCCATGCTGCCGGGTATTCCACTCATCCATCCGCGCGAGCACCGCATCGCTCTGATGAATCGCCAGCACTGGTCCCTCGGCGATGACGCACAGATTTGCATCCGTGACGACCGTTGCGATCTCGATGATAGAATCATTCTGGCAATCGAGACCGGTCATCTCCAGATCGATCCAGATCAGTCTGTGCATCGGTGCACTCATCAGCCAGGATCCTCCCAACACAACTATGGCAACTGACGCCGCGCGGGATTCTAGCAAAACCGGCCTCGTGATCGCGGCGCATGGCCGGCGCGGCATGGTCGAAACGGCTGAGGGCAGTGCCCTGCCTTATATCGTCCGCGGCCGCCATCTGCAGGTCTGCTGCGGAGACCATGTTCACTGGCAGGCGTTTGCTGACGGGGATCCCGTGGTTGTCAGTGGCATTGCCCCGCGCAGGAATCAGCTCAACCGACAGCCCCCCCGGGGCAGCAGGCCGGAGACGATAGCCGCCAACATCAGTCATCTGATTGTGGTCATGGCTGCGCTCCCGCTTCCCGATCCGTTACCTGTGCGCCGCACATCTGATGGGGGTACAGGCCGCCATCGTCTGGAACAAGGCCGATCTTGCCGCGCTGCCCGAGGCCGAACTGGCAGTCTATTCCAGGCTCGGCTACCGGCTGTTTCCGGTGTCAGCAGTGACAGGCTCAGGCCTTGACGCGCTGCTGAGCTGGTCGGGTCAGTGCGTCGGCCTGCTCGTCGGCCAGTCCGGCGTAGGCAAGTCCTCGCTCCTGAACCGCCTGGTTCCCGGTTCCGATACCGCTACCGGCCAACTGTCAGCCGCCAGCGACGAAGGTCGCCACACGACCACAGCCTCGATCATGTACCGGCTGGAAAACGGTGGTCGACTGGTCGACACGCC
>CAYJPG010000021.1:0-10086 GCA_964371995.1 uncultured Chromatiaceae bacterium | reverse complement strand
GACACGCCCGGCGTACGGGATTTCGTTCCGGCGATACCCGATCCGCGCGATATCGCACACGGTTTCGTCGAGATCGGCACAACCGGCCGCGACTGTCGGTTTGCGGACTGCAGTCACCTGCGGGAACCGGACTGTGCGGTGAGCGCAGCGGTCCTGAAAGGCACCATAGACAACCGGCGCTATGAGAGCTATCGACGGCTCATGAATCTCGCCAACCAGGCCGCTGGAAAGGCCTACTGATCAGCGCCGATACGGGTGCGCGCCGCGATGGCGTGAGACAGGGTGCCGGCATCTACATACTCGAGTTCACCGCCCATCGGCACACCATGTGCGATACGCGTGGCGCGAATCCCGCGTTCCTGCGCGATGCCAGCCAGATAACCGGCGGTCGCCTCACCCTCTACCGTGGCACTGGTGGCCAGAATCAGCTCACGCGTCGCATCATCGGCAAGCTGTTGCTCAAGCAGCGGAATGCCAAGTTCTACCGGACCGATGCCATCCAGCGGCGAGAGCCTGCCCATCAGCACAAAGTACCGGCCGCGATAACTGCCTGACTCCTCGACAGCCACGACGTCGGCGGGTGTCTCGACGACGCAGACCAGGCCATGGTCGCGACGCGGATCGCCACAAATCATGCACAGCTCGGCTTCAGCAAACATGCGGCAGCGAACGCAGAGTCCAACCCTGTCCAGCGCCGCCTGCAGGGCCGCAACGATTCGCCCTGCCCCATCGCGGTCACGGTCGAGCAGATGAAAAGCCATGCGCTGCGAGGACTTCGGCCCGACGCCGGGCAGACAGCGCAGTGCAGTCAACAGGTCCTGGAGGAGCGGCGTAAATGCCATGCGAACTGAAACCCGCTCAGAATGGCAGCTTGAAACCCGGCGGCAGGCCGAGTCCTGAAGTCATGCCGCCGAGCTTTTCCTGGCTCGTACGCTCGACCTTGCGCAAGGCATCATTAAAGGCAGCGACCAGCACATCCTCCAGCATTTCACGATCCTCTCCCAGGAGTGCCGGATCGAGCGTGATGCCGCGTACCTCATGTTTGCAGCTCATGCGGATCTTCACCAGACCGCCACCAGCCTCACCGCTGACTTCGATGGTGGCAAGCTCTTCCTGGGCCTTCTGCATCTGCTCCTGCATCCGCTGGGCCTGCTTCATCAACTGACCGAGATCGGCTTTCATATCGCACTCACTTTCTGTTGCCTGGTTTTCCGGAACTGGCTGGCGGTGAGGAGCGCACGGAGCCGGCGACAACTTCTGCCCCGAACAGTTCGCCCATGGCCTGAACATTGCTGTCTGCAGCGATAGCCTCCCGCGCCTTGCGCTGCTGCTCGTCTTCGCTGCGGGCCTGTCGTGCCGCCGCTGTATCACTCACGCCTTTGTCCAGCGCAAAATTCAGCTTGCGGCCGTCGCCGAGAGCGGATTGGACGGCAGCGGTCACGCGTACTTTCAGGCTCTCGGTCAGCAGGTGGGCGTTGCGACCTTCAATAGTGAGCCGCAGTTCGATCGGTGACTGTGCGGCCAGTGCACAGTTGGCCGCCAGCTGACGTGCAGCGGCGTCGAGGTCCAGCGTGGCGACAAAGGCAGGCCAGTCGCTTATCTCGCCACCGACAACGGTCGAAGCTGGCGCCGGCGGCGACTTCTGAAGCGGCGCGGGTGCTTTTGCACCAGGCGGCATGACTGCTGCAGTGGACACTGTCACTGCGGCGGGGCTTTCCAGCTGATCGAAAGCCAGCACCCGCAGCAACGTCATTTCAAATCCGGTACGCGGATCCGGCGCCAGATAGAGATCTCGGCGACCCAATACCGCGATCTGGTACATCAGTTGTACAGTTTCGGCCGGCATCTGTGCGGACAGGCGCGTTAGCAGTTCCTTATCGTCATCGACCTCGACCGCATCTGCCCCCGCCAGCTGGATCACGGCAATCTGCTGCAGCAAACTTGCCAGACCAGCCAGCACATCTTCGTAGTCGGGAACCAGTTCGTCGAGCTGCCGGACCTGGCTCATCAACCCGGGGGCATCGCCCTGCACCAGCGATTCCAGCAGACCGGTGAGCCGCTGACGATCCAGGCTGCCGAGCATCTCGGCCACTTCCTTGTCCCTGACAGCGCCATTACCGAAAGCCAGCGCCTGGTCAAGAAGACTCAAGGCATCGCGCATGCTCCCGGCGGCGGCCCGTGCCAGGCGCTGAAGTCCACCAGCTTCAGCACTCACGCCTTCGCTCTCACAGATACTCGTCAGGCGTTCGACGATTCCCGCCTGCGGCAGACGTTTCAGGTTGAACTGCAGGCAACGCGACAGAACCGTGGCCGGAATCTTCTGCGGATCGGTCGTCGCGAGCAAAAACTTCATATGAGGTGGTGGCTCTTCGAGCGTCTTCAGCAGGCCATTAAAGGCGCTCTTCGAAAGCATGTGGACTTCGTCGATCAGATACACCTTGAAGCGCCCGCTGGCCGGCGTGTATTGCGCGTTTTCCAGTATCTCGCGCATGTTGTCGATACCGGTCGTCGACGCAGCATCCACTTCCAGGAAATCGACAAAGCGTCCGGCATCAATCGCAATGCAACTGCCGCACTGGCCGCAGGGTGTCGCACTGACACCCTGCTCGCAATTCAGGGCTTTAACGAAGATACGTGCGATCGTGGTCTTGCCAATGCCGCGCGTACCGGTAAACAGGAAAGCATGATGCAACCGGCCAGAGCTGAGGGCGTTTTCGAGCGCCCGAACCACATGGCCCTGACCCGCCACATCAGCGAAGGTCTTGGGACGCCACTTGCGGGCCAGCGGGAGATAGCTCATGAAATCTGTCGGACCAGGTTGGAGATCAGGAAAAAGCGAACTCAGTGAGCCCGCGCCAGCCACACCCCGGCGCCCGGCATCACCGTTACCGCTGCTTCCTTCCGGACCTGACGGGATTCACGACTAGCCGCCGCGAGGGGACCAGCGCGGACTCGGGCACAGGGTATGCGGTGCACTCCTTTTCGGCAAGCAGAAGGCTATACTTCGATCATGTCAAACGAGAAGCTGCAACAACTGCTGAAGGAACTGCACCGGGAGCTGGGCGCGACCCAGGCACTGGATCAGCAGTCGCGCGCACTGATCGAGAAGGTGCTGCAGGACGTCGATCAAATCGGGGAGCATCCCGATCCGCCCGACGGCTTGGAAATCCGCCTTCGGGAAGTCGTACTGCGCTTCGAAAGTGAACATCCGCGCCTGGCCGCGACCCTCGGTCAAGTCGCTGACACACTCGGCAAACTTGGAATCTGAGACTCGCGCCCTGGGGCGCACCGCCAGTCTTTCAGTCTGGCGTATCTGCAGCCGGTACCAGCGGAACCGTATCAAACACCCAGTTGCGTGACTCACGCCGTCCGGGGCTCGGGATCATGTGCAGTCGTGATGCCGGATGCTCGCGGTATATCGCTTCGCTGTCGATACGCCAGCCGCGCGATTCCCATTCGCGCAGATAACGCCTGTAGATCAGCTGAATGGCGTCAGATTTGACCGACAGGTCCGAAGTGGTGCTACGGGGTGGCGCAACGGGTTCGATCTTTTCGATGATGGCCCGATCTTCCTCAATGATGGCCCGGTTACGCTTGTCAGCAGTACTGTCGAGCAGTGGACTCCTGAAAAAATTACGCGCATTGATCAGGAAAGATCGTGTCTCGTACTCATCCACCGGCGTATCGAAGGCATACTGAAACGATGACATCCGCGCATTCATGCGGATACGTGTTACGAATTGTGCCGGCCCGTGAAAGGTTGTACCCGCAATTGTTTCCGTATCGCCGGGGCGGAAATACCTGAACAGGCCGCCGGCCTGTGTTTTGAAGCGTACTTCCATACCTGCGCCCCACTCGCTCTCCTGCGTCTGGTAATCAGGCATCTGATAGTCAGGATCCATCCCCTTGCGTCCAACAAAATGGACGAACTCGGCATGGGTCGGGTCCAGCGCGTTCTCCACCACCCGCGCATAGTTGGCTTTCAGGGAGAAACTCAGCGTCGTACAGCGCCAGCCAGGATCTTCCCACTCGGCAATCTCCATGACAGGCGGACGCTGATCCTCTGACAGGTCACCGAGAAACACGAACACCAGCCCATACTTCTCCTGTACCGGATAGGCATCGACACGCGCACGCGCAGTGATCGGCGGCTGGGCGGGCCCCAGCGACGGAATGCGCTCACATTGACCGCTGCCGCTGAACTCCCATCCATGGTAAGGACAGACCACCCGGTCGTTGCGTACCCAGCCATCGCTCAGCGAACCGCAGCGGTGCAGACAGACATTACTGAGACAGTGCACGGTGCCTGCCGCATCCCGAAACAGCACGAAATTCTGGCCCAGCATGCGAGCCTTGACCGGCTTCCGGCCAATGGCGCTGGCCTGCTCAGCCGGGTACCAGAAATTTATGAACATCAGCCGCCTACCATTTCAACAACAGGCCCCGTAACGTGCTGCGAAAGACGTTCTCAAACTGCGGGTGCCGTTCGCAAACCTGAAGAACAGGAACTGTTGTGAGCGCGAGCAGCCGGGCCGCCATACGCGGATCATCGTGGCGAAGCATGCGCGCTTCATGCAGATGCTTCATCAGTGACAGGATAGCCGCCACGTACCGGTCATGCGACTGCTGAACGAGCGGAAACAGCGTTGCACCGATCTTCATCGAAAGCACCAACCCATCCCGGCGCTGCGACCAGACCTGCAGGTAGCTGTCCGCGATGCCGTTGACGATGCTTTCCGGCTGATCAGTAGCAATACCGTTCAGCTCCTGCACCGCCAGCTCAAACACGGGATCGATGATCTGCTGAAGCAGATCGTCCTTGTCATTAAAGAATCGGTAGAAGCTGCTGCGCGCAATTCCGGCCGCCGCGACGATCGCATCGACGCTCACCGCAGCATAGCTTTCTTCGTTGAATTTCTTTGCCGCAACTTCACAGACGCGCGCCTTGGTCTTGGCAACCCGGCGACGGATGACGGGACTGACCACACTGACTGCGGGTTTTTGCTGCTGCTTGCTCATTGAACGACTATTAGGACATATCCGTCCTAATTGTTTCAAGCATCCGGGCAAAGCGTCCAATTTCAACAAGGCATCTGGTTGACACTAGCTGGATTCCGGGTTCTACTTCGGACAGTCTTGTTCGATTTCAACCACTAGCAAGGTCATCGCAATCATGTTCCCAGCAGGCTTTCTCGGCTCACGCGCAGACATTCTGATCGACATCGTCACCCTCTCTTTCATCATCATCCTGCCGATCCTGGTTATTTCCTGGCGCATGGCGCGCAACCGGAAGGACTACGTTACACATCGGCGTATCCAGCTCTACCTCGGCATCAGCCTGTTAATCGTGGTAAGCATTTTCGAGTATGACCTCAAGCTGTCAGGCGGAATTTTCGAGATCACCAAGGGCAGCATTTACGAAGGCACCCCGCTGCTCAACTGGACAATCTACATCCACACTTTCTTCGCAATCCTGACGTCCATGATCTGGGTACTCCTGATCATCATTTCACTATTCAAATTCGGTAACCCGCCCCACCCGAACAAGTTCAGCAGAACCCACCGGATCTTTGGCAAGGCCGGGATGATCTGCATGATCATGGCGGGCGTCACCTCTCCGCCGCTTTACTACTTCGGCTTCGTAGCCTGAGCAACTGGAAGGCCTGACAGATGAGCAGCGACGCGACAAAAACAATTGAAACAGTAAAAGGCGACCGTGCTGAGACCGGCCAGCCAAAATTTATGGCAGCGATCAAGCCGGTACCGAAGGATATCTGCGAGCGGATCTATGCCGGCTGGGACGGTGAAACGCTGCCAACCCCGCCCACTACATCGACCATCAGGCCATTTGAGAAGGGCGATATCTTTCTCAGTTGCACCTACCTGAACAATCCGCATGACAATCACGCCGGGGTCGGACGCATCGTGCAATACGACCGGAACCTGCAGTACAAGGGCGTATTGTGGATCGGCTTTAGCAGCCATCTGATCGTACATCTGCGTTTTGCCCCGGATGGCACCCTCTGGGGCTGCGATTGCCAGGGGCATCACATCGTCCAGGTAAGGCCTTCCGGTGCCTTGCTGCCTGAGACCCGCTTTGCTGACGTCGGCCTCGCGAGCCCCTGCTTTCTGTCTGACGGCACGATCCTGCTGGCCGACTACTTCAAGGGCAACACGCCGCCGCCGGGGACCTGTATACGCTCCATCCCCGGCACCAACGGTCTGATCGGCCAGGGCAAGCTGTACCAGTTCACGCCCGACGGAAAGCTGCTCAACGAATGGACGCCGGAAACGGCGCCAGAGCCCTTCGGTTTCAAGGGCATCACGCACATGACCCTGCACCCGTCCGAAGACTACGTGACCTATACCACCGAGACCGGCAAGCGGGTGATGCGCTTCAACATCAAGACCGGCAAACAGATGGCAGACCTGAAAGTCTGCCCTGGCGAAACAAAAGCTTTCGAGATGGATCGCAACTGGGCCATCGCTGTGGCCTACCTGCGCGACGGCCGGCTGTTGCTGACCCGTGGCGAAACGGTCGAGGTACTCAACGAAGCCGGCGAAGTGCTGCGCGAATACCAGTTACCAGCCTATGGCTGGGCGATGATTCAGCCGGGCGCAGACCAGAAAACCTTCGTCACCACCAACTTCTTTACCGGCATGATGGCGAAGGTGTGCATGGAGACAGGTGAAATACTCGGCATGATCGACAGCGGAACCGGGGTGAAAGACACACCAAAGGGTGTGGTGCCACGGCTCGGCCTGGCCGGGGTTGCGGAGTATCCAGGGTAGGGATTTTTTGCAACCGCCGATAATGGCGGAGAGGGTGTCTATTCGGGCGCTTCCCGCAACTTCCCATGACATGCCAATAGCGCAGCAAATCAGTCAGTTACTAAAATTGACTTCTTGCACCTTCCCTCGACTTCCCACACAATCCCAGACTGGTTTGTGGGTTGGATTGTGGGTCAGAGAATGGGAACCAAGCTCACCGATACGGCGATCAGGAAGCGGAATTGGAAGCCCGGTCTCTATCCTGCGGCCCCCAATCTCTACCTACAAGTATCACCGACTGGCACGAAGAGCTGGATATTCCGCTTCATGCACCAGCGGAAGGCCCGATACATGGGGCTCGGCCCGTACTTGGACATGCAGGGTGTCGGCGTATCACTGGCGAAGGCCCGCGAGAAGGCCGCTGTCGCTCGCCAGATGCTTCTGGATGGCATAGATCCACTCGAGCAACGCAGGGCCGATCGTGCCCCCGCGGTAGCGCCGCCCGCCGACCGGACTTTCGCCATCGTGGCCGAGAGCTACATCGCCGGCAATGAGCAGGGCTGGCGGAACGTCAAACACCGGGAGCAGTGGCGCAACAGCCTGGCCACACATGCCGCCGGACTCCAGGCATTGCAGGTGAGCGACATCACCACCGAGCATGTCCTCGCTTGCCTTGAGAAGATCTGGACGACAAAGACGGAGACCGCCAGCCGCGTCCGCCAGCGGATCGAAACGGTGCTCGACTACGCCGCCGTCCGCAAATACCGACATGGTGAGAACCCTGCCCGCTGGCGCGGCCACATGGACAAACTCCTGCCTAAGGTAAAGAAGGTAGCCCGGGTAAAGCACCACCCTGCGATGGACTACCGAAAACTACCGGCCTTCATGGCCAAGCTGCGCAAGCAGGAGGGTGTCGCTGCCCTCGCCCTCGACTTCACCATCCTCACGGCCGCCCGCACCGGCGAAGTGATTCAGGCCCGATGGGACGAGGTGGATCTGCGAGCGAAGGAATGGGTAGTGCCGCCAGCGCGGATGAAGGCCGACCGGGAACATCGCGTACCGCTCTCCCCTGCCGCCATTCGAGTCCTACGCCAGCTTCACGCCGACAAGTCATCGGACTGGATCTTTCCCAACGAGCGCAGCGGCGAGCCCTTGTCCAACATGGCCATGCTTACCCTGCTCCGCCGTATGAACCGCAACGACATCACCGTTCACGGCTTCCGCTCGACGTTCAAGGACTGGTGCGGCGAGACGACGAGCCACCCGCCGGAGATTTCGGAAATGGCGCTCGCCCACACCGTGCGCAACCAGACCGAGGCGGCCTATCGACGCGGCGACCTATTTGAGAAGCGGCGGAAGCTGATGGCGGACTGGGCGAGGTATTGCTCGAAGGTGAGGAAATCGAAATGAAGCCCAGCATCACTGCCTTCTCAGTCGCCAGTATCGTGAAGCACACGCAGGAACATGCTAACAACTTGAATGAATTCGACGTCGGTTTCGCCCGCGAGTATGCAAGAACCGGCGACCCTGCACTGGCGGCAACGATCGCGACCGCGGCTATGCGCCTAAGTCTCGTGGTGCCTTCGTGGGCTGCGACATGGCTTGCTGACGGACTGGAGAAGAAGATCAAGAGCGGCACCGATCTGGACACCGGGTTGGGCTTCAAGCGCCGCGACGGCGGCAAGGGCACGTCCCTGGAGAGCAAGCGAGAGCTACAACGTGACCGCGACTTCATTGTCTTTGCGATGAAACTCATGACCGAGAATTTCAATAACGATGAAGGCGAGGCAGCGGCCTACACCGCTACGATGCTGGAGAAGAATTACGGCAAGCGCCTCAGCACGGAGACGATCCTCGACCGCTGGAACAGGGAGCTGCGGGCCGAGGCCCGGGCGATGCCGGTAATCGCGGTGCATTCACCCGACGAATAGACCATAACGCCGGCGGCCTCTCGCCGCCGAGACTGATCCCATTCCCGGGACATCGCCCGGGGCGCCATGAGAGGTCAGTTGTGAAATCTATCCTGAGACTGCCGGACGTGAAGGGCCGCACCGCCCTGTCCACGTCCGAGATCTATCGACGCATGGAGGCCGGCACATTCCCCCGCCCCGTCCCGCTCGGTACACGAGCTCGTGGTTGGCTGGCCGAAGAGGTTGACGCCTGGGTGGCTGGCCTGATGGCACAGCGAGACGCCGCGGCTCAGTCCGGCTCCGGTAAAGCCGCCTAACCCCCAAATGAAAAGGCCGCTGCCGAACCTTCGCGGGATCACGGCAACGGCCAGGAGCATCAACATGGACACGATACCAAAACTCACCGGAAACCGCTGCACCTGTCGCGGCTGCGGAGAACTGTTCAACTCTGTAACCGCATTCGACGCCCACCGTACCGGGCCGGCTGATCGTCGCCGCTGTCTGACGATTCCCGAAATGCTCGAACAGGGCATGGTGAAAAATGCGGCGGCTTTCTGGGTGGAGAGACTGAGAGACGAAACCCGCCCACAAGCCCGCCGGCGAGGGCAAATCAGCCACGCTCAGGCGGAACCCGTCACCCAGCAAGGGGTGCAGGCATGAGCGGCGCAATTACCACGGCCACCGCGATCAACCGCGAGCATCAACTCGCGAAGCAGTCCGCTACATCTGCTGTACAACACGCGATCCGCTGCGGGCAATTACTGGCTGAAGTGAAGGTTGACCTTCCGCATGGTCAGTTCGGGAAGTGGATAGAAGCAAACTGCCAGTTTGAATACAGCACGGCAGCCCGATACATGAAGGCCGCCCGGCAAATCTCTACCGGGGTAGATATTTCATCCCTGCGTCACCTGTTCCCGTCGGGCCGCATTGACGAGCGGGAGCCGTGGACTACCTGGTCGCCGCCCGACTGGTTCCCGGCATCCGGCGAACTGGTCATGGCGGACCACAAATACAAGCGCGCCGTGATTGTATTTATTCAGCCGTCGGAGACGCATCCCGGTTTCTATCGCGCCGCATTCATGGAGGGTGCCGGCGACGATGAAGGTGCAGTTGTTGAAGGCGCAATGCGGCCCGTGCATGGCTGGCTGATCGACAAGCACCTGATGCCGCGATGGGGAGGTATTGCGAACTTCGACACGCAGCGCTACCCGGCAGATTCTGAGCTGTGGACCACGTTGACCGGGGTGGCGGCATGAGCGCCCGCATCCTGAATTTTCCCCAGGGGCTGCGGACATGAAAATCACGGACGTAATTATCCTGTGTCCTGGTTGCGGGGTGCTAAAACCGTCAGCGCTATACGGAGTGTATATCGCTAACACAGGGCAGCAGCTTTCTCTTATACACA
>CAYJPG010000020.1:0-34112 GCA_964371995.1 uncultured Chromatiaceae bacterium | reverse complement strand
GGATACGGTTGAGTAGATCTCGGTGTGCTGGCGAATTATCTTTTCCCGATCAGCCTTGTCTGCGGCTTTTACCTCTTCCTGAGCAGCCGTTACGAGTGTCTGGTAGTTCTCGCTGCTCAGGACTCCCTTGGCCTGATCCGCCTAGCATTCGCAGTAGTGTTCACCATACTCACGCTTGTTCCAGCCAATGCCCTGACTCGTTTCGCAGGAGTTCATCAGTGCGGCCCGGCTATCTACGGGGTTGCCGCCCCCGCCGGCCACGAGTGCCATCAGCAGCACGCCAACGGCAAATAGTCCGGTTTGTCCCATGATGATTCCCCCGATGAGTGGACCATTTTTTCAATCCACAGGCTGACTACGCAGACGATGAAGAAGCACCGTAGCACGGTTGCTGGAAACGTCTCAAATCCCGTAATGACGATGTTGTCCGTGGCAGCGTAACCGGCTCAAGCAGGTCAATCGGCGAAGTATCGGGTCCGAAATCCAGGTCCTGTACGCTTATTTTGTCGATGGGCTGATTGGCCGTACTTTTGGGGTTTGCGGCATCTTCGGGTACGGTGGGTCGGAATATGGCCAAGCTGATCATGGTTTCGAATCGGCTGCCCGTCGTGTTCGGTGCCGATGGTACGGCGACGCGAACAGCTGGCGGTCTGGTGTACGCCCTCCAGGGTGCAGACCTGGACTGCGAGCAGGTCTGGGTAGGCTGGACAGGCGCCGCCGATGAAGACCTGGAAAGCCCGGACGTGGTGCGAGCCAGTGCGCGCCGCGAGGGCTTCGTCCCCGTATTCCTGACCAGGGATGATGTCGCCGGCTTCTACGAGGGCTATGCGAATGCCACCCTGTGGCCGCTGCTGCACTACATGGTCGAGCGGGCCACATTCTCGAACGACTGGTGGGATGCCTACCAGCGAGTCAACCGCAAGTTTGCGGATACAATCACGGAAGTCGCCGATGAAGGTGACCTGGTTTGAATTTCCCATTCGCTCGAAGCGCGTGCTGGTGGTCGGTGTAGAAACCGATTTCCTGTTTCCGATCGCCCAGCAGCGGGAACTGCCGAGCGACCTCGATGCACTCAACCGCGAGGTGCGCTTTGTCGAGCTGCCCTCGATCCAGGGGCAAGACTCCTTCCTCGTCGACATGGACCGCTTCCGGCCCGTGCGCGAAGTATTCTTCGTACGGTAGCCGGAACCACGGCGCGACCATCACCTGTCGGGGTGCGCAGGTACGCCCGTAGCAAACGGGAAATGGCGTCATTCCGGCATTCTGTGAACCGCCGCGCAGCCGACGCCCTTTGCGCAGTACATCATCTGCATTCTGTCAAAGACCCGGAAGGCAGCCTGAACGCATGCGCCTCACATCCGCAGCAGCAAACTCCGGCGATTCAGCAGGTACGGCCCCACCGGTCCACCATGGCCAGCTGCTTGCCCGGTTGCACAACCTGAGAATCTCGCAGAAGCTGGATTTGATCCTGGTCGCGATGACCGCGCCACTCTTGCTGCTCAGTTACTCCGTTACCCAGAATGCCCTGGCGCGCATTCACATCGCCAGCGCTGAACTCGAGGCCGTCAGATACCTGCTGCCCCTGAACGAAGTTCTGCGGACCATCGCCCGGCACCGGGGGCTGACTGCCCTCGCCCTTGGCGGGGACGAGCAGGCCGCGTCGCAGTTGCCGGCACAAGTGGCGCTCGTCGAAGAGTCCCTGCGCGAAACGGATGCCGCCGCCGTGCACTACGGCGATGCAAACCGGGTGTCTGCCCAGTGGGAAAACCTGAAGTCTGGATGGCGGTCGTTGCAGGCTGACAGCGCAAACCAGACGCTGGAATCAGGCTTCGATCGCCATACCGCCCTCATTCGTGAAGGTCTCGCAATCAATACGGCCGTTACACATTCCTCCACCCTCATCCTTGATCCGGAAGCTGTCCCCTACAACCTCATCATTTCGGCATTCGTCTATACACCTGCCGCACAGGAACTCCTCGGCCAGGTGCGGGCGCGTACCTCGCGTGCTGCACTCAATGGCCAGATTACGGGAACAACGCTTGCCACAACCAGCGAACGCCTCGGCGCGGCGGAGTCCACCTATGCGGAAGTCTTCAGCCATGCCCAGAGTGCGGTTTCTGCTGATGCCACGCTGGCCGATACGGTTGGCACTCTCGGGTCCACGGCTGAAACAAGAACCCGGGCTGCAATCCAGCTGGCGCGCGCATTCATTGCCTCGTACCCGGATTCTGGCATCTCTGATGGCGAGCTGTTTGCTGTCTCGACGAGCGCTATCCAGGCTACCGCCGCCTATCAGGTTCAGGCAATGGAAGTCCTGAGCAGGTCGCTCAGCCAACGCCTGGATGACGCCAAGGCATCAGTCGCAATTCAGGCGCTGGTCGCCACCGTCATGCTCGCACTTGCGCTGCTGCTGGCGCGGGCAGCGAGCGTCGGTATCAATCACCACATTGCTTACGTCCACGATGCCATCCGGAGCATGATGCGCGGCGACTTCTCCTGGCCGATCACGCCACCGGCGCGCGATGAATTCGGCGGGTTGCTTATTGCGCTCAGGGACCTGCGCACGGAGTTTCTAAGGCTGCTGAACTCCAGCGATGAGCAACGCCAGGAACTGCAACGGGAAGTGGCCCAGCGCTGCGGGACCGAAGCTGAGCTGAGGCGCATGGCGACTGCCGTAGAGCATGCTGCTGACGGGATCATCATTGAAGATCCTGATGGCCGGATCCTCTTCGTCAACCCGGCCGGCGAGCGCATTCTCGGACGTCCAGGCGATGCGATAATCGGCCGCACCGCGCGCGAAATGGGTTTCAGCTTCAGTATCCCGGAAGCTGACTGGAAGCTTGTCCAGGCATTGAGATCTGGTGAGAGCTGGAGTGGCCGCATAAGCGGGCAGACATCCGAACGCCCGCTGGTTACCCTGGATATTTCGGTTTCCCCCATCCTGACGGCTGACAACTCGGTCACGCACCATGTCTGCGTTTTGCGTGACGTGACTGATGAACTGGCTCGGGAGGCAGAGCTCGCCCGCGCACAGAAGCTTGAGGCGGTCGGGCAACTCGCCGCCGGCATCGCTCATGAGATCAACACCCCGGCACAGTATGTTGGCGACAACATACGCTTTATCAGGGACGCGTTTGAAGAGATCCAGACCCTGCTCGCAGCGCTCAGTACCGGTACCGAACCGCTGGCCCGCACCCTTGCAAAAGTCGATCTCGACTTCCTACGCGAGGAAATTCCCCGGGCACTGGAACAATCTGCCTATGGCTGCCAGAGAATCTCGTCCATCGTCAAGTCCATGAAGGAGTTCGCGCATCCTTCCCGGGACAAGGCCCCGGTCGACCTTAACCGCACAATCCAGAGCACCATCAACCTTGCCACCAATGAGTGGAAGTACGTTGCCGAGATGGTCACCGATCTAGACCCCGACCTGCCGCCGGTCAACTGCCAGGCCGGCGAGATCAACCAGGTGGTGCTCAATATGCTGGTCAACGCTGCCCATGCGGTGGCCGACGTCGTCGGCGACAGTGGCAGTGGCAAGGGCTGCATCACGGTCTCCACCCGCGTCATCGGCAACCAGGCCGAGATCCGCATCAGCGATACCGGTACCGGCATCGCACCTGAGGTTCGCGCCAGGATCTTCGACCCGTTCTTCACCACCAAGCAGGTCGGGCGCGGCACGGGGCAGGGGCTTGCCATCGCCCACAACGTCATCGTCAGCAAGCACGGCGGTACCATTGGCCTGGAGTCGACGCCAGGCAAGGGCTCCACCTTCATCATCCGCATCCCCGTCGATGCGGCGAGTGCTGACCCTGAAACCGCCGGGAAGGCAGCCTGAACTGCCTGCTGAATACCCGTCTGTCCCTTTGTAAACGCATGACCGTTACTGTCAGGTTGAATAAACCACCCTGACTTCCTTCAGGCATTCGCAGGCTGCTTTTTCCAGGCCTGGTCCATCGATGATCGTGATGTGCCCGCGCTTGACAGCTACCAGGCCGGCGCGCTGTAGCTGGCAGATGGCAGCGGAGATGTCTTCACGACGTACGCTGAGCATGTCTGCAATGAATTGCTGGGTAATCATCAGCTCATTGGGGGCCAGATTATCAGACCTCAACAACAACCATTTCGCGAGTTTCTGGTCTATGGGGTGGTGCCGATTGCAGGCGATCGCTTGTGACATGTGCGTCAGCAACAACCGCAAGAATGCAAGAACCTGGCCTTGCAGTGCGGGCTCACGATCACAAAACAGTCGCAGATCATCGATCTTTATCCGGTACGCATACCCTTTGTGTGAAACAAGGACTCTCCATGGTGGCGGCGTATTGCCCAGCAGGTTCCAGACTCCCGCCAGGCCGTTCCTGCCAAAGGCAGCAACTTCGGTGGATTTTCCCTGACAGGTATACACCAGCCAGGACACCAGTCCGCTAACAGGGAAGTATGCATGAAGGAATCTGCCGTCTAATGGTTTCAGGGCTTTCCCTGGGTGCAACTCGCAGTCTTCGAGGAGCGGTTTCAGCTTGTCCAGTGTCGCAGCCGGAAGCTTCGCCAGTAACTGATTACGTTGGAATTCATTTGAGTTAACCATCCCGCCGCCCCACCGGGTATCCCGGTATGCTCCAGCTTCTGGTGGCAATTTTTAGTGGACTGTTGGCGTCAGTATGCGCATATCCCGAATCTTGTATGTGGTTATTCGCACATAGCGCACTAGTCTGGAGGGACATGTCGTTGACCTTGTCCAGATCCAGCCTGATCTCCATGACAACGAGATCCCGAACATTTGCCGGGAGGAATTTGCGGTAGCCCCAGCAACCTTGGAGCGGCGATCAGCAGAACGGGGGCACCGTGACTTGTACGGGCAGCCTTGGCCAGCGCCCCTGGTTTGTACGATCAACCGTTGCACCGATCACGCCATCGGCCAGGTGCGCGGTGATCGTGTCACCGGCTTTCAGTTGTGTGGTGCTGCGTACGACACTGCCACGGGCATCGAGACCTGCGAGATATGCGGTGGCAAGGTCAGGGTGATCGCGAGCATCGAGGACCCGTCGTTGATCGGGAAGATCCTCCAGCATTTGGGGCCACGGAAACTGCGCGGGGGGCCGGAACGGTCACCAGGGTCGCACGGTCATCTCAGCCTGCTTTTCGGCCGGTGCCAGCCCAGCAGGCCGAGGCAACCGGTAGCAAGCAGCCAGATACCTGGTGGCAGCGGTACGGCCGGCGCAAAAGCCAGACCACCATCGACGCCGAAGTGTATTGGCCCTGTTCCGTACGGCAGTCCCGTTCCGCTCAATGATATCGCTGCACCGGTGTCCGGGTTGACTGCGAAGAGAGCACCCGATGCGGCATCCAGGGAACCGAGGCTCAACAGTGTCCCGTCATCACTGAAGGCGAGATCGCTGTACTTGAGCGATCGCCCAAGCGTGATCCCGCTTGGGCCGATATTGGTCGCGGCACCGGTATCGAGATCTACAGTGTACAGATGCGATGTGCTCGCATCCGGGTAGGAAGGACCACCAAGCGCCCAGCCATTGGCGTACAGCGTCCCGTCACTGCGAAAGCCAAGACCATTGAGCATGACGCCAAAGTCACCAGTACAGCAGTTACCGGCGGCGTAGCCCACCACGGAGGCTGCGCCAGTGCTCTTGTCAATGGTAAGCAGTGCCGTGCTTTGGTGCGGAAGGCCGTCACTCACAGAACCGGTTGCATACATGATGCCGGTTACCGGATTGATGGCCAGCCCGCCAGAGGAGAGATTGATAGTGCTGCTGAGTCCGCCAAGGGGTGTTGCCACGCCGGTGTAGCGATCGATGGTGAACAGTCTGCTGGTGCCGGTACTCGAGTCCAGTACACCGGTGGCATACAGCGTATCAGTGCCGGAGTCATAGGCGAGTCCACCCGCATAGATATGGATACCCTGGAAGTTCCATACCAGTGTTGAGGCGCCATTGAGAGGATCGACTGTGTAGAGCGCACTGAGTCCGGCACCCGGCCCTGTGCCGGTGCCCGTGGCATACAGCGCCGCCATGGCCGGTGTGGAGATTGCGAAACTCATCGCAAGCGCCATCAGGGTGGCAGTCAGGGATCTGATGCGGTTGTTCATGATGTGCCGCCTCCCGGAAATCAGGGATCAAGGGGTGCCTGATCCTTGTGTCAGGCCGCTACGATCGATCGCCCAGTCAACTTGCCGAACAGATTCTTGCGGCGGGCCCCGCCAACCAGGCCGAGCAGGCCGCTGCCGAGCAACCATATGTCGGCCGGAAGCGGCACGGCAGACGGATGCGTGACCGTAAGATCCTGGTAGGTGAAACTCCATCTTTCCAGGGGCAATGCACCGTTGCCGCCAGTCGGTGAGTAACCCGAAACCATCAGGGTTGAAAACAAGGCATCAGTGGTCAGGGTGTGTGGCACTGTGCTGGTGTCGAATTCATACCAATGGGCAGTCGGGAAAACCGTACCGTTAACCAATGCCAGATTCAGCTGTAGCGTCGAAATGTCGGCTGCCTTGGTGATAACCAGCGTGTTGTTGACGTAGCCTATCTGACTGAGCGGAATGAGGCTGGTATACCCGGTTTCGCTGCCGGCGCCTGGAATTCCCGGGATTGCCAGGTAAACATTCGGGATTGACGGGATACTGACGGCGCCAGCCTGGAATGGCAGTGCCAGCGCGGTGAATGCCAACATGGCGACCCACAGCTGCATACCCCTGATCATGGTGATTCACCCCGGTGTCTGTTGGTAAATAAAGTTGCTTTTTGTGTAATCGAGTGTGCGCCGGGGGAGACTTGCGGGCAAGCAACTTCTTGACATAGTCAAGGTGTCCCGTCGCCCGGCATTGATGCTGAATACCATGATCCCGAGAGGCCAGAGCCATCAAACGGGCTGCCCATGGTATCGTTCGAGAGTGGGTGCGGGGCTGCAAGTGCGGGGCCGCAAAGGTTTTTTCGCTAGGTCACTCAGCGACTGCCCGAGGAGTGTTACCGGGAGTACCTTGATTGCCTTGTCGTCCTCGTCTTTATTCATTTCGCCCTGATAGGCAAGGCTCTGCGCCCGTGTTTACAGTCCCTGGTCCACGCAGCATTTTCGGGCTCGTTGGCCTGTTCGCCGCATTTCTACCGCTGTCGGTCAGCGCGGCATGGTTTGGCGAGCAGCAGGACAAAATGGGTACCCGCGTCGAGATCCATCTGTGGATGGACGACGAGCCGCAGGCCCGACAGCTCATCGCCGACGGCATGGCCGAGTTCGGCCGCATCGAAGCGGGCATGAGCACCTACCGCGAGACCTCGGAGATATCGGCGGTGAATCGCGGAGCCGCTACTGCACCGGTGGTCGTGTCGGCTGAACTGTTCGACCTCGTGCGTCGTTCGCTCGAGCTGTCCGTGCAGACCGGCGGGGCCTTCGACATCACCTACGACAGCGTCGGCTATCTCTATGACTTTCGCGCGCATGAGCGGCCGGCAGAGACTGTCATTGCGAAAAATCTTGCTGCCATCGACTACCGGCATGTCCTGCTCGATGCAGGCAAATCGACAATCCGCTTCACGCGACCGGGGACGCGCATCAACCTCGGTGGCATCGCCAAGGGCTACGCCTGCGAGCAGGTGGTGGCGCTGCTGCGCAAGGCAGGCGTGACAAATGCGCTGGTCAATGCGGGCGGCGATACGCGTCTGCTGGGTGACCGGCGCGGCAAGCCCTGGGTGGTCGGTATCCGTGATCCGGACGACGGGTCGAGGTGGGTGACGCGCCTGGCGCTTGATGATGAGGCCATCTCGACCTCCGGTGACTACGAGCGCTTCTTCGAGGAAGACGGTATCCGCTACCACCATATCCTCGATCCGAAGAGCGGCAAGCCGGTGGCGGGCGTGCGCAGCGTGACCATCGTCGGTCCCGATGCAACCCTCACCGACGGCCTTTCCACCAGCGTCTTCGTGCTGGGCGTTGAACGCGGCCTGGCCCTGATCGAGGCGACGCCCGGCTATGCGGCGGTGATCATCGACGCCGGGCGCAAGGTGCGATTTTCTTCGGCGCTTTCCGCCGACTGACCACCTGACAGGCCGGAAAAAAGGCAGGCTGGCATTTTCCCGCTGCAGTCTGCAAGAATCCGCGCATGCAGTACACCATTGAAAAAGCCTGTCCCGCTGACCTTCCGGCCATCCTGGAGGTCATGCGTTTCTTCAACATGCATCATGTGCCTTCGGCGGAAATGCCGGCGCTCGATATCGAGCGCTTCTTCGTCGCGAAACTCGACGGAAAGATCGTCGGCGCAGCCGGCTATACGATGCTGTCGCCGACCGAGGGCAAGACGACACTGCTTGGTGTCAATCCGGAGCTGTCGGGGCTCGGTATCGGCAAGGCGCTGCAAATAGCCCGCCTTGAGGCGATGTATGACCTCGGCGCACAGACCGTACTCACCAACGCCGATATTCCCGACACGATCGCCTGGTACAAGAAGCATTTTGGTTACCTCGAAATCGGCCGGCTGAAGAAGATTCATTCCTTCGGTCTCGAGCATGTGGATCACTGGACCACGATCCGCATGGATCTGGTGTACTACATGCGCGAGCGGGAGACCTGGGAGGCGCGCCGTGAAGCCCACATGCAGCGTTATTCGCCGCATCCGCTGTCGCCCTGGCCGCCGCTGATCATCAATGTCTGCCCGACCGGGATGATCCCGACCCGCGCCAGCACACCGCATGTACCGCTGAGCGTAGACGAGATCATCCGCGATGCGATTGCGGTGGCGGACGCTGGCGCGCAGATGGTTCACCTGCACGCGCGTGACGAGGCAACCGGCCAGCCGACCTCCGATACCCGGTACTTCGAGCGCATCCTCACCGGCATCCGCCGCGAGCGCCCGGAGCTCATCTGCTGTGTGACGACCAGCGGCCGCAACTGGCCCGAGTTCGAGCGACGCAGCGAAGTGTTGCTGCTCAAGGGTGCGGCCAAGCCGGACATGGCGAGTCTGACGCTTGGATCGCTGAACTTCCTCACCGGTCCGAGCAGCAATGCCATCCACACCATCGAGCGGCTGGCAATGTGCATGCGTGAAAACGAGATAAAGCCTGAGCTTGAGATCTTCGACAGCGGCATGATCAATCTGGCCAAGTATCTCGAGCGTCACGGCATAATCAGCGGGACGAAGTATTTCAACCTGCTGCTCGGCAACCTCAATACGGCTGCGGCAACGATCGGTGATCTCTCGCACCTGGTCGCTGCGCTGCCGGAGGATTCGGTCTGGTCTGCCGCGGGTCTTGGTTCATTCCAGTTGCCGATGAACGTTGCGGCGATTCTTGCCGGTGGCAACGTGCGTGTCGGCCTGGAGGACAACATCCACTACGACGCCGGGCGTAGTCGCCTGGCTACCAACGTCGAACTGGTACAGCGCCTGGTACGGATCAGCCAGGAGTTCGAGCGGCCGCTGGCGACTTGTGCGCAGGTGCGCGTCATGCTCGGACTGCGTCAGCAGCTGGAAACGGCATGACGGATGTACTGCGGGTCAAATACACGGTATTCCATGGTCCGAGTCTTGTCGCACCATTTGCGGCCGTAGCCGCAGAGTTCCCGGAGCCGGTCGAGGCCGTCATGCCGGCCAAAGCGCTGGCCGAAAAACTCGCGAGCTTCATTCCGCGCGCACTGATGCGCCGCGTCGTTCTGCCGCCGGGAGACGTGAGTTTTGCGCAGCTCGCGGCGGTGCTGGCGAGCGCGCTGCAGGATCTGCATGGCCGGCTCGGCATGGATCTGCAGATCCAGCGCCTGAACGGTGGTGACTGCCGGATTCTGCTGGGCTATTACGATATCCAGGCGAGCATGATGGCGCTTGAGGTGGGCCTGGAACTCGCTACCGCATTCTTCAATGAAGCGGGCGGACGCGCCGTCGACTTGCAGCCGATTGAGGCACGTATGCAGATGCTCGCTTCGATGCTGCTGTTGCGCCAGCCTGACCAGACGACCCGGGCACTGATGCGCGTCGCGCGCGTGCGGGGCATTCCGGTCTACCCGGTATCGCCCGGTTCACGCATCTGGCTCTATGGGCAGGGGCGGGCCGGTCTGCATGGTTTCGTGGCAGCCAGTCACCGGGACTCGCTGAGCGGATTCAATCTGGCGCGCAACAAGTTGCTGGCAAGCCAACTGATCGTGCAGCTGGGATTCCCTGGTGCCGGGTCTGCGCCGGTCAATACCCTTGCCGACGCGCGTACATACGTGCAGAAAGCCGGATTTCCCGTGGTCATCAAGCCCAATATCGGTCGGCAAGGCGAGGGTGTGACCGCGCAGATAAGCAGCGATCAGGAGCTGGTAGCGGCTTTCGAGACGGCCAACCGGGTTGCATCGGGCAGCGTTCTGATCGAGCGGCATGTGTCCGGTGACGACCATCGGCTGACCGTGATCGGTGGCAAGCTGATCTGGGCCTCATGCCTGGCGCCGCCGCGGGTTACCGGTGATGGCAGGCGTACGATCACCGGGCTGATCGATGCAGAGAATGAGCGGCGCAGGAAATCTGCACGAGACGGTGCGGCCGTGGAGCTGACGCTGGATGCCGACATGCAGGGGCTGCTGGCGAAGCAGGGCTTCAGTGCAGAGGATCGGCCCGCGGCTGGCGCGCAGGTAGCGCTGCGCAGTACCGCGAACATCTCTCGTGGTGGAACGCTGAGGGATTGCACGGCAGAGATACATCCGGATAACCATGAGATGGCGGAATCGCTGGCACGCTGCTTCCATCTGGATGCGGCCGGTATCGACTTCATGACGCCGGACATCAGTCGCTCCTGGCGCGAGGTCGATTGCGCCGTCATTGAGATCAATGCCACGCCCGGCTTTTCTTCCGATGAGCGCGCAGTGCAGATCTTGCAGGCGCGGTTCCCGCCGGGCTGCGATGGCCGTATCCCCACGGTCATGCTGATCGGTGGAGACGAGCAGCTGCTGATGCAGGCAGGCGATGCATTGCAGGCGAAGGGGGTATGCACGGGTGTGACTGATAGCCGGCGGACGCTGCTCGCCGGCCAGGAGCGCTTTGCGCCGCCGGCCGCGCTGGCTGACCGGGTGCGCGGCCTGCTGCTTGATTCCAGCTGTGACGCGCTGCTGATTGGTATCACGCCTGCGGAGATCGAGGCACAGGGTTTCGCTCTTGACCGCTGCAGCCTGGTGCTGCTCAGCGCAGAGACGGCGTTGTCAGCACCGCTGCGGACGCTGGTCGAGGCTTGTGCGGAGCGCGTTGCAGACGATGTGACGGCAGCAAATATTGATCAGGAAATAGCGATAATAATCTGTTAAATAACAATATCTTATATCATCTCTATAAGGATGTTGTTAACGATACTGCGG
Source organism: uncultured Chromatiaceae bacterium (assembly GCA_964371995.1). Lineage (GTDB taxonomy): Bacteria > Pseudomonadota > Gammaproteobacteria > Steroidobacterales > SHZI01. The sequence goes on along the minus strand of CAYJPG010000020.1, from coordinate 22,802 downwards.
TGGTACATCAAGGCTGTCGTCGACGGCATGCCAGATACCATTTATATAGTCCGGGTTGCCCACGCACAGCACGGTCAGTATCCCCAGGTCTGTACGCGTAATTTTTCTCATCAGGCGCTGATCGGTGCTGAGGCGGGCAGTGCGCGTTGGCGGCAGATCCGCAGAAAGCAGTATACCGTTGCGGATAATCGTGTAGCCGATGCCGCTGTCGATCAGCAATTGCTCCGCGCGGCCCTTGGCTGCGAGTGTCGAGCGCATCCGGCCAAACTTGGCCTGCGGAAACTGTTTGACATTGTCACCGGCGCCGACTGAGCCTTCCAGGATTATCTGCTGCACGCCGCCGGCTTTTGCGCCGGCGATGATGTGCGCCATCGCCGTGGGGTAGAACTCATCGTCGGCACTGCCGCGTGCCGTCGCATCGACCACGGTCCGGATATCCTTGCCGCCAAAGGCAGCCATGACCTGGGCGGCATCGAGAATGTCGCCGGTGACATAGCTGACTGCCAGACCATCCAGACGACTTCGGTCGGAGGAAGGGCGGACGAACACCGCAACCGGATAGCCGGCCGCTACCAGTTCGCGGACGATGGCCGAACCCAGTTGCCCGGTGCCGCCGAATACCAGCACCCTGTTTTCGCTGCTGGTCCGGCCACTGCCGGCCTGACTGCTGCCGACGGACAGCAGCAGAAGGGCGAGCATTTGCAACAGTCGGCTGAAGCCTGTGTTCATGTGTTTTCTTCCCGATACCGGTATGCGCCGTGTCGTATCTATAATCGATTTCCACATCAGTCTATTGGGGTATCCCGAACATGCGCAACCGGATCGTGCTCTTCCTGGGTCTGCTGCTCGGCGCCATCGCGTCGGTCAGCGCGGATTCCTCGCCCGGCAGTGCTGATGCCGCGCGGACGCTCGAGCTGGTGCGCGCCTGGGTGCACGGCCAGTACAGCAACACGGCACAGTTCGAGAGCGACCTGGCGCGGAAGTTGCCGCCGGAACAGATTCACCGCCAGCTTTACCAGTTCTTCGCACCGTTGACAGCAGGGATTCCGGGCATCAACGGTTACCTGGTTTATCAACACGCCTCGGTGGATGGCAGCTTCAGCCCGCCGTCGCTGATCCGTATCGGACTGCTGCAGTATTTCACCAATCCGCAGACTGGCAAGCTGGTGCAGCGCGAACTGAATTTCAGGGACGGCGAGCGGTGGAAGAACGCGTATCAGCGGCCGGAGTTGCTGCAGCAGGTCACGATGGCTGACGTCGAGGTGAAACCGGGCTGTGATTTCGTACTGACTGCCAATGCCGGGGGAACTGAAGTTTCCGGCGTCATGCAGGAGCGGGCCTGCACGCTGTACAGCGAGGGTCTGAAAACCACACTTTATGCGCGCGATGCGGTCGTCATCCGGCCGGACGAATACCAGTTCTGGGGGCAGTTCGTCGACGATAGCGGGGCGGTGCGCTGGGGTACCGAGAGCAGCGAGTACTACCGGATGTTTCGTCTCGCGGGCCCGCCCTGACGCCGTGATTTTGACATAAGCGCACCGGTTTCAGCCGGCAATCTGTCTAACGTGAGCGAAGTCGCAGGATTCCTTCCGTCAAATCGTCACCATTCCCGGGCGACAAAGGCAAACCCGCTGAAAGGCGGGGACGCAAAGCCACCGGTCTAACGGCGCCTCGCATGCTGCGAGTTGCACCCAGGACAGCGGGGCTGCTGAACTCCGACGCAGTTCTTTGGACCTGCGTCATGCGTCCCCGCTGTCTTCAGCTGTTTCCCTTGTCTGTGTGTGAGCGCCAGCGCTGTGCTGGTTTCCCGGAGACAGGCTTTGAAGACCATGGGTCGGCAACACGGACAGTCGCGCAGCGGAAACTCTGCGCTTCGTACGTTCATGCGCCGGAACTGTCGTGTCCTGGCGCTCGCCGTGCTGCTCATGCCAGTCGCGGTGCCAGCAAGCTCAGGTCTAGCCGGCCAGCCAGCGCCTGATTTCGCACTCAAAAGTATCGCCGGCACGAATCTGCGCCTGTCGGAGTATCGCGGCCAGGTCGTGCTGATCAGCTTCTGGGCGCAGTGGTGCAACCGGTGTACAGAACAGTTGAGCATGCTCAGCGAGCTGCAGAAGCGTTATGGCGACGCGAATCTGCGCGTCCTCGCTGTCAACATCGATCCGGATGACCAGGCCGCCCGGGAAACCGCCAGGCGCCTCGGCATCACCGTACTGCACGACACCGATCAGTCGGTAGTCCGCGAGTACGACCCTTCCGTCCTTCCCTTCGCCGTGCTCGTCGACCCGCACGGCACTGTCCGGCATGTGCATGCCGGCTACCGCGCTGAAGACGCCATGACCTATGCCGATGAACTGGCCGCCCTGATTCTGGAATGAATATTGCTGACCGATGCGGAGTAATGCAATGAACCGTCTGACCATGAACATCTGCCTGACTGCGATGCTGCTGGGTGGCGCGCTGGCCGCGAGGGCGGCACACGCCAGCGAGACTGTCGCTCCGGCCGTTGTGCCGGTGGCTGCCGTTTCCGGCGTCGATACCGAGATGCAGACGCTGAAAGATGATGTGCTGGATCTGAACCGTGAGCTGTTCATGCTGGAGGAGGAACTTCTGTTTCCCGCCAACACGCAGGTTGCGGTTTTCGTGTCGATGGATGTCGGCGAGTTCTTTGCACTTGATTCCGTGCAGCTGAAGATCGATGACAAGCCGATCAGCAATTACCTGTATACCGAGCGTGAGCTAAAAGCACTGCTGCGCGGTGGTGTCCATCGCCTGTATCTGGGCAATCTCAAGACCGGTGAGCATGAACTGACCGCCGTTTTCACCGGTCAGGGGCCGCATGCGCGTGACTACCGGCGCGGCGCCACACTGAAAGTTGAAAAAGGCGTCGGTGCCAAGTTCGTCGAGCTGCGTATTTCCGACCGGCAGAGCGCCCAGCAACCCGAGTTCGTGGTTCGCGAGTGGGAGTAGGGTGCTGCTGTGCCCTGTATTCGTGACAGTATCCCGGACCCAGGCCACAGGCGATTCAGTCTGTGCGGCCTGATCGCCTTGCTGCTCGTAACAGGCAGCGCTGCAGTGTCTGCGGCGGAGCCAGTGAGCGGCTCGGTGGTGCGCGATCTTTACTATGGCGAGGCCCTGTTCCAGTTCTACCAGGACGAGCACTTTGATGCGCTGACACACCTGCTGGTTGCCCGTGACGCGGGCCGTGTCGGCAATCATGAGGCCGAATCCGAGCTGCTGCTCGGTGGACTCTATCTGCATTACGGTCAGCACATCCGTGCCGAACAGATCTTCAGCCGTCTGTTGCAGGATTCAACTGAACCCGAGGTTCGCAACCGGGCCTGGTTCTATCTGGGCAAGGTGCGCTACCAGCGCAGCCTGTATCCGCAAGCACTGCAGGCTTTCGACCGGATCTCCGGCGAACTGCCAGGGAGCCTGGATGCCGAACTGCCGATGCTCAAGGCACAGGCGTATCTCGCGCTCGGTCGTTTTGATGCAGCGGTTGCCTTGCTCGATGGCTGGCGGGGCCCGGAAAGCTGGGTGGCCTACGCGCGTTACAACCTGGGCGTGGCGCTGGTGCGGCTTGATCGGCCGGAGGATGCGATCCGCCAGCTCGATCAGCTGGGCCGCAGCACAGCCGACACTGCCGAACTGCGCGACCTGCGTGACAAGGCCAATCTCGCGCTCGGTTACCTTTATCTGCAGCAGGGCCGCGACAGCGACGCGCGTCCAGTACTTGCGCGAGTACGGCTGAACGGACCCTTCTCCGCAAAGGCGCTGCTCGGCGCCGGGTGGGCGGATGCAGCGGCGCAGGACTACCGTGCTGCCCTGACACCGTGGCTCGAATTGCGCGACCGCGATCTGCTCGACAGTGCGGTGCAGGAGTCGCTGCTCGCGATTCCCTATGCCTGGGCCAGACTCGATGCGCACAGCGAGGCGGCGGCCGGTTACCAGACTGCACTGAATGCCTACGATGCCGAGATCGGCAAGCTCGATGCCGCGATCGCAGGCAGCCGCTCCGGTCAGCTGGTCCCCGCCATGCTCAGTGCCGACGATGCACGGATCGGCCGCTGGTACTGGCAGCTTGATGCGCTGCCCGACAGTGTTGAAACCCGTTATCTGTATGACCTGGTTGCGCGGCACAGTTTTCAGGAAGGCCTGCGCAATGTGCGCGACCTGGCGGCCCTTTCAGCCAATCTCGATGAGTGGCAGTCGAAGCTCGCGGCCTTCGAGCAGATGGTGGCGACGCGGCGTACGGCTTATGCGCAGCGACAGGGCCGCGTTGCCGCAGGCCTCGACCAGGCTGGCATCATTGAGTTGCAGGCGCGGCGCGATGTGCTGGCGGCCCAACTGGAGCAGGTTGCGCAGTCACGCGATGTTGCCGGACTGGCGACCACTGAAGAACTCGATCGCTGGCAGCGTCTCGAAGCACTCGGTGCGAGTCCGGTTTTGGCGGACGAAGCTGCCGGCGATGCCCGGGAACGCTATCGCCTCCTGAAGGGTGTGCTGAGCTGGGATCTGGACCGCGACTATCAATATCGACTGTGGCAGCAGCAGCGCAACCTCGCCCGGATCGACGCGTTGCTGGTCAAGGCGCAGTCCGCCCATGCATCGGGCGTGACTGCCTGGCAGGACACGCCGGCCGAGCTTGATCGCTTCGCGGAGCGTATCGCCGGTCTTGCACCGCGTATCAGCAACATGCAGGCGGCGCTGGCGCGTGACCGCAACGCTGAAGAGGAGCGGCTGCAGGCGATGGCGATTGATGTACTCAACGAACAGCGTGAGCGGCTCCTCAGCTATCGCGTACAGGCGCGGTTTGCGCTGGCAACGATCTACGATCGCGCGGCCTCTTCCGCGCGTAGCGCACCCGTCGCAGGTCGTACGCCATGAGCGCTACCGCCGCACTGATGCTCGGGGTGACGCTGGCTGGCGGTCTTTGGCCATTTGCTGCCAGAACGCCGGAGGCAGACCGGCAGACCATCGGCAGCCTGAAGGCAAAACCGCTCGACATCCGTACCGGCCTGCTGCCCGTCGACAGCACCGCGCAGGCGATGCAGGAATACCGTCGTTTTCTCGCTCTGGATACCGGGCCGGCGGGCATGCGCGCCGAGGCCATGCGCCGCCTTGCCGACCTGAATCTGGATGCGGCGGTCGAGCAGGAGAGTTCTGCGGAGCAAGCTGGCGCCGGCACCGGTCATTACGAGGAAGCTATCAGCCTGTATGGCCAGCTTCTCGAAATGCGCGACACGGAAACAGCGCTTTCAGGAGAACAGCGGAGCGAAGTCATCTATCAGCTGGCCAGGGCGCTGGAAGGCGCGGGCCGTGGTGATGAAGCGCTCGCCGTGCTGGACCGCCTCGTTCTCGAGTCGCCGTCTGCAGTGCATGGTGACGAAGCCCAGTTCCGTCGCGGTGAGACCTATTCGATACGGCAGAACTATGCCGGGGCGGAGCAGGCCTATGCGGCGGTGCTCGCCAGCGGTCCCCAGTCGCCTTTTTACGAGCAGTCGCTCTACAAATATGGCTGGGCGCTGTTCAAGCAAAGCCGCTACGAGGAGGGGCTCACTGCCTTCCTGGGTCTGATCGACCGTCGTCTGAACAGCGGTGCCACTGCTCCTGATTTGCAGATTCAGGCAATGAGCCGGCCCGAGCGTGAGCTGCTCGATGACACGCTGCGAGTGGTCAGCATCAGCCTGTCCTATCTTGATGGCGCCGATTCCATTCCGCCTGCGCTGGACCCTTACGGTGATCCGGCCTGGACCTACCTGCTGTACACGGCGCTGGGTGACCTGTACCTGGACAAGGAGCGTTTCCAGGATGCAGCTGAAAGCTACGAGGCATTCGTGGCACGCGATCCGGTCAACGCGCAGGCGCCGAATCTGCTGCAGGCTGCGATCGATGCCTATACGCGTGGCAAGTTCCCGGACCTCGTGCTTGAGGCCAAGCAAAGATACGTTGCGACCTACGGTCTCGATGCGCCGTTCTGGCAGGGGCGCAGTGCCGCCGATTACCCGCAGCTCGTCGCACAGCTGAAACTGCACCTGGGCGATCTTGCGCAGTACGATCATGCGCTTGCCCAGCGCAGCAAGTTGCCGGCTGACTATGAACGGGCCGCCGGCTGGTACCGGCTGTCGCTCGCTTACTTCCCCGATGACCCGCAATCGGCAGAGCGCAGCTTCCTGCTCGGCGAACTGCTCTTCGAGGCGCAGCATTTCGATACCGCGCGTGATGCCTATCTGCACGCAGCCTATGACTATGGACGGCAGGAAAAATCGGCAGAGGCGGGCTATGCCGCGCTGCTGGCTTCAAGCGAGCATGAAAAGCGGCTTTCCGGCGACGCGCAGTTTGCCTGGCACGCCGGACACATCGAGCAGGCACTGCGTTTTGCCGCGGATTTTCCTGCCCACCCGCAGGCCGGTGCGGTGCTTACCAACGTCGCCGAACAGCTCTACGCCAGTCAACAGCCTGAGCGTGCAGCCCAGGTCGCCAGTCTGGTGGTCACCATGCAGCCGCCGGTTACTCCGGAACTGGAGCGCGTGGCCTGGACCGTCATGGGTCACGCACAGTTCGACCTCGCGAACTATGCCGGGGCGGAGTCCGCCTATGTCCGTTTGCGGGGCCTGGCAGCAGATCCGGCTGCCGGACGCGAAGTGGAAGGCCGGATCGCGGCCTCGATCTATCGCCAGGCAGAACTCGCCCGGGCCGATGGCAATGTGGACGCGGCGGTGGCTGATTTCCTGCGTATCGACGCTGCTGCGCCGGATGCTGACATCCGGCCGAGTGCGCTCTTTGATGCCGCGACGCTGCTCCTGACCAGCGAGCGCTGGGCCGAGTCGGTGGAACTCCTGCAGCGCTTTCGTCGCGAGTTTCCCGAACACCGTTTCAACAGTGATGTCACAGCCAAGCTGGCGGTTGCACTGCGCGAAGACGGGCGCGGTGCGGAGGCCGCAGCTGAATATGAGCGCGTCGCCGGTAGCGCTAATGAAGCCGCGGATGTGCAGAGGTCTGCGCTGTGGCAGGCCGCAGAGCTGTATGCAGCTGCAGGTCAGCACGACGGCGAGGTGCGGGTGTACACCGTGCTTGTCACGCGGTTCCCGGCGCCGGCCAGCGAAGCGCTGGAGGCACGACTCAAACTGGCTGATCTCGCCGCGGCAGACGGCGACTGGCAAACCCGCAAGCGCTGGCTCGAAGCCATCGTGAAAGCAGATCGCGAAATGGGCGCGGAGCGCAACGACCGGAGCCGCTTCCTGGCAGCGAGCAGTGCCATCGAACTTGCCAGGCCACTGCGTGATGCCTTCAACGCCGTGGTGCTGACCGCGCCATTGGACAAGAGCCTAAAGCTGAAAAAGACCCGCATGGAGCAGGCACTGCAGGCCTATGGACAGGCTGCCGATTATGGCGTCGCACAGGTCACCACGGCAGCGACTTTTGAAACGGCCGACCTCTATTACCAGCTGAGCCGCGACCTGCTGGCCTCGGAACGGCCAAAGGGCCTGGATGCGGACGAGTCGGAGCAATACGACGTGCTGCTTGAAGAGCAGGCCTTCCCCTTCGAGGAAAAAGCCATCGATCTCTATCGCGTCAACGCCGAACGGGCCGGCGATGGCGTGTACGACGAATGGGTACGGGCGAGCTACGCGCGCCTTGCAGTGATGGTTCCGGCGCGCTGGTCGCGAACCGAAAGGAGCGAAGATGTCATTACACGGATTGACTAGGGCGGCTGCCATTCTTGCGGTGTTGCTGAGCGCTGGCTGCAGTCTTGCCGGTGGCGAACGCCCGGCAGGAAACGCATCGGCCATTGCAGCTCCGGGCCCGACGCCGGAGCTGATGGCGGACTACTCGGCGGCGCTTGCCGCCTTGCAGACCGGGGATGACGCTGCAGCCGACAGCGCATTGCAGGCTTTCAGTGCCGAACATCCGGAGCTGGCAGGTCCGCTGCTGAATCTCGCGCTGCTGCGCATGCGCCAGGGTGACGAGGCTGCGGCGCGTGAGTATTTCGTGCAGGCAGGCGCCGTTTGCACGAGCTGCGCGCCGGTGTGGAATGGCCTCGGTGTGCTGTACCGGCAGCAGGGTCAGTTCCGGGAAGCCGAGCAGGCGTACCTGAAGGCGATCGGGCTGGAGCCAGGTTACGCGCTGGCCTACTACAACCTTGCCATCCTTTATGACCTCTACGTCCAGCGACCCGAGCTTGCGCTGGAGAATTATCAGCAATACCTCAGTCTTGGAACAGATGACGGCACTGCAGAAGTCGAGCGGTGGATTGCCGATCTCCGGCGCCGCGTCTCGGCGACGCCCACAACGGCAAGGGCGGAGGGCGCAACGTGAAGCGGATGCGGGCAGGCAAGACTGCCTTTCTGTTGTGTGCGCTGCTGATGGCCGGCAGTGCTGGCGCCGAAGAGCCGGCAACGGCGGCGGCGCCTTCGTCAACTGCAACAGCGCTTGACCTCGATGCCACGGCCATCCGTGGCAACCAGGAGCTGCCCAAGGTCATGTACATCGTGCCCTGGAAGGATGCGGCCATGGCAGAGCTTGCCGGCCGGCCAGTCAACAGCCTGGTCGAGGAAGTCCTCGCACCCGTAGACCGTGAAGTGTTTCGACGACAGACGCGCTACTTCCATCAACTCTATGACGTGGAGCCGCCGCGTCCGACAAATTGAGTTCGGTAAATTGGGTTAATAAGGAGATCCGGAGACCATGGAAACGTATACATCGATAGTCACCTTCTTGCAGAGCGGCGGGTTCTTCATGTACCCGATTGCGCTGGTATTTGCTGTCGGGCTGGCCGTGTCGATCGAGCGCTATGTGTATCTTTCAAAGACGGCGGTGAGCAATCAGGCGCTGTGGAAGAAGATCACGCCGTTCATCCAGGCGGGAAAATTTTCCGAGGCTGCCAGTGTTACCTCGAAATCGAATGCCGCGATCGGCTCGATCCTGACCTACGGACTGGACCGCAGCCGGACCACCACGCGGCGCGATGACATCGAGAAGGCGATGGAAGAAAGCCTGATGGAGGTAATGCCGCGCCTGGAAAGCCGTACGCACTACCTGGCGACCTTTGCCAATATCGCGACGCTGTTGGGCCTGCTCGGCACGATCATCGGCCTGATTCAGGCCTTTACCGCCGTCGCCGAGGCCAATCCGGCCGAAAAGGCTGATCTGCTGTCCGCGAGCATCTCGGTGGCGATGAACACCACGGCCTTTGGTCTGATCGTCGCCATTCCGCTGCTCTTCGTCCATACCGTCCTGCAGAGCAAGACGACGCGGATCATCGACAGCCTGGAAATGGTGTCGGTGAAGTTTCTCAACGCAGTCGACGAGCGCCGGCGTCAGCAGACAGCAGCCTGAGTACCACCGGGGATTAACCATGCGCAGCAACTGGCGAAAGCGACGGCGGGCCGAGACGCCGGAGATGAATATCACCGCCTTCATGAACCTGATGGTGGTGCTGGTGCCGTTCCTGCTCATCACGGCGGTGTTCTCGCGGCTGGCCATCATCGAGCTGAACCTGCCGGCGGCCTCGTCTGTCGTCGACGAGGAGCCGTCCTTTCAGCTTGAGGTGACGGTGCGCGCAGATGGCCTGGAGGTGGGTGAGCGCAGTCAGGGTCTGCTGACCCGCCTGCCGCGTACGGACGGGAACTACGACCTCAGCGGACTGGCGGCCTATCTGCAGCGCGTGAGGTCGAACTATCCGGACATGTCGAACGCCACCGTCCTGCTCGAGCCGGATGTGCCCTACGACACGCTGGTGCAGGTGATGGACGTCCTGCGCTCCTATCAGGTTGGCGAAGGCCGACAGCTTGTGCACGCGGAACTGTTTCCGGACATTTCAATCGGCGATGCGCCAGCGCAAAGCGCTGCGGTATCGAAGGGAAGCTGACTCATGAAGATGTCACGGCGGGCGCTCCGCATGGAACGCCATCACAAGCGGACGAAGCGTTCCGGGACCGGGCTCAATCTCGTGTCCATGATGGATATCTTCACCATTCTGGTGTTTTTCCTGCTGGTCAGCTCAGGGGAGACTGAGGTGCTGCCGAATCCGAAGGATATCCAGCTACCCGAGTCTGCTGCACTGGAACGGGCGCGGGAAACCGTGGTCGTGATGGTGACCGCTGACAGCATCCTGGTGCAGGGGCGCCCGGTCGCGACTGTGGCGCAAGCACTCAGCGGTGACGGGGTCGTGATTCCGGAACTTGAAGCCGCGCTTCGCCAGCAGACCGACCGCGTGATGATTCAGCAGGCCAAGGCCGATATAGCGCTTCGTGAGGTGACGATTCTCGGTGACCGTGAGCTGCCGTATCGTTTGCTGAAACGTGTGATGGCGAGTTGTACTGCCGCCGAATTCGGGCAGATATCGCTGGCAGTCGTGCAGAAGGACGGTGCACCGCCCGCACCGCAGGTGGCTGCCTTATGAGCAGTGCAAAGATCAACCTTTACTACCGCAGCTATCTGCTGCCCTGGGATGATGCCGGCGATCAGGAGCAGCGCTTCCGCGCCATTCTCCAGCGGATCGGGGTGGCGACACTCGTGCTGTGTATCCTCATGTCGCTGCTGCCGGTGCCCGAGCGTGATCCGCAGCTCGCGCGGCCAGTGCCGCCGCGCCTCGCGCGCTTGCTGATCGAGAAACCGGCGCCGATTCCGCCGCCACCGCCGCCGGTCGTGCAGCCGGAGCAGCAGCGGCAGGAACCGGTGGCGCCGACCGAGCGCGCTACGGAGAGCAAGACCAGGCCGGCTGTCGACCGCAAGAACACGGCACGCGAGAAGGCGGGCAAAGCGGGCCTGCTGCCTTTCGTCGACCAGTTGGCCGAATTGCGCGACAGCAAGGCGCTCAACAGCATCACTTCGGGTGGTACGAGTTATACCGGAGCGGTGGGTGATTCACCGCAGGTAGAGCGCGCCTTGATCACATCGAAGGCCGGTGTCGGCAGCGGTGGTATCAATACTGCTGGCATGAGTCGTAACACCGGAGGCTCCGGTCTGGGTGGCCGGTCGACCACGCAGGTCAGTAGCGGACTGGCGGCGCTGGGTGGCGGCGGTTCCGGCGGTGCGAGTGAAGGCGGCTCGGCCGGTGGTCAGCGCGCTTCGCGCAGCCGTGAAGAAATCGAGCGGGTGTTCGACCAGAACAAGGGCGCGATCTATGCGCTCTACAATCGTGCGCTGCGTGAGAATCCGGAGCTGCAGGGCAAGCTGGTTTTGAAGCTGACCATCGAAGCCTCGGGTGAGGTCTCGCAGGTTGAAATCGTATCGAGCGAGCTTGCGGATCAGGAGCTGGAGCGCAAGCTGGTGCAGCGCATCCGCATGTTCCGCTTCCTGGAAAAAGATGTGCCGCCGGTGACGACTACCAAGCCCATCGATTTCTTCCCGGCCTGAGTACCGTCAGTTCAGGCGCGGGTTCCGGTTCGGCCACGCCAGACGATGACGGCGATGAAGCCGATGTAACTCGCTGCCATAAACCAGAATTCATTCACGCCATGTTGTTCGACGCCGTAGCGTGCGACCTGCTCGAAGGCGATGAATACCACGGTGTAGGCAATCGCGCCGATGAAGGCTGAGATCTTCCAGTCCCATGAACGCGCATGACCGCCGATTCCCTGCCAGCACCAGGTGGCAAGAAAAACGACTGTGTAAAGATTGAGCATCAGGCTCCAGAACGGTGCTTTCTGGAAATAGTGGTTGACCCAGAATGCGCCGCCGCCCATGAAGTTGAGCAGCAGGTAGCGCCATTCGGGCAACGGTGCATTGAGGATCCTTTCCCACAGCAGCACCAGGAAGATGTAGGCCGTCCAAAGCCCGAACACCAGTTCGTAGAACTGCACCTTGCCTGCCCAGGCTGGATCAATCTCGATCATGGGATGCCTCGCTTCATGCCGGTTACTGAGCGTGAGTGGCAGGCGGGCTGTTATCCGCTCAGTTCGCTGCAACTCGATCCGTAGCGAAAGCAACTGTAGCAGCGCTGGTGGCGCAGCATCACGCGGGCCGGCATGGCGGTGGCCAGTGTGCGGCCAAGATCATAGTCGGGGTCATCGTCGACCAGCGTGCAGGCGTACACGCGCATCTCCCCCGCCTGCTTGACCACCATCTTGCTGAACGCGCACATGAAGGCCCGGCGCGTCTCTTCGGTCTGGTAGCGGGTCATGCAGTCGCTGGTGATTGCCGGAACGCTGCGCGTTTCGCCGGGAGTGCCGAAATCCGGAAAGGCGACGATGCGGGTGGTTGTTGGCAGACCGTTGGCAGCGAGCAGGCTACGGAACGCGGCGGCCACGCTGGTGCCGTCTTCATCGGCCGGCATTTGTCGTGCCAGCGAAATACCAAAGCCCATCCCGTGCAGCGCGCGCAGTGACTCGAGCGCCTGAGCAAAGCTGCCCGCACCGCGACCGGCGTCATGTCTGGCCTGGTCGGGAAAATCGATGCTGACGCGAAATGAAAGCGGTTGGGGAGCGTCTTTGAGTCGTGCAATCTGGTGCAGGCGCTTCAACAGCGCCTCGCTGCCGTTGGTCAGCACCAGACAGGGCCGGTACCGGCTGGCGTAATCGAGGATGCGGACAAAGTCCCGCACGATGAACGGTTCGCCGCCGGTGAAAGAGAACTGCCGCACGCCAAGGGTCAGCGCCTCTTCGATGAAAGGCCGCGCGTCCTTGAGCGTGATGCGCTGCAGGCGGTTATCGCCAGGCCGCGAGCCTTCCAGGCAGAATGGGCAGCTGAGGTTGCAAGCTGTTCCGGTATGTAGCCAGAGCTCATCGAGCGTATGCGGCTGGATCCAGCCGCGCGGCGTGCCGTCATCCGTCTGCAGCCAGCTTGTTTCGGTACGCGTCAGCATGCCTCACCCGCCGTCGCGTGGCCGGGTGGGACGACCGTTTCCATCATCTTCGTCGCTGAGCGGCTGGTATCGTCGGGCCAGACGATGCGGCGGAATCCCGAGGGCGTAACCAAGTGCCAGCAGCCGGTTGCCGAGCGTGCGCCGGATCCAGCCGTCGCGTTCCCAGCGCCGGGGAGACACGCCGATCTCGGCCGGCATGCAGGCGAAACTGCCATGCCGGCGCAGTGCGCGCACCAGTGGCACCTCTTCAAAGAGTGGCACGTCGGCGAAGCCACCGGCGGCATCGTAGGCGGCTCTGGCCGCGAACAGTCCCTGGTCCCCGTACGGTGTGCCGAAGCGGGCGCGCAGATTGATGAGCCGCGCCAGTGCCGACTTGTGCCAGGTATCCCGACCGGTGAAGCGAAAACCGAAGTAGCCGCCGGCAGAACCGGCGGTGTGCTGTGCGCGGATCAGGGCGATGGCATTGGCTGGCGGTGTGGCATCGGCGTGCAGGAACCACAGGATGTCGCCGGAGGCGCGCAATGCGCCGGCATGCAGTTGATGTCCGCGGCCACGGCGTGCGCTGACATAAATACAGCTGAAGCGCCGCGCCAGACTGCGGCAACCGCTGCTGGCGCCGCCATCGACGATCACTATCTCGTCCGGCGGACCTTCCAGGCTGTTCAACCGGTCGATGAGGCGCGCCAGGGCTTCGTTGTCAGCGACCACCGGAATAATCACGCTGACCGACGGGCCAGTGGCGTCGCTGCGGCGCAAGCGCAGCGGCCGCGTGATCTCGAAGACATTGTTCGCCAGGCTCATGATCGCTGCGCCGCTGAATCCTGATTTGCCGAGTATCCCAGACCGCAAAGTCTCCGGTACAGCATCTGTCGTGCCGGTCGCTGGTCAGTGCGCAGGTCTGCGCAAAGCCGGGGCAGATCGGCAGCAATATCCACGTCGTAGCTCGAAGCCAGACTGGCGACGCGCAGGCCGTGCGCGGTACAGCGCTCTCTCAGTGCAGCATACAGCTGCTCGCTGCTCCAGGGCAGGTCAGCGAGTTCCGGCCAGGGGCATCGTGCGCCCATCAGCGTAACGCCGCCATCCAGCGCAGGGGCGAGCACGACGTCGTGATGCACCAGAGCGGTGCGCGCCGCCATGTAATCGCTTTCACCGAGCACCGGTGCGTCGCTGCCTATATAGATGACGGCGCCGGGTCTCTCGGTTCGTACGATGCGATCGACGCTCTGCAGACGTTCACCAAGATTGCCGGCAGCTTGCGGGATCACGCTCAGGGATCTGTCGAGCAAGGTGGCAGCCCAGGTGGTGTCGTTGGTCTCAGCGGGTGCGAGCACCACCGGACCTGGCCAGCTGGCAGCGTCCTCCAGCGTTGCAGCCAGCAAGAGCGTGGCAATTTCTGCGGCAAGTGCCGCGCCGATCTGGCTGGCCAGCCGTTGTTTCCCGATGCCAACGACCGGGCGGCGACAGAAAATCACCAGTACTGCGGCTCTGTGCTGGGCGTCTGACATGCGACCAGCATAGCGGTTGTCCCGGCCTGGCCGGGTTCTGATTTCCTGAACCTGAAACCGTAATGTCAAGCCCGAAATTTACCCGGTTTACACCGCTATTTGCGGTGCGGCAGGCGTTCGCGCGACCCGTCTGAACAGGGCTACAAGTCAATATAAACAGATAGATAGCTAATACCTGGCGGGCATAAGTGCGCCGTGTCTAAAGCCCGGCAGAATCCGGGGTGCAGTCATGATTCAGTTGTATATACTCTGACCCGTCTGCTGAATGCAGCGCCTGTTTTTGCTCCAGAGCAACAATTCGCAAACGGTAAAAAACAGCGTCACGGCAGGCTCTTCCAGATTCTTGTTAGCCCGGTTTCCCACATTCCGGGCTGACACCACCGGTCAGGCCCGGCGGTCCGAATCGCAGTCTGGTCACCAGTCCCGTGTCGGGGTTTGACTGGATTTCTTCGGATCGTCGGGCCCCCCTCTCATCGACAACTCGCCCGGTACTCTGCTTCAAGCGCGGAGAGTTTCTGCTTGTACAGGCGGCCTTGCCTGGCGGTGTAGCCCATACGCAGCCGAAGACGGATCTCGGCGATGCGGCCTTCCAGCTTCACACAGCGGACCTTGTCCTCCGGGTTGCGTGCGGCACCGATGGCCGGTGGCATGCAGAGACCCAGCAGAACCAGCGCCAGAGCCGGGCTCAGTCGAAAACGATTCATGTGGCCGCTCCTTCATTTTGAATAGCTGAAGGAGGATGCGGCGCTCACCGGCGGTGCGGCGAGCAGGATATCTGGCGCGATTGCAGACTATTGTGTCGGTGGAGTCAGCGGCTGACGGGCAATCTCGAATTCAGCAACCGGCACCCCGCCGATCAGGTGTTCCTGAATGATCCGTTCGAGCACTGCCGGTGTGCAGTGGCGATACCAGATGCCTTCCGGGTAGACGAGAGCCACCGGGCCCTGCATGCAGACTTGCAGGCAGTTGGCCTTGGTGCGGTAAATGCCTCCCGCACCGGTCAGGCCCAGTTCCTTGAGGCGTCCCTTCAGGTATTCCCATGAGGCGAGGCCTTCCTCGCGCGAGGCGCACCGTGGTTTGCTCTGGTCGCAGCACAGAAAAATGTGTCGACGGATGCTGCCGATGCCCAGCTGCTCAATCCGTACCCGCAGTATCCGTTCGCTGTCAGATGTGTCGGTCATTGTTCGCCTGTGGGGGCCGGTCAGCGGCCCCCCACCCCGGTGGTGGGGCGCTGCCGGTGTATCGCTTACACTGCGCCACCGCCCGCAACCACCATGCACGATCTGGACAGGAGCAGCGACAGCCGTGAGCAAAGGTACTGAAACCAAGACCATTATGGAATTCCTGGCCGAGAATCCCAACGTGGATGTCTCGCGTGCCTGGGAGCGTTGCTGGAACATTCATTCCAGGATTGTCGAGCGGGTACAGGCCCGGTTTGGCGTGCAGCGGCATGCACAGACCGAGGGTCAGGATTACTGGAGTTCGCCGGACGGGCAACTCGAAGGTGCCTTCAAGGGTTATACCGGCCCGGAGGTCGACTGGCTCGTGCACTCCTGGCTCGGTAACCGCAAAGCGAGCCTGCTCGACATGAATGCCACCGCATTCCTCAGTCAGCAGACGCGCGTGCCGCATATGGGCATCATCTTCGGCACGATCCCCAAGCTGTACTTCTATGCCGAGTACACGCCGCGGGTAGATCTGCGCACGAACTACGACTATCTGCAGAAGTATTACGATCCGGCCAATCAGGATTTTCTGAAATTCCGCAGCGATCCGACCTGGACGCGCTTCATCAGTCACGGGACTTATCTGCGTGCGCTGATGTCACCGGTCGCTACGAGCTCACACGCCGAACTCAATGACGAGAACATCGGCACCTGCGAAAAGTATCTGGTCGGCTTCGTCGATCGCTGGTTCCGCTGGCTGGACGATGCGGAAACCGTGCCGGAGGATGAGCGTGCTGCCCAGCAGGACTACGATTTCAGGATTCGTGAACTCGGTTACCGTACCGATCCCATGAACGTGCTGCCGCAGCGGGTGCTTGGCGAGCAGGAGTTCAATCGGCGTCTGGAGATGCGTATCGGTACGCAGCAGATGGCGGAGTCGCGGGGCCGCTGGCGGAAGAGCTGACCCGGAGGGTAACCAGAGGCGAGTCGGAGCCTGATTACGGTGCTCCGACCCGCCCTGATCAGTTGGCCAGAAACAGCAGCAGGGTTACGAGCGGAATGGTCACGGCCACCGCTGCCAGCAGGACTTCGCCCAGCAGTTCGAACTCGTCCAGGCCCAGATTCATGAAATTCCTCAACATCGTCAGCACTCCTTGTGCAAAATCGTTACAGTTCCTTGGTACGCGCACAGATTAGTGGCCGTTTGTTGCACGGTCCTTTCACTGCGGTAACACGCTGTAACAATTTGTAACGCCGAACCCCTTTTTTTTACAAAGGGTTACGATAGGTCCTGAAGGTTGACCCACAACCTTGAACAGCCGGACATTAGACGGCATCAGGCCGGTGAAAAACGTGACGCATGACGCGAATTCTGCTCATCGATGACGACGAAAAGCTGGGCGAACTGCTGAAGGCCTATTTTCAGCGCTTCGACATGCAGCTCGATAACGCCGTGCGTCCATCGGAAGGGCTGATGAAAATTCAGCGCGACAAGCCGGATCTCGTCATTCTCGACGGCATGCTCCCCGAGCAGGACGGATTTGATGTCTGCCGCACGATTCGCAAGACCAGTTCGATTCCCGTCGTGATGCTCACTGCGCGCGGTGATGTGACTGACCGGATCGTGGGTCTGGAGATCGGGGCTGATGACTATCTCTCCAAGCCCTTTGAGCCCCGCGAACTGGTTGTGCGCATCCAGAACGTACTGCGGCGGAGCAAGGCCGCGGAGGCTGAGAACGACACGACACTGCGGTTCGGCAGTCTGCTGGTGGATACTGAACGACGTACTGCCGAGCTCGACGGCAATCCGCTGGACCTGACCACGATGGAGTATCAGCTTCTCGTGCTGTTTGCCTCGAATCCCGGGCGCACTTTCAACCGTGACGAAATCCTCAACGAGCTGCGCGGTATCGATGCGCAGCTGTTTTCCCGCTCGGTTGATATTCTCGTCAGCCGCCTGCGGCAAAAACTCGGTGACACCAGCCGTCAGCCGCGCTTCATCAAGACGGTATGGGGAACCGGCTACGCTTTCGTTGGCGTCGATCCGGTGGCCACATGATCAAGGAAATCACCCGTTCGCTGTCGGCGCGCCTGGTCGCGGTATTTTTCCTCACTTCCCTGGTCTACGGCTTCGGCTCCATCTATGCAGTGAGCAAGGTGCGCGAGACTGACTATCTGCGCGAGATTGTCGGTTCGCATATTTCCCTGCACGCCGATCTGGTGCTGAAGGAGATCGGTACGCCGCCCGATCCGGCCAAGGCCAAGGCGATTGTGGATCGTATTCCCGTGGATATCCGCATCAGCAGTCCCGGGTTCGACTGGTCCTCGGATCCCGGATTTCCGGACCTCGCCAGGATTCCTTTCGGGCCGATCGCATACCTCGGCCTGGATGACAAGAGCAGCAAGGATATTGAGTCCTGGTCGCGTGGTCTCGAGCGTGTGCGCTTTGCGCGCTATCAGGGGCATATCTTTGCTGAATTGAAGGAGGGACCGAACGTCGTGGTATTTGCATCACCACGACTTGCCGAGAGTCCACCGCCGGACTACACCGGGGTGGTCATGGTGCTCCTGTCCCTGCTCGTGCTGTCAGTGTGTTTCATGGCGGTACGCTGGCTGGTGCGTCCGATCAAGTGGATCCAGGCTGGTACCTCGCGTATTGGCCAGGGGGATCTGGATTACCGGATCGTGACCAGTCGCCGCGATGATCTCGGTGATCTTGCTGCCGGCATCAATCACATGGCGGACGACGTACGCGACATGCTTGAGGCCAAGCGGCAGCTGCTGCTCGCGATCAGTCATGAACTGCGCTCTCCACTGACGCGCGCCAAGGTAGCGCTTGAATTTCTCGAAGACAATCAGGTCAAGCGCGATCTGCTCGACGATATTCGCGAGATGGAGCGGCTGATCGCCGATCTGCTCGAAAGCGAGCGCATGAACGTCGGCCATACCACGCTGCAGCGTTCGCTGGTCGATCTGTGTGCCATGCTCTCCGGGCTGATCAGGGACGAGTTCCAGGAGCAGGCCGGCCGGATCGATCTCAAGCTGCCTGCTGGCGCAGTGGTGCGTGAGGTCGATGAAGTCCGGCTGCGCCTGGTTGCCAGGAACCTGATCGAGAATGCATTACGTTACACGCCACCGGATGCGCCCCGGGTTGAAGTCGGGCTCATCGTGAAGCCGGGCATGGTTCTGCTGCAGATTCGCGATCATGGTCCGGGAATAGCCCGCGAGCATCTGCCGAAAATCAGCCAGCCTTTCTATCGGGCGGATCCTGCGCGCTGTCGCAGCACTGGCGGCCTCGGCCTTGGCCTGTATCTCGCGCGGCGCATTGCAGAAGCGCACAACGGCAGCCTGGTTGTCGAGAGCGAAGTCGGGCACGGGACGCTCGTCACTGTGACGATTCCGGATTTTATAGCTGCACAGGACGTGCTGTGATCGGGTTGCCGGTGCCGGCCTGTGTTCATATCGGTTAGCATGAAGCTCAGCCATCCGGGCCGACGGCCCAGCGGAGTACAGCTCAATGGACGACGAGGACAACACCATTATCGACAATGCGGCTGAGCAGGTGGTAGAGCTCGGCAATCGCATGCTGGAAGCTGACGATGACGCTGATTCCTGGGATGTGGCCGATGGCCTGCTGGCCGGCGCGATCCAGTTCTGGCTTTACTCCCGCCAGCCCTGCGACGATCCGCGCTGTGAAAACTGCGCCGAGGTCAGCACCGCAGATCTGCGCATGCGCAAGCTGATCGAGGAAGCCCGGCGGTGCGCGGAGGAGAGCAGCTACTACGAAACGCCATTTGACATGAATGTCGGCCGGGCCTGATCCCGGTCAGGTTCGGGGCCAAATGCTTCGTGCTATATTCCGGCGCCTTTTTTCTGATACGGATGCGGGACAATGCCGACGATTTACGTGACCAACCGGAGCGGCAAGAAATACACGCTCAAAGTAGACAACGGCCTCACCCTGATGGAGCCGCTGCGGGAGATCGACGACAGCATCGAGGCATTGTGTGGCGGCATGTGCTCCTGCGCGAGCTGTCATATCTTCATCAGCCCGGAGTGGTTTGACAAAGTACCGGGCCCGCAGAGTGATGAGACGGAGCTGCTTGAGGGCACGGAAACCTACCGTGGTCCGGAATCGCGGCTGGCCTGTCAGGTCAAAGTGACAGATGCAATCGATGGCATGACGCTGATCGTTGCGCCGGAGGAATAGACCTCCACCCGGATGCCCGTCGATTACGAACACCTCATGTCGCTGCGCAGTCGCAGTGAAGCGGTCAGTTACTCTGACCGCGATACGCTGCTCTATGCCCTTGCCGTTGGCCTCGGCCGCGATCCGCGTAATCGTGACGAACTTCCCTTTGTCTCCGAGCTTGCCGGCCTGCATGCCTTGCCCACGCTCGCCAGTACGCTCGTACCCGGTGGTCTGCTGCAGGATTGTGGCTGGGATGCAGCGCACGTGGTGCATCATGCCGAGAGGCTGACGCTCGATCGTCCGTTGGAAGAGGCGGGCTCCCTGCTGATCGACAGCGCGGTGGTTTCCGTGGTCGACCAGGGTGCAGATACCGGTGCGCTGATCGTCGTCGAGAGCAGGGCGCGCAGGTCAAAGGATGATCAGCCATTGTTCAGTCTGCGCCGCACGCTGTTCGCACGCGGTGACGGGGGCTTTGGCGGGCCACGCGGGGTGGCCGGCATTGCGGCTCACCGCATTCCAGAGCGCCCGCCGGACCTCAGCACCTTGCTGGAGACGCGGGAAGATCAGTCGCTGCTGTTCCGGCTGTGCGGGGATCGCGATCCCCGGCATGCCAATCCCGCTGCACCCCTCCTGCAAGGCACCTGTATTTATGGAATCGCCTGCCATGCCGTACTGCGCGTGATTTGCGAGTACGACCACACCCTGATCCACTCATTCGCAGCCAGCTTCTCCGGCCCCGTCACGCCCGGCGAGACCCTGCAGGCCGAGCTGTGGCAGGACGCCAATGTTGTCTCGTTCCGCCTCCGTGTCCCCAGGCGCGACGCCATCGTCCTGGACCACGGCCGCTGCGTACTGGCTACCTGAGGCCGGATCAGGCCGAGGTTTCCAGCGAGGCCTGCTTTCAGTAGACTGTGCGCCGCTGTGGGGCCGTAGCTCAGCTGGGAGAGCGCCGCGTTCGCAATGCGGAGGCCGGGAGTTCGATCCTCCCCGGCTCCACCAATTCAGATTCCAGCGAAGTCCAATAAGTACCGTAAGCCCGCGTAAATACGGGCTTTTTTGTGTCTGGATGTACCGATGCCGGCGGATACAATCCGCTGGAATCTGCCCCCAAACAGGGGCAACATAGGGGGCAAGTCCAAACCCTGTTGCCCCTGTTGCCCCTTACGGGTGAGGAGTTGCCCCCATGGCTCTCTCAGACCGCACCATACGGGCTGCCAAGCCCCGTCAGCAGCCCTACAAGCTTGCTGATTCACTCGGCTTGTATCTCGAGGTCAGCCCCGCTGGAGGGCGCTGGTGGCGGTTCAAGTACCGATACGCAGGCAGGGAAAAGCGGATCAGTCTGGGTACCTACCCTGATACCGGGTTGGCCCAGGCGCGAGAGCGGCGCGATGAAGCCCGGAAGGTGCTTGCCGGCGGGGTTGATCCCAGCAAACAGCGGCAGGCAAACAAGGTGGCCCTCCACGCTGCTACGGGGAATACGTTCAAGGCTATCGCTCTGGAGTGGTTTGAAACCAGAAAGGACGGTTGGGCGCAGAGTCATCATGAGAAAATCATGGGGCGGCTTAAGAATCATGTATTCCCCAAGTTTGGCAATCAGCCGATTACGTCCATCACCGGACCAGAGCTGGTCGTGCTGGCGCAGACGATAGCGGCTGAGTCTCCGGACACCGCTCGTCGCGTGTTGCAAACCCTGGGTATGGTCTTTCGCTACGGAATGCGAACCCACCGGGTATCGGCAGACCCCAGCTATAAGCTGACGGAGATTCTCCCAGCCCGAAACTTCAAACACTTTGCAGCCATTACGGACCCCAAGGCTGTGGGGGCGTTACTGCGGGCAATAGACCAGTTTGAAGGGACATTCGTAGTCAAGAGTGGGCTGAGGCTTGCCCCGCTGGTATTCGTGAGACCTGGTGAGCTACGTCGCGCCGAGTGGGCTGAGATTGATCTGGACGCGGGCGAGTGGACGATCCCTGCGGTGAAGATGAAGGGTAAGCGGGAGCACCTGGTGCCGCTGTCAGAGCCCGCAATTGCGATTCTGCGGGAGCTGCACGACCACACGGGTGGGCGCCGCTATTGCTTCCCGAGTATTCGCAGCCCATCGAAACCGATGAGCGAGAACACACTGGGTGCTGCTCTAGCCCGCCTGGGCTATACGTCAGATCAAATGACCGTCCACGGGTTCCGGACGACGGCATCCACGCTGCTCCATGAGCTCGGCTACCAGTCGCACCTTATCGAGGTCCAGTTGGCCCATGCCGAGAAGAACGAGGTGAAGGCGGCCTATAACCGGGCGCAGTACCTGCCGGAGCGTAAGAAGCTAATGACGGAGTGGGCGAAGTATCTGGAGGGGCTGCGAAGCGGGGGTGCCGTCGTACCGATTCACGCTAGTAAGCGAGCGTAAGCGGTCTTGCCTAACTGCCTCGGCATGGCCGCGGCCAGTGCTGTAAGCCCAGCACCTGAATCGCATCGACAAGGTCAGAAATACGTTTCGTCAAAATAAACCGCATGAGCTATCGCAATGTTCGGGTTTGGATTCAACCATGCGGACAGTTCGTCACACCGCCTGCCCGCTGCCGCTTCGCGCGCGCTGCACCCGCGCCGCAATCCAGTCGCTCACGTCTGATTCGAGCCAGCCGACCGCCCGCGGCCCGAGCGGTATCGGCTTCGGGAAGAAGCCGTCCTTGATGTACTGGTAGATTGTGCTGCGCGAAAGCCCCGTGCGCGTCTCGACCTGCTTGCGTCGAAGGAAAGTAGTCTCGTGCTGGATGGTATACGCCATGTTCGTCACCTCGCGGCTGGTAATGGAAGACGGCAACATCCTTCCACACTGCGCGGCCTTTTCGGGCCCGAATCGGAGCCTCGATGAGGCCACGAAAACCTATTGACAGTAGGCCACGTTCACAATCAATCGACCCCAGAGACGCTGCTTTAGCGAGGTCCCATTGACCCACCGTCACAGACTCCTGTCGAGTAGCACCGAGACGTGTCCCACGTCTTGAGCAATAGTCCGCTAACGATCTATATGGCGTACGTGGGTTGCTACCAGTTTCGATGACACCACCTTCAGCCTGAGCCCATCGCTTTCTCATAATCGACTGGACTCAGGTAACCCAGCGTCGAGTGTCGGCGTC
>CAYJPG010000019.1:11828-34224 GCA_964371995.1 uncultured Chromatiaceae bacterium | reverse complement strand
TCCGTAAGTGGAGGCGCAGCTGGCGCGCCTGAACCGCGATTACACCGTGGTAAAAACCGAATATGAAACGCTGTTGAAGCGACTCGAGTCGGCGCGGATGAACCAGGAGGTCCAGGCCGACAACAAGGACGTTACCTTCAAGGTTCTGGACCCGCCGCGCACCCCCCTGCGACCGAGCAGCCCGAACCGGCTTTTGCTGAACACCCTGGTACTTTTTGTCGCACTGGGCGGTGGACTGGCCGTGACCTTTTTGCTCGGCCAGCGGGACCCGAAGTTCTACTCCACGACCCCGCTCAACGAGGCCGCCGGCGTGCCCGTCTACGGCATGGTCAGCATCGTCGGCGATCCGGCGGCAGCTCAGCTGCGGAACTGGCGCTTCCAGCTGACAGCAAGCGCGCTGCTGGTAGCCTATATCGCGGTGCTGCTCATCAACAGGTTCTTTAACGCATGACCATCATCGAACGCGCCATTCTCGCTGCCCGGGCCAAAGCCGCAAAAAATACGACCACGGAACCGGCAAAGACATCCCCGGGCACCGGCCGGGTCACGCCCTTGCCACGGCCGACGCACGAAGCGCCTGACCATGTCGTTGCTTTCCCCCGGCTGGACACTGGCGGAAGCCTGGTCACTGAAATCGCCGACGCGAAGGTTTATGAGCAGTTTCGCCGCCTCAAGCGTCCTGTCCTGCAGTGTGCATTTGGGCCGCTGGCCACGCCCGGCACCCAGACGATCATGGTCACCAGCCCCCTGCAGGGTGCCGGCAAGACCTTCATATCCAGCAACCTCGCCTATGCACTGGCGCTGGAGAAAGACCGCAATGTGTTGCTGATCGATACGGACAATGCCAACCCCACCCT
The DNA here is from genome assembly GCA_964371995.1 of uncultured Chromatiaceae bacterium. GTDB lineage: Bacteria > Pseudomonadota > Gammaproteobacteria > Steroidobacterales > SHZI01. The sequence goes on along the minus strand of CAYJPG010000019.1, from coordinate 33,367 downwards.
CACGCGCCAGATGGGCCTGACCGGGCACCCGGGCCTTTACGACCTGATCGGCAACACCGGACTTGTGCTTGAAGCGGTGGTATGCCGGACCGATATTCCGGGGCTCTGGGTGCTACCGGCAGGCAAGACTGCGACGGACGCACTCGAATTGCTGAACAGTCATCGCTGCCAGGAAATCTTCCACCAGCTGGCAGACCGTGACCCCAACGGGATCATCATCCTCGACGCGCCGCCACTGCTGATCACCAACGAGGCGCCAGCGGTCACCGCACTGGCCGGTCAGTTCCTGCTGGTTGTTGAATCCGGCGTGACACCGAAAAGCAGCGTGACGCGCTCACTGGAAATACTCGATTTGAAAAAGCCGGTAGGCCTGGTGCTCAACAAGGCGCTCAACCGCGGCGAGCTTGGTTCGTATTACCCGTACTCGTATCCCGCGTAGGAGCGGCTTCAGCCGCAATTGCTGGTCAGGAATCGCGGCTGAAGCCACTCTTGCCCCGCCCGATCCCGTAGTAGTCGAAGCCGAGCTGCTCGAGCTGGCGCGGATCGTAGATATTTCGGCCGTCGAAGATCACCGGGCCAGACATCGCGGCGCGGATACGCTCGAAGTCCGGACTGCGGAATTCCTGCCACTCGGTGACCACCACCAGCGCATCGGCACCGGTCAGGGTCTCGTCGGCAGAGCTGCACAGCGCGAGGTCGGCGCGTGTTCCACAGATACGGCGGGTCTCGGCCATCGCCTGCGGATCATAGGCGCGGACCTTTGCGCCAGCCGCCCACAGCGCCTCCATCAGGACCATACTCGCGGCCTCACGCATGTCATCCGTATTGGGCTTGAAGGCCAGCCCCCACAGGGCGATGGTCCGGCCCTTTAACTGCCCGCCAAAATGGCTGCTGATCTTGCGAAACAGGACCTCTTTCTGCCGGTTGTTGACGCTGTCCACGGCACGCACAAGCTCGGCCTCATAACCGATATCCTCGGCCGAGCGAATCAGTGCATGCACGTCCTTGGGGAAACACGAGCCGCCGTAACCGCAGCCGGGGTATATAAATGGATAGCCGATACGCGGGTCGGAGCCGATACCGATGCGCACCTGTTCGATGTCTGCACCGTAGCGTTCGGCGATATTGGCCAGCTCGTTCATCAGGCTGATCTTGGTCGCCAGCATCACGTTGGCCGCGTATTTGGTCAGCTCGGCCGAACGTACATCCATCACAATCAGCTTGTCGTGACTGCGGCTGAAGGGCTCATAGAGATGACGCAGCAACTCAATAGCTCGCGGGCTGTCAGTGCCAATGATGATGCGGTCAGGCTTCATGAAATCAGCAACCGCCGCACCTTCCTTGAGAAACTCCGGATTCGAGACCACGTCGAATTCAGGCTTTGCACCGCGCGCTGCCAGCGTCGCGGCAATGGTCTCCCGAACCCGGTCGGCGGTGCCGACGGGGACCGTGGACTTGTCGACGATCACCTTGTAGCCGCTCATGTGCCGACCGATGGTTTCCGCGACGGTCAGCACGTGGCGCAGGTCGGCCGAGCCGTCTTCATTCTTCGGTGTACCCACCGCGATGAACTGGATGTCACCGTGCGCGACACCCGCTGCCACGTCGGTGGTGAACTGCAGTCGTCCGGCCGCATGGCTGCGCTTTACGACATCTGCCAGACCGGGCTCATAGATGGGGATCTCGCCACGCCCGAGCGCTGCGATCTTGGTGGCGTCGATATCAACACACAGCACCTGGTTACCGGCCTGCGCGATACAGGCGCCCGTAACCAGACCCACGTAGCCCGTGCCGTGTATGGTGATTTTCATCGTTATTTCTCAGGACCCAGCGGAAAAACAACAGCTAGATTAGCTGCTCAGACGCTGAAGGCAACCAATCCCGTCACGCCCGACGGCCAGATTCCACGTCAACCAGCGACCCGTTTGACGCCGGGGGGCTCATCGCCGCCTTGCCGGTCATCGTCGCGGCGCTGTTCAGATCAGCCTGGCGGGCCTGCCAGACCAGATCGTCTATACCCTCACAGACCGGTACGAACCCGTTAACACTCTCCAGCAGCAGGTTCAGGGTCTGCTCGCAGTCAAAGGCATTGCCGGCCAGCTGGAACTGGGCCAGAAAATGCCGCACCTTCGGCCAGGGCAGCGACTCCTCCATGGCGCGCATGATCATCGGGTGCTCGGTACGCGTCACGTCGGAGCCGATCAGCAGCTCCTCATAGAGTTTCTCGCCATTGCGCAGCCCGGTGTAGTGGATGGCGATATCGCCCTCTGGATTGGCCTCATCGCGCACTGTCAGGCCCATCAGGTTGATCATGCGACGGGCCAGATCGGCGATCCGCACCGGTTCACCCATATCGAGCACGAAGACATCCCCGCCCTGTCCCATCGAGCCGGCCTGGATCACCAGCTGGGCCGCCTCCGGGATGGTCATGAAATAGCGGATCACGTCTTTGTGCGTGACGGTCACCGGACCGCCGTCCCGGATCTGCTTGCGGAACAGCGGCACGACCGAGCCCGATGACTCGAGCACATTGCCAAAGCGCACCATGCAGAAACGCGTCTTGCTGCCCCGCTCAGCCATGGCCTGCAAGACCAGCTCGGCAAAGCGCTTGGTGGCGCCCATCACGTTGACGGGCAACACCGCCTTGTCGGTGGAAATCAGCACGAAGGTTTCAACGCCGGCCTCGTCGGCAGCTTCGGCGGTATGCCAGGTACCGATGATGTTGTTGTGGATACCCTCGATCATGTTGTATTCGACGATCGGCACATGCTTGTAGGCAGCTGCGTGATAGAGCGTCTGCACGCCGAAAGCAGAAATCACACCGCGCACCCGGTCGCGGTGGTGGACAGAACCGAGCAGCGCAACGATCTCGACGTTCAATCCGCGGGCCCGGACCAGATTCGTCAGCTCCTGGTCGATCTGATAGAGCGCGTGCTCGCCGAGATCAAACAGCACCAGCCGGCGTGGCCCGAGTTCGACGATCTGCCGACACAGCTCGGAACCTATCGAACCACCGGCACCGGTGACCATCACCGACTTGTCGCGTATGCAGGCATCCAGCAGGCCGTCATGCGGCGGCACGATGTCGCGACCGAGCAGATCGTTCACATCGATATCCCGGATGTCTTCAAGACGCGCCTTGCCGGTCAACAGGTCACCGATATCGGGCACCGTTTGCAGGCGTACCGACTGGTTGCTGAAGCTGTCGATGATCTTCTTGCGCCTGCGCCGACCGGCAGACGGCATGGCCAGCAGCACCCGGTCGATGCGCAGCGCGACGAGCGTCTTCGCGGCCTTCCCGGGGCTGACGACCGGCAGTCCGGCAATCGTCCGCCCCTGCAGCGCCGGGTTGTCATCGATAAAGAGTACCGGCAGAAAGTCACGGTGGTCTGTTGCCGCGGCGACCAGGCGCAGACCGGCGCGGCCTGCACCGTAAATCGCCACGCGCTCACCGCCCAAACGGCGATCGGATACCAGGGCACGCATCAGAAACCGGCTGCTGGTGAGTCCGATAACCCCGAAGGCATAGAACACCAGTGCAAAGGACACAAGCTGCGGGCCGGTCACGACGCCGAGTGCCGCAGCAATCAGGGTCATGGTTATCGTGATCAGGACTGTGCCGCCCAGTACGCCAAGTACCATGCGCGAACCAATGAACCGGATGATGGCCCGGTAGAGCCCCTGACTGGCGAGAGCCGGGATACCGATCAGCAGGACGGCTGGAAACAACCAGGCGATCGCCGGGCTGGACGGGAAGGCAAACTGGTGCAGGACCAGCAAGCTCAGAGTCAGGGTCAGGACCAGAACACCTGCATCGCTGATTGCCACGATGAGGCGCTTGGCCAGCCCGGGAAGCTGGATCAGCCGGGATTGGACTTTGGCGACTCTCATTCGTCCTTCCTGGTTTTGCCGCATTATAGCGAGGACTTAAGTCGGGATGCTACGCGAGAATCAGGCCACTGCCATCCAAACAAGAAACCGATATCAACAATGTAAAGCGGGCTCTAAATAAGTCCTGAAGCAGCAGACACAATGGCCTCTACTTTCGGGTAATACGCATTTTCCAACACCCGCGAGGTCGGCGCTGGGGCATCTGGCAGCGTGACACGCCGCATACGTGCCGAGACACCAGCCTCAGCAACGGTCGCGATGACCTCACCCGCCATACCACACGTTCGCCAGCCCCCGTCGATTGCCAATAGACGCCCGGTCTTACGGGCTGACTTGATAACCAAATCCGGGTAGAAGGGGTTAAGCACCCTGAGATCGATAACCTCAGCGGAGATTCCTTCGCTAGCCAATCTGTCAGCTGTATCCAATGCCAGGCGGACCGAGTAGCCGGCGGCAACAAGACTAAGGTCGCATCCCTCGCGCAGACATCTGGGGCCCTGTACCGCGAGATCGATCTCCTGAACTGGTAGCAATTCATCCTCAAGATCGTACAACCAACGGTCATCGATATATATGACCGGGTCACGACTCACGACCGCAGCGATCAGAAGGTCGCGGGCATCCGCCACAGTCGCAGGCATAACGACACGCAGACCCGGGATATGGGCAAACCAGGCGTGCAGGGCCTGCGAGTGCTGTGCACCTTGCTCGCCCCCGCGATTGATGATGGCGCGAATGGTGACTCCCGGGTGCGCCTGCCCCCCAACCATGTGTGACCACTTCGCCGCCTGGTTCACGATGGCATCCATGGCGTAGAGCATGAAATCCATACGCGGGTGGACGACGATTGGCTTCATCCCGGCCAGCGCAGCGCCAACCCCGGCACCAGTACACGCAAGCTCAGAGACCGGCGTGTCAATAACCCGGTGAGTCCCATACTTCTTGTCGAGACCAGTCATGGAATTGCCAACATACCAGGGACTCCACAATCCCTGGCCGAGGATGAACGCCTCTGGATAGGTATCGAGGACGTACTCGAAAGCGGCACAGATAGCCGATCCGTAGTTGTACTTCATCGCGCATACACCCGATCGAGTACGGCTTCCAGCTCAGGACAGGGATCGTTCATCGCCTGCTCCCATGCATCCGCCACATCCTTCCCGATAGCCTTGACCAGATCAGCGTGCTGCGCTGCTGACCAGCACCCGGCCGCTTCCATCGCGACTGTGAGGCGAGACAAAGGGTCACGGGCGCGCCAGTTGGCAAGGTCATCAATCGAACGATTGACGCCAACGTCAATATCCTCGCGCCAGTCCACATGACCATACCAGCGGAAGGTAACAGCCTCCAGAAATGCCGGCCCTCGTCCACTGCGGACGTGTTCGACCAGGCCGGCGGTTGCCTTGTTGACCGCCACAACGTCATTGCCGTCAACGACTTCACAGGGCATGTCATGCGCGGTCGCGAAACGTGCCGTGGACTCCAACGGTTGGCGCAAGCGAATGTGCATGTGACTGGCGAAGAAGTTGTTCTCAACCACAAACAGTACTGGCGCCTGTAGTACCCGGGCAAGGTTCATCGATTCGTGGACTGCGCCTTCCTCTACCGCACCATCACCAAGGTAGCTGACTCCAATATCATCGGTACCCGACAGTTTCGCAGCCAGCGCAGCACCGACCGCAAGCGGCACGGTCCCCGCTACAATGGGCACCGACCCATAGAATCCACGCGGACCATCCCACAGGTGCATCGAACCACCCATACCGCGAGACAAACCCGTGTTCTTGCCTAGAACTTCGGCGAACAGTTGATGCAAACTGGCGCCGAGCGCCAGCACATGGGAGTGAGAACGATGTGCGCCAAAGACCCGATCCGAGGAACGCAGGTTGGCTGATACGCCAACCGCAACCGCCTCCTGCCCCACACTCAGATGAACCGGGCCACCAATCAACCCGTCCCGACGCATGTTCGCAAGATGTTGCTCGGCCATTCGAATGGCAAGAATGGCACGGAGCTGCGCCTGCAGACCATCTGGATCCTGGCCCCTGATATCAATCGGCTGATGGTATCGGGAAGGGTCTGCAAGATCCCCCACCCCAGCTCTGGATCCTGTATCCCCCCTTCCCACTGTCATAACCGTCTTCCGTAAAATACTGACCAGTTCTCTTCAAGTTGCCCGGCACTCTTGATACCAAGAATCGTTGCAATTACCGCCGGACGCTCAAGCGCCCAGCCAATACTGTATTGCGTAACCGAGAGGCCCGCCATCGCCGCTACGGATTGGATCTCCTCCACCCGAGCCAGCGCATGCCGATAGCGATCACCCTGGAATATCGGTAGCCTGGAACGCCGGTCATCAGCGGGAAACTGTGACCGCGCATTGAATTTTCCGGTGAGCAGCCCGCTGCCCAGAACATTGTACGCAACAATGCCTACTCCATGACTATCCAGTGTGGCCTGCATTTCTGCTGTCGGGCCCTCGCCCAGGATATTAAGCGGCAACTGGGCAAAGGACAGCTTAGCGACCTGACAGGCCGAACGAATTTGGCTGGCCTCAAAATTTGAGCATCCAATGTGATGAATCTTTCCCTCTTCACGCAATTCCATCAGACATTCAAATGCGGCCCTGATATCCGTCTCTGGATCAGGCCAGTGAATGTAGTACAGCGGAATGCGCTCCAGGCGAAGGCGTCGAAGACTATCTTCTACCCCTTGGCGTAAATTGGCCTTGGAACTATCGCGCCGGACAAATGCCCTGCCATCTGCCTGCAACTCCTGCCACGACAAGCCCCCTTTAGTAGCGATGACCAGATCATGTCTCTTGCTACCAAGAACTTCCGCCAGCCTCTGCTCCGAGAGTCCGAGACCATAAACTGCCGCAGTGTCGAAAAAGTTGACGCCCAGTTCTAGCGCTCTGCCAATCGCGCGACCTATCTCAGGCAGGTCGACAGCACCCCAATCAGTACCACCAAGCGCCTCGCACCCGAAACACATTTTCGAAACAGATAGATCACTACCACTGACTTGAGATTTCATTCAGCGGAAAGATTCAGTCGGGTTACGTTATCGACACCGAATATCTTAAATGCCGTCTCAACAAGAATTCTGAGATCGAGAAGAAATGATCGCTCTTTGACATATCGAAGCCGTAACTTGTTCTTTACCGGCTCGATCTCTTTTTGATACCGGACATCAACATCACCACTACCAAGTAGAGTATCCATATCCACGAAGTATAAGGAGGCAAAATCAGTAATTCCCGGTTTAACGGAAAGAATCAACGCTTCCTCTCCCTGATACTGATTTGTATAAAACAGCACTTGTGGCCGTGGCCCAACAAGTGACATATCGCCCCACAGCACATTGAAAAACTGGGGCAACTCATCGAGCTTGTGCTTTCGCAAGAACCGACCAACTCTGGTGACTCGCGGATCATCAGCGGCAGTGGAATATCCACCCTTATTCTCCGCATCAGAAACCATGCTCCGGAACTTGAAAATCCGGAAAACCCGCCCGCCCAGACCAGCCCGCTGGCCCCTGTAGAAAACCGGCCCCGGAGACTCGAGCGTGATGATCGCAGCGATCACAAGCAGGAATGGCGCCGCAACCAGGACGACGAATACCGAAAGCACGACGTCGAAGGTGCGCTTGGCAAGCCCGTACATCACTTCCTCGGCTGCGCCAACTCGACAACCATAATCCAGCCGTACTTGCCCACGAACTGTGTTGACAGCAGGATTCGATCAATAAGATTGAAAATCGTGAGTAACGGCCGAAACAGGAACGTCCGTCGGATCGGAACAAGCGCCAGTGCGGCCAGATGAAAAAACCTCACTTCGACATGACCGAAATACTTGCGCATGACACCCAGGCTCTCGACACCCAGGATATGCTCGACTTCCCACTCCGTCCTGAGATGTGGCGTACGCTGACGATACCAATGGATGAGCGGATTGTGGTTCAGTGCCTCCACGCAAACCATCCTGCCCTCGGGCTTGATCACACGCACCAACTCAGCCAGCGCCGCATCGAGATCGACATGATGCAATGCTCCATACTCGACCGCGATATCGAAGGTATCGTTATCGAATGTCATGTTCTCGCCATCCATCACCACAAACCTGCAGTGATCCGCTACACCGGACTTTTCAGCATTTTTGTTAGCATTGGCAACACCCTCAGGTGAAATATCAAGGCCGATGGTGTCAGCACCGAGGGACGCCGCATAAATACCGTTTTCACCATTGCCACAAGCAAAATCCAGCACCTTCTTGCCGGGAGCACAATACTTCTCCAGCCACTTGTGCTTGTAGTCCTCACTCGCAACCGTAATCGCGTAGTACTTCATGTTGGAGAAGTTGTAGTCAAACTTCTCCTTGTCCTTGATCAGTTCATCGAGATTCTCAACCTGCGTGGCAGCATGGGTATCGGCAATCCGCTCGAAGCCCTGCAGGATCTCGCGTCGCTTCCTCGAGTGTTCGATCTCTTTGAGTTTTCTGTCTTCCATTACCTTCCCCGAGAAAATGCATTCATCACAATCATGATCCTGGGCGACCACGCTCTTCATACTCGGCAACCGATGCCATCAGCATGTCTTCCATACGCTGCCCAAGCGCCTCCATGCTCAACATGGTCTCTGCATATCGCCGGCCGCGAATACCCAGCTCAACTCGTGCTGCGGGCCCCATGCTGGCCAGTTTCCGGAGACCAGCGACCATCGCGTCCACATCTTCGGCTGCAGTACTGACCCCAGCACCTGCATCCTGCACTGAATCGTTCGGCGGATTGCCGGACAACAGCACCGGGCGGCTCGATGCGAAATAGGAGCACATCTTGTTGAGATTCAGGCCAAAACGATAGGATTTCGAGTCTGTAATCGCCGCCACCAATATATCCGCTTCCCGCTGCACGCGGGGCAGTTCCGACTTCGGTATAGGCGCCCGGAACTCAAGATTCCGCAAGCCATAACTGCAGGCCTCCGCCTCACACTCGGGCTTGCGGACGCCACCACCGATAATCACGAAACGGAACAGGTCGTCGCCCGCATCCTGGAGCCTTTTTGCAGCCCGAATAATGGTTGGAACATCATGATCGAGACCGAAGCCCCCCACATACATCACAACCAGCTGTCGCCCCACCCCGCCGTCGTAGTCCGGATCCAGAGCAAAGGACGCAATATCCACGCCATTGGGAATACAGACGACCCGATTCGGGTCACCACCACTGGCGGCAACATGTTCATGGAGAAAGGGTAGTACCGAGGAAATACGCTGGGATCGGCGATACAGCAGTTTCTCGATATACCTGAAGACGTGATACACCGGACTACGTCGGGACAGCCCGCCGATATCCACCAGCGCATCGGGCCAGACATCGCGCACCTCGTAAACGAACGGTACACGATACCGCCTGGCCAGCTGATATGCCGCCCAACCGGTGAGTGTCGGTACCGAGGGGCCAATGACGATATCCGGATGATCGGGAAGTGCACGCGAGGCCCGCAGACTGGCGATAACGTTCGTCAGCATATTCAGTCCACGACCAGCACCATTGCCCTGGTAATGATGCGTCTTGAGCCAGACCACCCTGATACCGTCGATGGACTCGACTCTCCAGGGCTCATCAGGGCCAAGTTTGTCTACATGCAGATAATGACAATACCCGTTGGTAAACATCGTGACATCGTGCCCACGACGGGCCAGCTCCCGCGAAAACTCGTAGGTTCGCGTCGACTGCCCCTTCGGCTGGTCGTAGGCAGACAAATACCAGATCTTCATCGTCACGTCACCGCGAGCTCGACCCTGACGGATGCGCCATTACCCGCTCCAGCGGATAGAGCCTTGGGATGCGATTAATGACCGAGATGGTCTCGGAGAAATCCATGCCCAAGGCATCGAGATACCACTTGATGTTGGGATAGCGGGGCCGATTTTCGTCGAGAACCAGCGCAAGCGCTTCCTCGCGACTCACATCGCCTTCACGGATCTGGTTGCTCCGAAAGGTATCGTGCTCGGTGAAACCCGCGACCCACTGGTAGATGTAATTATAGAAAGCGGCAGTGCCGTCGCCGATACGCCAGGTCGTATTGGTATCGACGGCCTTCTCCCAGTCGTACTGGTTAATCAGCGTCTCGTCGATCTGGTCTTCGTCCCATCTCCAGTAGTCGAAGATGTGATAGTAGTCGAGCTTGTTGGTAAAGCTTCGGTAGTACTCGCCGGACAGGGTGTCCCACAGCGACGAGTTGAAGTACCCAGGACTTTTAAGCATGGCCCGGAAGCGCAGCGCGTGATAGCGCAACTGTTTCATCGCACCATGGCTGTAAACGCGCTTTTCCTCGAAATCCGGCGGAATTCCCAGAAAACCAGTCTTGAAGTGGGTTACCTCGAGCGGATTGACACCCCACAGGTTCATGCCGATGCCGGTCTGCTTCTTGATCGTTTCGACATGGCGGAAGAAGTGTTTGTCCCCCGCGGTAAGCAGGGCGATAAGTCCCAGGTGCGGCGACTTCAGCCACGCCTTCAGATTCATCGCTATGTTCTTGCGCTTCCGCTCGATGTCATCTGCAACGATGATGTTCTCCACACCGAGCATGGAGCACATGCGGCTGATGTTCCGCCTCCCCAAGTCTGTAACCATACCCCAATCGTATGTGTAGGCCACCGGCTTCATTTTGAGTTCGTTGACCACCAGATGCAGCGCATAGCAGCTATCACGCCCCCCCGAGAATGGCACGATGCAGTCGTTGCCAGTTGTGCGCCGATAAGGTTCGGCCAGCTTGAACAACTCTTCCTTCGGACGCGGAGCGTTGCGCGGCTTGTAGTGTCGGCAATAATTGCACACGCCCTGCGCGTCGAAGCTGATGAAGGGCATGGTCTCCGGCAGGATGCACCGGGTGCATCGTCGGATCTCAGGGGTCTCATAGCGCAGCAATCGCTCTTCGGTCGAAGCCTTGGAGAGCGTCGGTATCAGATTGAGCCTGCGGGTGCGCCGGTCATCTATCGAGATTTCCGCCGGCGACGCAGGTATGGCCAGCACGACAGGATCCCTGATCTGAGCCAATCCGGTACATGCGAGTTGTTCGAGCGGATACGATTCAGAGCTGAAGTATTGGCGGCCATCCTTCTCACCCAGATAAAGACTGCCGTTGTTTGAGAAGAGGCACAGCTCGCCGCGACTCGGGACCGCCAGTGCGCAGGCAACAACACCAACGCAAGTGCGCAACACTTCACGGGCAGCCTCCGCCAGTGACAATCCCTTTTCAAGGCCAGTAGCGATGATCGCCGCTATAACCTCCGAATCGATCTGGAGCTGCCGAGGCCGGCCCGCCTCCTCCCAGGCGGCGTCTTCGTTGACGATGATGCCGTTATGCAGGACACAAATACCCTCACGCACGACGGGTTGGTTGTCTTGCAGGCCATTGGTGATCAGACGGCTGTGCCCCATTATGAGGCTGCCGGACTTTGGCTTCACTTCGCGAAGCAACCTCGTGACGCGGTAGTCGGCGCGATACACGTGGTATCCGTCAGCTTCCAGCATGAATAGACCGCTGGAGTCTTTGCCACGCTGCTGCGCGTGCGTAGCAAGGTCACGCAGGCCCTTGCTGTCGAACGATCCGTTCGAAACGATTCCAAAAATACCGCACATATCGAAGTGTCCTAAGGAAGCTCTGATTTACCGGCCACAGCTGATGCAAACATTGCTGACAGGATGGCGGTACCGATGAAAGAAACGACGCTGAGGGGGGTGAGACGTACAGGAAGACGGTGCACATGCTGCCGATCTACTGTCTGCCGCTGTGGTTCAACCTGTCTGATCCGGCGGTGGCGGCTCTTCAGGGTTTTCATAGATATGACAATTGAAAGGTTTATCGAACCGGTCCGACGCTCAGCGGAGCCAGCAGATGCTCCTGATACGCGACTGTCAAGCGCGCTGCCAAGGCATCCCAACTCAGGGCCGTGATGTCGGATCTAACCCGTTCGGCCCGACGTTTTCTCAACTGACTGAAAGCTGCGTCTGCTCTGCGCACCAACGACACTGCCTGCTCATGTGGGACAGCGTCGTGAAAGTGAATGTTGGTGTGACGCCAGGAGCACTCAGTAATACTTCTCTCCAGGCTACCGAACCCGATGAAGACAACGTGCACGTCCTTCGGACCCTCGCCGGCCGCTTCGGACTCGTATACGACCATCAGGCCGAATACCGTGCGAACGCCTCGATTGGCAATCAGGGGTACGTAACGCACGTTCATTCAATCACTCCGTAAACCCTGCAAATATATTTTAAGTTCGATAATCGTGCCGAACTCTGTCAGAAAGAAGCTCCTCATAAACTGCCAGCAATCGTTTACTCGTGGCCTCTATACCCATGCACATAACCTCCTCTCGAAGGAGGTCATCAGCAGCACTTTCCAATGCAATACAGAGCCGGTTGGCGATTACTACAGGATCAGGTGCGCAAACGCTGCACGCCGTGTGCCGATTCGCGATCCTCGCCATATCACTCACATCTGTTGACACGAATGGGATACCACAGGCCAACGCCTCTTTCAGCGAGTTGGGCCAGCCTTCATGAGTAGATGTACACAAAGCGACATCACAAGCCGAAACAAACCACGGCATTTTCTCGTGCGGCACCCCACTGGCCACCTTTAACTCCAATCTGTCCATGCGCTTCCGAGCGATACGCACAGCTTCCAGCGCTAACTCGATCCGCTTAGCTGGATTCGACGTAGACAGTGTAGTGAACAGTACCCACGGAGCATCGTCAGTCGTATCAAAACATTCAATACGCGATTGTTGCCGTCCGCGTGGACTGAAGAGATCCGTATCGATCGGATCCGGAATACTGACTACCGTTCGACAATCAGTGGAAGACCTCACCTCCAAAGCCATCCGCTCTGACATTGTGATGATTACATCAAATCTTCGCATACTAACTCTGGACAACATATTCGCGAACACTGCATGAAGTGCTTCGGCACGACGCGGCCCACGATACTGATGCCAATCAGATCCGCGCAACGAAAGCAAGCTGGGCCTTGGCGCACCAGATGTCACAAATGCACAAGCTGATCCGTACTGCGCATGGACGAGATCATAATTACGACAACGCCGATGCACATCGGCTCTGGCCGCCAGCATATTCCATGGGTTACTGAGGTTGCCAAGGTACAAAAGGTCTACATGCACGCCTATACGCTTCAGTCCGGCAGCCAAACGGTGCATAAAGTTGCCCGCGTTTGGCACATCTGGTGAGAAATTATGGGGCCAGATAACTCGCATACAATTTTTGTTCTCCTCCGTTTCGATAACGGACTATCTGATACTGTTCTGTGGAATATGTGGTTTCGGCCATCTCCGAAACCGTATGGCGCGCGACAAAAAAAGCAGCAAGAGCATTGGACTGGCCACTATTAATGCTCCCTTTATTGCCGCAAAAATCCCACTCCGAACCAGTGACAAAACCAGCTGCGAGTAAAGTAACGCGTACAAAAACACCACAAGATCCATGTGAAACCTGCAGCAAAGCACGCGATACATTCGCTCAAGGAAATACGCAAAGAGTGCGCAATAGGAAATAACGCCCAACAATCCAAAGTCCCAGTAGCCGTCCTGAACCACAAAGAAACCATAACCTCCACCAGATTCAAATACGCCGGGATAGAATGTCTTGACGAACAGTTCACTCCCGAAATCCGGTCTATCAACCAGAACCGCTCGTGGCAGGAAGGCAGCAATTTGCCCGAGAGCGATCGTTCCCCAACCATATTGTGTTTTGCCAGTCTCAATACCTTGAATCAGAGTTATCAAGTTGGTACTGGTAGTAAGCTCTCCAGATTGCTCAATCGCCAAAAACTGAAGTCCTCGGTCGTCTATCGCACTCAACAAAGCCGCAAACATCTCGACCGGGTTAGAGCTTGCACGTACTACCGACAGTCCATTGATCAACACATAGATAAGCACGGCTCCGATGAGCATATTAGTCCATCGGAATGCACGCACACGGTAGTGAAAGAAAATACCAACAATGAGTATGGCGACCATGAGCTGGCCCCGCCAACCCGATAGGATGCTGGTTATCCAGTACAGGGCAATCAATGATCCAGCCAGTATCCGCAAGAAGAAACGCCGAGAACCGTCAAAAAAAATGCTTGTTGCCGCACACAACACAATTGTTGAGGGAATTATCTCGAACAAGATCTCCTTGGGACCGGAAATCTGATCGGCGAGCCTATCGACACGTAACGATAGGGCGATATCGCCATAGCTTGTTGCCGCTGTGGGATCAAACTTTCCCGCGATGAATGGCAGCCCAAGGATGCCTGTGACCAGAGCCGCCACGACCAACAGGCGGCGTTGGTATTGGTCAGGGGCCGTAGGGATAACCGGAGTACCGTAGCGCCGATCAGCATGGCTCGCCAATACAGTACCAAGGCTGAGACCGGCAATCGCCGCCAGGCAGGCCACGTAGTACGTAGCCAGGTCTCCCGCATCGACCACCTCGCCCCAATAAGTCATATTGGTCGTGCTGATAAATAACGGAGTAGATACCGAGTAAAGGTAGAGCAAGGCAGCCAAGCCAGTGAATGGACGAAAAACATCCGTATTCAATGCTGATCTTCGCACCACGAACGGCACCGCCGCCAAGGCAATATAAATGCCAGAAAAAGACAATATTGACTTCCCTGTTGCATAAGCAACCAAGGCAAGCAATAACGCCCCGATCAACCCGAGCAGCGGACGAACGGAGATACTCCCGCTGGAGTGGACCGGTCGCGTAACAGTCTCGGTGAACATAGATATCACTTGGTAAAAATCGTCTGAACTACAAGTTCGCAGGTCGACTTGAGCGATAGCTCTGTCACCTGCTTTCCGCAATAACGGCGGGGCGAATACCCATGACCTTACTGAATGACCAGCCTAACGAGTACCTAAGCCCAAGCACACATATCAGCACCGCTATCACCTCCCCTGTGACCCAAGCAATTGCTGCTGTTTGTATACCGGGGGCACCCGAAAATGCCAAGATCGCAACGACAGACAATAGTCGCGCAATAGCAGAGAACGCATAGACATGTGCCGCACCCACAGCCAACAGCACGTTAGCCATCAACCGTAGCCAATATCCGAACGGAACGGCCAACAGCAATATCCAGGTTGGCCACAATGCACCTTCAAAACCCCCGCCTACGAGCACTGGCAGAATCTCGCTCAGTAGAGGCGCAATTGCGATACAGGCGCAGGTAGCAATAGGGAGAGCAAGTCGTTGGAGGCTCGCATAAGACGCATACCGCATATCTGCGCTTGCCGCCCGACTCCATGCGTTATAAATAACTGGACCAAGCATGTTGCCCGGTGTCAGGAGAGCTCCCTGAATCAATACAGCCACACTGAATTGCCCAATCTCTGCTACATCAGTACCAGAGGCACTCAGTACCTGTAGCGTCACCACCAGAACCAACGCAGTCGCAACTGAGACTGCAAAATTCCAACCGCCAAACGTCACCAACTCCCGCACTGGCGTCTCCGTCACCGCATCTGCTTGGGGGCGTCGGTAAGTCAACCAGAACCCCAAACACCCAAGCAGACCGAGAAGCGCCGCTGCACTTGCTACCCACATGAGGCTATTGATTGTAGATAAAGGCCATGCCAACAAAAGAGCACAAAGCAGAAATGGTGGCAACGCGGTAACCGCACTGAAAACAGATGTAGACGCAACAGCGAGGGTCAGTCCTCTGATCATCGCATTCAGAGTGAGCGCGCCAGATGCCAAAGTTATCAGCGCAATCTCCAGATCGGGTGTTGCTGAAAGCAGCCGAATGAGACCACTGAACCAAGCAAACCAGACCGCAATAGCTATCAGCGGCAACAACCCGCCACAGTAAAGGGCAGAAAACCTGAACAAACTGAGGTCAGACACCTGCCTGACATTAATAAGGAATGGGAACCCAGCCGGGAATCCGTAAGCTGCAACGGTAGAGACAAAATCGACCAAGGACTTAAAATTAGCCCAGAACCCTTGGCCACTGGGACCAAAACGGTGTGCGATAACCACCGTAACGGCCATTGTCGCAAGTGACCCAAAGCTTTGGACCAATATTGCCAAGAATGCTTCGCGACGGGAAAGCATGTGGCATCAAGCCATGGGGAACACTAAACCTAGCATTTCCAGGATGGCCTTTTGTCAGGCAAGCAGCAGCCACCTCTGGGCTGTAGCAATAGAGAACGGCCAGAGTCCGGAGCTTGTGGCATCAAAACTATTGTTTTCATATAAGGAGACTAGCTACTACAAAGTCCTGCTGCTGATTTGTCATATCAGGGTATATCGGCAAGCTCATTACACGCTGACTGGCAGCGACACTGTTTGGGCATTGGTCCGAGACGCATTGCCCTGCGTAAGCTGGCTGGTGATGAAGCGGCTTGGGATAATGCACCGCAGTCGGTACGCCCAGGCCCTGCATCTGGGCCTGCAGGTCACCGCGGCCATCAACGAACAGCGTGTACTGCGCCCACACGCAATCTCGGTCTGGCCGAATAGCAATAAAATCAACCTGCGCACCGGAACTTGTCAGTAACTCCCAATAACGTTGCCCAAGCATCCGTCGCCGCCCGATTTCCCAGTCAAACCGCTCAAGCTTGGCAAGCACCACCGCACACTGAAGGGTATCCATGCGCCCACCAACACCAACCCGGGTATGGTGATAACGCTTGCTCTGCCCATGCACACGAATTTCACGGCAGGCCTGCGCCAGCAAATCATCATTGGTGAAAATCGCACCACCATCACCATAGCAACCGAGCGGTTTACTTGGAAAAAAGCTGGTGCAGCCAATTGTGCTTAGGTTGCAGCTCTTCCGGTTCCGGTATGTGGCACCGAAACTCTGAGCTGCATCTTCTATCACCGGGATATTGCCGTGCCGGGCAGCAATAGCATTGATTTCGTCCATATCCGCAACCTGACCATACAGACTGACCGGCATGATGGCTCTGGTACGAGAAGTAATCTTCGCTTCTATCTGCGTCACATCTATATTGCAGGTATCTGGCTCAATATCCACAAAGACGGGTATGGCGCCGAGCAATACGATGACCTCAGCCGTGGCAACGAACGTGAAAGGAGTCGTAATCACCTCGTCGCCTGGCTTCAGATCCAGCGCCATTAGCGAAATCAACAGGGCCTCAGTGCCACTTGCGACCGTAATGCAGTGTTTGGATCCCGTGAATGAGGCAAGCCGTTCTTCGAGCTCCTTGACCTCCGGGCCCATGATGTACTGACCGTGGTCGAGAACTCTCTGGATACGTTCATTGATTACAGGTCGCAGCGCCTCATACTGGGACTTGAGGTCGATGAAGCTGATTGCCGGGAGACTGGCTGACGTACTAATGACTGCGTCCTCGTGAATTACGTTGTGAGCCTGCGTGATACGTCAGTCCTCAACCAGGCTAAGCACCCGTTGATTCAAGCGATAGCGATCAACTGAGTGCGGGCATTGAACCTCGGCCACCCCTTCGAGGGGTAATGGCAGTCGCTCACCATGACGACTCATCCACCCGATCTGCCGTGCCGGGACGCCAACCATCAACGCAAAATCAGGTACATCACGGTTGACCACCGCACCTGCCCCTATAAACGCATAGCGCCCCACGGTTACACCACAGACAATCGTTGAATTGGCACCCAAGGTGGCACCCTTCCGAATCAGCGTCGGACGATATTCAGCCTTTCTGGAAACAGCAGAACGCGGGTTGTAAACGTTGGTGAACACCATGCTGGGCCCACAAAAAACATCGTCCTCAATAACAACTGCATCGTAGATGGAAACGTTGTTCTGCACCTTGACGTTGCTACCAAGAGTCACGTCGTTACCGACGTAAACATTCTGACCGAACGTACAGGCCGCACCGATCCGGGCACCCGCACAGATATGCGTGAAATGCCACACCCGGCAGTTGTCGCCAAGAACCGCGCCATCATCGACGATGGCCGTGTTGTGGATCACCACTGTCACAACTTCACCATCAGTACTCGAGTGGAAGATTGACCCGCTTGCCGTCTCGAGCGGAAAGATAAATGGAAATCAGCACCTCAAGGGACTTCAAGCCCTCACGGCCATCCGTATCGGCAGTTGTCTCGCCACGCAACGTGCTGATGACATTGTCGTAATAGATCGGATGCCCAAATCCATATACAGACCGGGTCTCGTAACTCGCTTCTTCAACTTGCTCATCCATTGGATCAGGGGTATCGAAACTCCAGTGCTCGATCTTGTTGACAGCAACGCCACCTATCCGCACCGTGCCCTTTTCACCAATGACGGTTATTGATCCCTCAAAATTGGTCTTGTTGGCCAGCATCGTGACATTAACCGAACCCATCGCCCCATTACGCCAGCGCACGGCGGCTACTCCAGTATCCTCAACCTGAATATTGCGCGCCAATGTAGCGGTATACGCCATCACACTTTCGACCGGCCCTATTGCCCAATCAAGCAGGTCAACGTAATGACTCGCCTGGTTCATGAATGCACCGCCATCAAACTCCCAGGTTCCGCGCCACGCAGCACTGTCGTAATAAGACTGCGGCCGACTCCAGAAGACATTCACCGTAACCATGTAAATGCGGCCAAAACGGCCCATATCGACGGCCCGCTTCAGCATCTGCAAGGTACGATTGCGTCGATTTTGCTTGACGACGAAAAGCTGAACGCCGGCCGCATCACAGGCCTTCACCATCTCCAAACCATCATGCCACCGCGTCGCAACCGGCTTCTCGGTAACGACATGGACACCAGAGCCTGCCACTCGTATCGCCTGTGCAGGATGCAATCCACTGGGCGATGCGAGCACAACACAGTCGATATCAGAAGAAGACGAGAGCATCGCCTCAAGCGAAGCGTAGGCGCGAGCACCGGTCGCTTTTACAGCGCGATCCAGCGCAGCTGGATCAGTATCACAGACTGCAACCACCTCGGCTCTGGCCGCATGTTGCTTGATGGCGTCAAAGTGATTCTTGGAAATTCTTCCGCAGCCGACAACCGCGAAACGAACCTTGCGATCCGTAATTGGGCTTTCATGTCTGTTCATCAATCCGCCTGATTCGCATCAAAGCACTCAGCACAATAATTGTCGTTGCCAGCAGCGAAGCCGCCCCCAAACAAACAACAATCAGGAACGGTTTTTTGGGATAAACAATGTCACCCCTATCCGGCATCGAAGGTGGATCAACCACGCGAAAAACGAAGTCCTGGCGAACAGTGGCCAGGGTTTTGCGTCGTATCTCAGCTTCGATCAACTGGGCGAGTGACAGCTGGATTGCGACCACCGAAGTACGCGACGCCTGCTGCTCCAGCCGTTCAAGGCTCGCGGTTGACTCGGCAATTGTCCTGGCTCGCATCTCTTCGTTGACCCTACGAATGAGATCTTCTGCCCACTTCACCGCCTCGGCACGATCAAACCAGTCGATCGTCAGCGTAACGATTCCAGTCCTTTTGTCCTCAGATAACTTGCGCACTCTCCCATCAAAATAGACGTAAGCACGTGCGTAAGTGGGTGCATCCTCCTTCGCACCTTTCCACTCATTATTCGCAGCATCCCATTGCGCAGGAAACAACCGGGGCATGAGGTTGTTTTCCTTGATGAAATCAATAGTGAATCGTCGAGACCGCATCACCGCCAGAGCTTCGATAGTGTCGTTACCACCACCACCCAAATCTGCACCTGCCAACGATGCCAATGCACCAAGGGAGCCGGTCGCTTTACCGCCCAACAAAGAGGACGCACTTTCTGCAGGAATCAGACTGGCGGAAATACGGTAAAGCGGCTGGGCAAGAAATGCATATGCCACGCCACCCGAAATAAATACTGCAAATATAGCCGCAACAAACCACCTGAGACGAAGAAACTCAGCCCATATCTCGCCCAAGCTAAGTGTCCATTCCTCCGCTGTGGAGACATCACTATCAGTTGTGTTGCTGCGTTTAGTCATCATGAATACTGATTGTGATGATCATCCATCTCAGAACGAATTCACCGCCGCGACCGCGACAGCTATGTTGTAGATAATGCTCGTCACCGCGCTCCACATCGGCAGCGCCGGCAGGCGTTCAGTGTCGACCGGCACGACGATCGTATCGCCGGGCTTGATGCCATTGCTGCTGTCGCCAAACCAGCGGTTGCCGGACGACGCCACCACCTGGCCATTCGCCTTCACCACATAGATGCGGCCGGTATCTGCCTTCTGCGTGGTGCCACCGCTCAGGTTCACATAGTCGGCACGCGACAGCTCGGGCTGATAGAGATGCGAGGTCGAGGACTGCACCTCGCCGAGCACGGTCACTTCCTGGCTGCGCCTCGGCACGACGAGGCGATCGCCATCCTTGAGCAGCACATCGGCCGTGGAGCCGGGCTGGGCCTGCAACACCTGCGGCAGATTGATCGCCAGGCGTCCCACGGGTTTGGTGTTGCGCAACTGGGCGAGCAGCGACTGCCCGGCCGACAGCGACTGCGCGCTGTTCTGCGCCTGGGCTGCCGGGGCCTGACTCGAGGCCAGCGCCATGGCCGTGAGATCCCGCTCCAGCCGGTCGGTCAGTACGGCAATCTGCTGCGCTTCACGCTCCTGCAGGCTCCTGCGGGTAAACACCACGCCTTCGGCAAAGCCCATATCCGTGAGGCCACCGGCACGTTTCAGCACCGAGGCCAGCGTCTCACCCCGCTGTATCGGATAGCGCCCCGGAAAGCGCACTTCACCCTCGATGGTGATGACCTCCTGCTGCGACCACTGCGGCACACCGCGGATCGTCAGCAGATCGAAGGGCTGCAGCGTGATATCCGCGCTGGCATCGCCGGCCAGCGCTGCCGCGAGATTGATCGACACCAGCGCCGTACGCCGGGACTCGCCATTCACCACTTCGTAACGGGCCAGTTCGGCCTCGGCGCCGAATGCGGCTTCATCCAGGCTGCCACCAGCCCGCACCAGATCCGCAACGGTCATGCCCGCTTCCAGCGGATAGGCGCCCGGCTGGCGCACATTGCCACCGATGTTCACGATCTGGCTCGGCTGTGTGCTGGTGCTTTGGCGGTTGAGGTCTGACAGCACGGGGGTCAGTTGTTCGGCGCGCGTGGACTCGAGGTCAAACACCATGATGGTGTCGCGCGGACTCAGCAAGATGTTGGCTTCGGACTGTGGTGACGCCCAGGCCTTGGCGATGTCGGCGGATAACACGGTGACGCGCCGGTCTGGCGGCAGCTCACGCCGGATCAGCACGTAATGCAGATCGGCATTCGGTTTGAGGTCGTCCACGCCCGGCAGCAGATCGGTCAGGCGCAGGCCCTTGCGGAATTGTGCCGGCCCGGTGCGATACGCATGACCCGTCACGGTGACTGAATCAGCGAGCGTGTCGCGCACTGCGGAGACGCGCAGCACGTCACCCGGCTTCAGCTTGGTCGCCCGCCCCTGCGCGGTGCTCAGGTCGATATCGAGCAGCACGTGGCCGCGCGCTGTATCCACGCGCTCGAGCTTGGTCAGTTGCGGTGCCGCCTCGGCGGTCAGGCCACCGCTCAAGCCCACCAGATCCCAGACCGTGGCCGGACCTTTGTATTCATAGATGGCAGGCCGCCGGATCTCGCCCGCCACGCCGGCCGTCTGCTCCA
>CAYJPG010000019.1:0-11818 GCA_964371995.1 uncultured Chromatiaceae bacterium | reverse complement strand
GCCGCGAGCCGCGCTCACGCAGCTCCTGGGTGAACGAGGTCAGGCGTCGCGGGCCGACCGTGATGGCCCGAGGTCGCACGAAGGAGCCGCGTCCCTGCTCCCGGTGGACCAGCCCCTCCTGGTCGAGCAGTGCCAGCGCGTGACGCACCGTGATGCGCGAGGCGCGGTAGCGCTCGGACAGCTGCGCCTCGGTCGGCATGGCCTCGGACACCGGGAACTCGCCCGACAGGATGCGGGCATCGTGACTCGAATCACCCTTCAGCAGCAGGTCGTAGAGATCGAGTGTGGCGATCACCTTGCCGCCGCGCTTGAGCTGCACATTGCGCAGCGAGCCGATCGGCTTCACACCGCCACCCACCAGCAGCGCATTGGTCATGGTCGACAGCCCGCTCACAGTGTAGGAGCCGGGCCGTTCCGCCTCACCGGTGATCAGCACGCGCAGCGAACGCAGTTCGCCAAGACTCACCACGGCGCGCGTACCGATCATCTGCGCGGCCACGGTTTTCTCGATCAGACTCTGCAGTTCATCGAAGGGCATGCCGGCGACGCTGATCGGCCCCAGCTCGGGGAAACGGATCTCGCCATTGCGACCGACCACCAGGGTGTAATTGGCCTTCACGTTGCCGATCAGCTGCACTTTCACCGCATCGCCGGGGCCGACGGTGTATTCCGGGGGTACCGGGATGTCGGTGGCGGGGGCAAAGGTGGTCGGCACGTTCGAGAACAGGTCGTAACCGAAGGGCTTGAGGGCATCCACGCCGATGCGCTCGAGGCCGAGCAGCGATACGGTCGCCGTCAGCGACTGCAGTGCCGGCTCGCGACGCAGGCGCTCGGTGGCTTCGGCAGCGGTCAATCCGGCGAGCGGAATGGACTGGGTGAGGCCCGGGATCTGCAGTCGGCCCTCCTTGTCCAGGCGATAGGGATTGGCGGCGAGTGCGCGCAGGCGCAGGTGGGTGATCTGCGGGGCGGTTTTCTCCGTGTCGGGCGCTTGCTGCAGGTCGAGGAGCAGTGAATCGCCACCGCGGATCTTCGGCGGCAGCGCGTCGCTGCGGGCGGTTTCGGCATCGAGTGCGTGCCTGGGTCGGCCGGTCACCGGTTGATCGAGCGGCGCATCCACCTGACTGCCATCGCCCTGGCCCAGTTGTTCTGCCAGGGCGCGTTGCTGCTCGGGGGAGAGGGAACGCAGTGTGCGCAGTTGTTCGGGTGTGGGGGTCTGTGCGCTGAGCGGTGCGGCCAGCGTGAAAAGGCAGGACAGGAAAACCAATAAGCAACCGGCAGCCTTGTACGTCACTCGCTGCAACATCACGCCATTCATCCCCGGTAAGCCCGCGCGGAAGCTTACAGAATATGGACCCTGCTGGGTAGGAGCGGCTTCAGCCGCGGTCTTCTGGCCGAAAAAAATATCGCGCCTGAAGGCGCTCCTACGGCCGCTCCTACGCGTCGCTGGACCATTGGCGGATCATGGCAGCGATACCCGGCAGCGTGGGGTCCGCCTCGGCAGCCTGCAGCTTGTCGTGCATCGCTGCCGCCATCTTCTTGCCGAGCTCGACACCCCACTGATCGAAGGGGTTGATGCCCCAGATACAGGCCTGCACGAAAACCTTCTGTTCGTAAAGCGCGATCAGGAAACCGAGACTGCGCGGATCGAGCCGGCGCATGAGCAGGATGTTGCTCGGGTGGTTGCCGGGGTGCACTTTATGCGGCGTGAGCCGCGCTACTTCAGCGGCGCTCTTGCCCTGCGCCTCCAACTCGGCCTGAACGCGTTCAGCCGGGTTGCCGCGAGCGAAGGCCTCGGCCTGCGCCAGCATGTTGGCGAGCCCGACCATGTGCTGATCGACGGCCGCACTCGAGCCCTCGACTGGCGCGATGAAGTCAGCGCTGAACTGCGCGGTGCCCTGATGCAGGAGCTGGAAGAAGGAGTGCTGGGCGTTCGAGCCCGGCTCACCCCACAGCACCACACCCGTAGACCATCGCACAGACTGACCATCGCGCGTGACGCCCTTGCCGTTGCTCTCCATCTCAAGCTGCTGCAGGTAGGCGGGAAAGCGGCCGAGCCGGCCATCGTAGGGCAGAACCGCGTAGCTGGTGGTGCCCAGATGGTTCTGGTTCCAGACACCCATCAGCGCCAGCAGCACCGGCAGGTTGTCCTTGAGCGGTGCACGGCGAAAGTGTTCGTCCAGCTCATGCGCACCACGCAACAACTGGCGGAAATTCTCTCCGCCGATGGCGATGGCAATCGCAAAGCCGATCGGCGACCACAGCGAATACCGTCCGCCAACCCAGTCCCACATGCGAAAGCGGTGCTCGGGCGCGATACCGAAGGTATCCATCGCCGGACCATTGACCGATACCGCGACGAAATGCCGGGCGACGGCAGCCTCGCCCAGCTGGCGAATAAACCAGCTCCGCGCCGCGCTGGCATTGAGCGCAGTTTCCCAGGTAACGAAAGTCTTTGAGCAGATGATGAACAGGGTCTCTGCCGCCGAGACACTCGCCAGCGCATCGGCGAGCTGCGTGCCATCGACGTTGGAGACGAAGTGCAGGCTGAGATCCGGATCGGCATACTCGTGCAACGCCTGGGCCGCCATGACCGGCCCCAGGTCAGAGCCGCCAATACCGATGTTGACGATGTGGCGGATACGCGCACCGGTGGCGCCGCGGAATTCACCGCTGCGGATCGCCTCAGCCAGCGCCAGCATGCGCTCGCGTTCGGCAGAGACTTCTGTCACCAGGTTCACGCCACCCACGACGACCGACGCATCGTCCGGATCGCGCAAGGCCATGTGTTGTGCCGGACGGTTCTCGGTGCTGTTCACCGCCGCGCCGCTGAACAGCGCTTCGATCCAGCGCGGCAGCTCACGTGCCTCGGCCAGTTCGATCAGCAGCTTGAGTGTCCCGGCATTCAGCCGGTTGCGCGAGAAGTCGAGGATGAAATCGCCGTGCTGGCAGGAAAACTCCGCGTAGCGCCCAGGCGTGTCCAGCAGTTCAGCAATATGCGTACCGGCAAGTGCTGCAGCTTGGCGCTTGAGCGCCTGCCAGGCCGGCAGCTGATCGAGCTTGCTGCTTTGCTGCTCGAGGCTGGACACCTGATCGCTCATCGGTTGACCTGGTGGTATTCCAGATACCAGTCCACAAATCGCGCCACACCGGTTTCGACCGGCGTGGCCGGGCGGTAGCCGACATCGCGCACCAGGTCTTCGACATCCGCCCAGGTATCCGGTACGTCCCCGGCCTGCAGCGGCAGCAGATTCTTCTCCGCCTTGCGCCCGAGTCGTTCTTCGAGCACAGCGATGTAGTGCATGAGATCCACCGGCTGCGCGTTACCTATGTTGTACAGGCGATACGGCGCAGGACTGGTGGCAGGATCGGGCGCATCGGAATCCCAGCTCGCATTCGGCGTGGCGACGTGGTCGAGCGCCGCCACCACACCGCCGACGATATCGTCGATGTAGGTGAAGTCGCGGCGATGCTTGCCGTAGTTGAAGACGTCGATCGGCTTGCCTTCGAGGATGTTCTTTGTAAACAGGAACAGCGCCATGTCCGGCCGGCCCCACGGACCGTAAACCGTGAAGAAGCGCAGGCCGGTCACCGGCAGGCCATAGAGGCTGGCGTAGGTATGCGCCATCAGCTCGTTGGCCTTCTTGGTGGCGGCATACAAAGACAGCGGATGATCGACGTTCTGGTGCACCGAGAACGGCATGTTGGTATTTGCGCCATATACGGAACTCGTCGAGGCATAGACCAGGTGCTCGACCGCGTTATGCCGGCAGCCTTCCAGCACATTGAGCGTGCCGACCACGTTGCTGTCGACATAGGCATGCGGGTTCTCGATGGAATAACGCACACCGGCCTGCGCACCGAGATGGACAACGCGATCGAAGCGCGAAGCGGAGAACAGTTTGGCCATACCCTCGCGGTCGCCGAGGTCCAGAAATTCAAAACGGAAGTTCGACTCTTTCTGCAGTATCGCCAGCCGGGCCTTTTTCAGGTTTACGTCGTAGTAGTCGTTGAGATTGTCGAGACCGACCACTTCGTCGCCACGGGCCAGCAAATGCCGCGCCGTCGTCGAACCGATGAATCCCGCTGCTCCTGTAACCAGAACCTTCATTATTTCCTACTTCCGTTCGCTGTCGCTGTCAGAGACGGCCATCGACCTGGTCGGCCGGCAGCAGGCTCTTGATGTCATAGAGGACGTGCCCTGCCCGACCCCAGGCGTGGATGGCAGCCGGCGACATGTCGCGGAACTGGTCGTGGGCCACCGCGACGACGATACCGTCGTACTGCCCCTGTGCCGGTTCCTGCTTGATGATATCGAGCCCATATTCGTGTTTGACCACGGCTGCATCAGCCCAGGGATCATGGATGTCCACGGCGGCCCCATAGGCCTTGAGTTCGTGCACCACATCCACGACGCGGGTATTGCGCACGTCAGGACAGTTTTCCTTGAAGGTAATACCGAGTACGAGAATGCGGGACTTCGGCAGACTGGCACCGCTCTTTACCATCAGCCGGATGACCTGCGCGGCGACATACAGGCCCATGTTGTCGTTGATGCGCCGGCCGGCGAGGATCATCTCCGGGTGATAGCCCATCTCCTGCGACTTGTGCGTGAGGTAGTACGGATCGACGCCGATGCAGTGGCCGCCGACCAGGCCCGGGCGAAACGGCAGGAAATTCCATTTGGTACCGGCCGCCTGCAGCACTTCCAGCGTATCGAGGCCCATGCGGTTGAAAATCAGCGCCAGCTCATTGATCAGGGCGATGTTGACGTCGCGCTGCGTGTTCTCGATCACCTTGGCCGCTTCGGCCACCCGGATGCTTGAGGCCGGATAGGTGCCGGCTGTGATGATCGTGGCATAGAGTTCGTTGACGAAGGCAGCTGCGGCCGGCGTCGAACCGGCAGTGATCTTGCGGATGGTGGGCAAGCGATGTTCCTTGTCGCCCGGGTTGATGCGCTCCGGGCTGTAGCCGACAAAGAAATCCTTGTTGAGTTTGAGACCTGAAAGCTGCTCGAGAATCGGCGCGCAGTCTTCCTCCGTGCAGCCCGGATAGACGGTCGACTCGTAGACCACGACGGCGCCCTTGCCGAGTACCTGGCCAACCGTGCGGCTGGCCGCACGCAGCGCGCTGATATCGGGGCGCTTCGCGGCATCGATCGGCGTCGGCACCGTGACGATGTACACATCGCGGCCACGCAGGGCCTCGAGATCGGTACTGAAGCGCAGATGCTTCGCTTCGGCGAGCTCGGTGGCATCGGTCTCGAGCGTGCGGTCGTTGCCCGCTTTCAGTTCGGCGATGCGCTCAGCGTCGATATCAAAACCGAGGGTATCGAGGTGCTTGCCGAACTCAACCGCGAGCGGCAAACCGACGTAACCCAGGCCAACGATGGCCACCCTGGCGTCGGCCGTCCTTTTGAAGCTGGTCATGTGCGTTCTTTATCCTTATTCCCGGGAACACAGGTCCGCCCATTGTCCGGCAAGAGCCCGGCCTGGCCACACGGGACCGGTCACACTACAGCAGAAAAGCCACAGCGATCAGGCCCGTAACGGTCATGGTAACGGCATAGGGCAGGGCCATCCAGACCATACGACCATAGGAAAGACGGATCACTGGCGCCAGGGCCGAGGTCAACAGGAACAGGAACGCTGCCTGACCATTCGGCGTAGCCACACTGGGAATATTTGTTCCGGTATTGATGGCCACGGCCAGCAGCTCGAACTGTGCGCGGCTGATGCTGCCGGCGGCAAGCGCATCCTGCACCTGGCTGATGTAAACGGTACCGACGAAGACGTTGTCGCTGACGGCTGACAACAGGCCCGCTGCCAGGTAGTACGTGACGACCTGCGTCCGGCCGGCAAGGCTGAGTGCCCAGTGGGTAAAGGGGTGGAAGAGTTGCTGGTCCTGGATCGTCGAAACGATTGCGAAGAACACCACGAGCAGTGCGGTAAACGGCAGCGCCGCTTCGAAGGCGTGCCCCAGTCTCGCCTCCTCCGTGACGCCGTTCAGCGCAGTCGCCAGCACGATGATCAGCAGTCCGACCAGGCCAACTTCAGCAAGATGGAAAGCCAGCGCAAAGATCAGTATCAGCACCACGACGGCCTGCACCACCATCACGCACTTCTCGCGCAGCGTCCGCGACTCTGCTTCGTGCCGGGCATACTCACTCAGCACAGTGCGCACCGCAGGACTCAGCTCGGCGCCAAATCCAAACCAGCGTGTGGTCTCAAGCCCGACACAAACCAGCAGGCCGACTGCCAGCACCGGCAAGGAAACCGGCGCGACGTTGAAAAAGAATTCACTGAAGGTCCAGCCCGCTTCTTTGCCAATCAGCAGATTCTGCGGCTCGCCAACCAGCGTCATGACCCCGCCGAGGGCGGTACCCACTGCGGCATGCATGACCAGGCTGCGCAGGAAACTGCGAAACTGGTCGAGATCCTGCCGATGGAGTTCCGGCACCGAGCCATCATCGATCCAGCCACTCGGCTGCGCATCGGATTGACCGGAAGCCACCCGCTGATAGATCCGGTAGAAACCTTCCGCCACCGCGATGACCATGGCAGTGACGGTAAGCGCGTCGAGAAATGCCGAGAGGAATGCTCCGGCAGCACAGAACATCAGGCCCAGCAGCGGTTTGGAGCGTACCCCGAGCAGAATCCGGCTGAATACATACAGCAGTATCTCGCGCAGAAAGTGAATGCCTGCCACCACGAAGATCAGCAACAGGATGACCGGGAAATTGTGCAGGGTTTCCCGGTACACGCCGTCCGGCGTGGTCATGCCAATCAGCACCGCTTCGATGGCAAGCAGCCCGCCCGGCTGCAGCGGATAGCACCGGAGCGCCATGGCCAGCACGAAGATGAACTCGCCAACCAATAGCCAGCCGGCGGCAAACATGCCCAGACTGAATGCCACCAGAGGATTGAGAAGCAGGAAAGCGACGACAGTAAATTTGTACCAGCCCGGCGAGCCGCCGAGAAAATTCGCAACCAGTGCCTGGCGAACTGTGAGCTGCATCGTGAATCGTCCCGAACGTGAAGTGTTTCAGTGTAGGAGCGGCTTCAGCCGCGCTTTTCGCCTAATGAATCGCGGCTGCAGCCACGATCAAGGGTTTGTGCGCCAGAGCGTTTTGCCCTGGCTGGTCTTGTCGATCAGCTGCAGATGCTGTTCGTGCTCTGCCAGCTCATCCGGCGTGGCCTGGATCACACGCAGATTGAGGCCGCTCCGGTCAATCGGACGGGGCGGTGAAGCCTGGCCGCCCGCTTCGGTGCTGTTGCGGTCCAAAGACAGGGTTGCCTGTCCGCCGGTCATGGCCAGATAGACATCGGCGAGCAGATGCGCATCCAGCAACGCACCGTGATACTCACGGCCGGAATTGTCGATGCTGTAACGCTTGCAGAGCGCATCGAGGCTGTTGCGCTGGCCGGGATGCAGGCGGCGTGCGAGCGCCAGCGTATCGACTACCGAGCAGACCTCGGTCACGGTCGCCGGCAGCCGCCCGGTCCGGCGCAGCTCGGCATTCAGGAAGCCCACATCGAAGTCTGCGTTGTGGATCACCAGTTCGGCACCGGCGACGAAACCAAGAAAATCCTCGGCGATTTCACTGAAGCGCGGCTTGTCGTGGAGCATTTCGATGGAGATACCGTGCACTTCCTGCGCACCCGGATCTATGTCGCGATCCGGCTGCAGATAGTGGTGCAGTGTGCGCGCCGTCCGCCGGCGATTAACGAGTTCCACGCAGCCAATCTCAATCACGCGATGACCGAGCTTCAGCTCAAGCCCGGTGGTCTCGGTATCCAGTACGACCTGTCGCATCCGCTGCTCTCCGCTCAATCCGCACTCGCCGCCGTGCGGCCGTCGAGTGTCGCCTCCAGTCCCTGATTCGCCAGCGCATCCGCCCGCTCGTTTTCCGGATGGCCGGCATGGCCTTTGACCCAATGCCACTCGACCCGATGTGTGGCGGCGATCGCATCGAGCCTTCGCCAAAGGTCCTCATTCTTTACCGGCTTGCGGGCGGCCGTACGCCAGCCGGCGCGCTTCCAGCCCTCCAGCCATTCGCTGATCCCGCGTCGGACATACTCGGAATCGGTATACAGCGCGACCTCACAAGGCCGGCTGAGTGCAGTCAGCGCCTCGATCGCGGCAGTCAGCTCCATGCGGTTGTTGGTGGTATGGCGTTCTCCACCGCAAAGTTCGCGCTCCTTTCCATTGGCACGCAGCAGTACGCCCCAGCCGCCCGGACCCGGATTGCCGCGGCAGGCACCGTCGGTATAGATCTCGACCCGGCTCATGCGGCGTCGCGCGTGGTGGGATTGATGAGGCCGCCCACCAGTTGCGCGCGGCGGCGACGGAGCACCGGACGAACCCGCGTCATGGTAAACATCTCGCGCCGTGCGACGAGCAGATAACAGCTGGCCAGCGGGTGCCATCCGCGGCGCCGGCTGTGTCGATCCCTGACGGGTTCGGCCGCCAAATAGCTGCGATAGATCGGCGCTGTAAAATGGAAAAAACACGACGGGTCCACCCTGAAATCGAGCAGGCGCAGCCAATCGTGCAGACGGGATTCTGAAACCATGCGCCGCGCGCCAGCCGGGAATTTACGGCGCGCAAGATAGTGACGCATGCCCCACCAGCCCCACGGATTAAAACCCAGCACGACCAGATGTCCGTCCGGACGCAGGATACGATCGACCTCACGCAACACATCGTGCGGATCATCTGCAGTCTCGAGGGTATGGGGCAGGAAAACAGCATCGATCGAATCGGGGGCAATGGCCAGATCCTCGGCAACGCTGATCACATCCACACCCGGCGCAGGCTGTGCGGCGACCACCGCGTAGCGTCGTGTCCGGGCGAACTGCCGGAACAGCTGTCCGTCGCCCCACGCACCGATCTGCAAACACTGATCGCCGAAGATACTCTCGAAAGCGCCGGCCACCTGGTACGACTCCTCCCTGAGCAGGGCGATGCCGGTACCTGAATGAAGCCAATCGGAGCGCATATCCGTATATTAGCCCACAGTGATGCACCGGTTTAGCCTGCGGCACCTTACAATGGGCGCCTGGCCAGCCAGTTACATTGAGGCAGACGATGGGTTTTCTCAAAGGCAAACGCGCACTGATCGCCGGTATCGCCAGCGATCGCTCCATAGCATGGGGCATTGCGCAGGCAATGGCCCGGGAAGGTGCAGAACTTGCCCTCACCTACCAGTCAGAGCGTCTCAGCGAACGTGTACGCGAAATGGCCGCAGAGATCGATGCAAAAATCTGCCTGCCGCTCGACGTCTCAAGTGATGATGAAATCATACGCATGTACGCATCGCTTGCGAGCCACTGGGACAGCCTCGACATCATCGTTCACTCGGTCGCATTTGCACCCCGTGACCAGCTGATTGGCGCTTACCTTGACACCGTCACGCGCGAGGGCTCACATATCGCGCACGATATCAGCAGCTACAGTTTCGTCGCACTGGCGAAGTATGGCCGCAGCATGCTCTCGAAACAGGCTGCCCTGCTGACGCTGTCCTATCTGGGTGCGGCGCGCTCCCTCCCGAACTACAACATCATGGGTCCGGCCAAGGCCAGCCTTGAATCAAATGTGCGCTTCATGGCTGCCGACCTCGGTGCTTCGGGCGTACGGGTCAATGGTATTTCGGCGGGACCGATCAAGACGCTGGCCGCGTCCGGAGTCGGCGATTTCCGGCAGATGTTGCAGAGTTTTGCCAGCATCGCCCCCCTGCGGCGCAATGTGACCATTGAGGACGTCGGCAATGCAGCCGCATTCCTTTGCTCGGATCTCGCCAGCGGGATCACCGGCGAAATCGTCTACGTCGACGGCGGCTTCCATACGGTGGGCATGAGTCTTCCCGAATAGGCGCGCCGCCTCACCTACTGCGTGACGTCCTCGGCCTTGAAGAGATCCTTGGCCACCACCACCTTCGCTGTACTGCGCAGCTCGGCAGCCAGAGCCGCCAACTCGGCCTGCGCTGAACGCTGGGCCAGAATCCGCTTCTGCGCATCACGCTGGTCTTGCGGTATCTGCTCAGGGTCGCCCGTAATGACGTGATCGAGGCGGAACACCGCGTAGCCACTATCTCCCAGCGATACACCACGCACCACGGGCTTGTCATCGACAGGCGCCGGAGCACGGAATACAGCCGAAAGCAGTTCGGGCGGCAAGAGCGGTGAACGCCGCAACACCGGCCCGGTCCTGGTGAGATGCAAGTCCATCGAAGCGAGCACAGCGGCAAGATCTTCACCGGCCTGCTGGCGCTTGAGAATCGCTTCACCCCGGGTCCTGGCCTCGGTCGCGGCACGCAGCGAACGCAGCCGGGCCGCGATTTCGTCGCGGACCTCAGCCAGCGGTCGGGCCGCGGGCAGTTTGTGTTCGGCAACCCTGGCAACCACGACCCGCCCCTGATCCAGCTCGATCAACGGCGTATTCTCGCCACCCTCCAGCACAGCGTCGCTGAATACAGCGCTGCTCAGATCAGAGTTGTCACCAAATGGTCCGCCGCCTGCACGCGTATAGCCGGAATACCGGCGGATCTGCAGCCCCGATTCTTTGGCTGCTGGCTCCAGAGAGCCGGGGTTTTCGAGCGCGAGGTCATCGAGCCGCTCGGCCAGCGCATAGAAAGAATCCTGCGCCTTCTGCTCGCGCAAGGACCCCGCGAGCTGCTCGCGTACCTGCTCAAAATCCTGTCCCTCGCTGGCCTTTATCGCCTCCAGCTGGATGATGTGATAACCGAATTCGGTCTTTACCGGCGCCGAAGTTTCGCCCGGCTCCAGGGCAAACAGGGCCTTTTCAAAAGGCTCGACATACACACCGCGCGCAGCAAATCCCAGATCACCGCCACGTGCAGCCGAGCCGGGATCACCGGAGTACTGGGCAGCCAGCGCTGCAAAATCAGCACCATCGGCAAGCTTTTTCTCGATTTCATCAGCCAGCGCTTTCGCGGCAGCATCGCTGCGGTCGGTGCCGGAAGTAATCAAAATGTGCCGGGCATGCCGCTCCTCGGCACTGCGAAACCGTGTCGGATCCTCGTCGTAGGCCTTGCGCAGCGCTGCCTCGTCCGGCACATAGTCGCGTTCTGCATCCGCAAGACTGATTTCCACGTAGTCGAGGTCAACCGTTTCCTCGCTCTGGAACTGCGCGGAGTTCGTCGCGTAATAGGCCTGGATTTCCGCATCCGAAGGAGTAATTGCCGCACCCAGAACCTTGGGATCGAACAGCACATACTCAAGATCACGGCGTTCCTGATCCAGGGCGATGATGCGGCGAAACTCGGCGGGCGTGAAAAACGCGCTGCCGGCAATACCGTCCTGCAACTGGTTGACCTCCAGCAGGGAACGCTGTTCGCTCTCGAAAGCGGCGGCGGAAACCCCGTTTGCAGCCAGTGCGGCATCATAAGCTGGCTTGGAAAACTGCCCGCCTACCTGAAAACTCTTCAGACTGCGGATATGCTCGGCAACACGCTGCGCACTGACCCGGAAACCGGCCTCATGCACAAACTGGAGGACTGCCCGGTTCAGCACCAGACCGTCGAGCGTCTCCTGCTTCAGCTGTTTCTCAACTTCAGGCGACAGCTGACTGCGGGTTTCCTGCTGTCTCGCGACCATTCGATCCTGCAGGACACGCTGGAACTCCACGACCGGAATATCCTCGCCGTTGACACTGGCTGCGGTCCCGCCTCCCGTGAAGGTGCTGTCACCACCGACAAAGGTCAGGACAAGGGGTACGCCGATCAAGGCAATAACGACCCATGCAATCCAGCCCTTGAGACCGTCTCTTATTTTTTCCAGCATCGATTTCTCCAAACAAA
>CAYJPG010000018.1:0-34331 GCA_964371995.1 uncultured Chromatiaceae bacterium | reverse complement strand
ATGCAGGACATCCTCACCAAGGTTCATGAAGCAGGCCTGACGCTCAAGGCCGGATGCGGCATCGGTTATGAATTTTCGACCCTGCGGCCCAAGGGCGCGTACGTATCGGGTGCCGGTGCGCATACCTCGGGGCCCATGTCCTTCATGGATATCTACGACAAGATGTGTTTCACCGTGTCGTCTGCCGGTGGGCGGCGTGGCGCGCAGATGGGCACATTTGATGTCGGCCATCCCGATGTACTGGATTTCATTCGCGCCAAGCGCGAGGACGGCCGTCTGCGTCAGTTCAATCTCTCCCTGCTGGTAACGGATGAGTTCATGCAGGCGGTCAAGCACGACCGCGACTGGCTGCTGGCCTTCCCCCTTGATCATCGGCAGCTTGAGCAGCTGGGTCTCGATGTGAACGATCCGGCGCAGGTGCTGTGGCGTGAATGGCCGGTGACCGAGGGTTACGTGACCAATGACAGCGGGCAGGTTGCGTGTCGCATCTTCAAGAAGCTGCCGGCAAGGCGTCTGTGGGACATGATCATGGCCTCGACCTACGACTTCGCCGAGCCAGGTTTCGTGCTGGTCGATCGTGTCAACGAGATGAACAACAACTGGTTCGATGAGAATGTCCGGGCCACGAATCCCTGCGGCGAACAGCCGCTGCCGCCCTATGGGTCATGCCTGCTCGGATCCGTCAACCTGACCAAGTTCGTGCTGGACCCGTTTGCAGAAAATGCCCGCTTTGACTGGGATGAATTCCGGCGGGTGGTGAAGGTGTTTTCGCGCATGCTCGACAATGTGGTCGAGATCAACGGACTGCCGCTGCCGCGGCAGCGTGAGGAGATTCTGCGCAAGCGGCGTCATGGCATGGGCTTCCTTGGGCTCGGGTCCACACTCACCATGCTGCGCAAGCGCTACGGGTCGAAGGATTCGGTGCAGTTCACCGATGATGTGGCTCGCGAGATGGCGCTGGCCGGCTGGGAGACCGCGCTGGATCTGGCCCGGGAAAAAGGTCCGGCGCC
The DNA here is from genome assembly GCA_964371995.1 of uncultured Chromatiaceae bacterium. Lineage (GTDB taxonomy): Bacteria > Pseudomonadota > Gammaproteobacteria > Steroidobacterales > SHZI01. The sequence goes on along the minus strand of CAYJPG010000018.1, from coordinate 33,321 downwards.
GATCCTGCTGGAAGACTTCGAGGTGACGGCACAGATGCTGCGCAAGCGCCCCGAGATGGCGCACGATGGCTGGAAGGCCGGCGACCGGATACCCGGGCGGGTCCTGCACGCGCGCTATAGCCGCTACATGCAGCGTATCGCAGAGGTTGCTCCCGAGCTGGTGAAGGATCTGGAGCAGGTCGGGGCGCGGTTCACGCACCACAGTTCGATTGCGCCGACCGGGACGATTTCATTGTCTTTCGCCAACAACGCCAGCAACGGCATTGAGCCCAGTTTCGCCCATCACTATTTCCGTAATGTGATCCGCGAGGGCAAGAAGTCCAAGGAAAAGGTCGAAGTGCTGTCCCTTGAACTGCTCGCCTACCGGCAGTTCATCAATGCGGCGGCGACGCCGGGAAGTACCCGACCCGACGAGCAGCTGCCGGAGTATTTCATTACCGCAGAGGACATCAGCCCGCGGGAACATGTGGATATCCAGGCAGCTGCGCAGCGCTGGGTAGACTCCTCGATTTCGAAGACCGCCAATGTACCGACGGACTTCGATTACGAGAAGTTCAAGGACATCTACATGTATGCCTACGAGAAGGGGCTGAAGGGCTGTACCACTTTCCGCTTCAACCCCGAAGCTTTCCAGGGCGTACTCGTGAAGGGAAAGGATTTGCAGAATACGAAGTACACCTTCGTACTGGAAGACGGGTCCGAAGTGACGCTCCGGGGCGACGAAGAGATCGAGTATGACGGCGAGATGCACACCGCTGCGAATCTGTTTGATGCGCTGAAGGAAGGCTATTACGGCAAGTTTTGACGCAGGGCAAAGCCCGCGGGAGAGAGACGTGGCGAAGATCAGGATTGAAAAGAAGATCGTTGGCTATCGCGTGGATGGCGATGACGGCAAGGCTGCCGACAAAAAGGCAGAGCGGTCTGCAGCCAAGCGCCTGCAGGTCGAGGGCAATGTCGTGCGCATGCACGAGAAACTCGAGCGGCCGGAAATGCTGCAGGGCTCGACCTACAAGGTGAAGACCCCGGTTTCCGATCATGCGATGTATGTGACCATCAATGACCTGGTGCTCAACCCGGGTACCGAGCATGAGCAGCGCCGCCCCTTCGAGATATTCATCAACTCGAAGAACCTCGATCATTACCAGTGGATCGTCGCGCTGACCCGGCTCATGTCGGCAGTATTCCGCAAGGGCGGCGACGTTACATTCATGGTGGATGAGCTCAAGGCAGTCTTCGATCCCCGGGGTGGTTACTGGCAGCCGGGCGGCAAGTTCATGCCATCGATCATCGCCGAGCTCGGCCACATCATCGAGAAGCATCTGCGTTTCATCGGCCTGCTGCCCGCTGACACCATGGATGAGCACAAGCGCAAGCTGGTCGAGGAAAAGCGCCGCGAATACGAAGAGCAGCATCGTCAGCAGGATGCGTTCGCCCGCAGTGAATATCCGGCCGGTGCACAGATCTGCATAGGCTGCAGTACCGTCGCCGTGGTTTTCATGGACGGCTGCATGACCTGCCTCGCCTGTGGCGACTCGAAATGCGGCTGAATACGGCGTGCTAACATCCGCAGGGTAGAAGCGGCACCACTACTTACGGATGACCTTCAGCGTTCCTGATTTCAGTCGTGTCACCGTCCTGGTCGTCGGTGACGTCATGCTCGATGACTACTGGTTCGGGCCTGTCTCGCGGATATCACCCGAGGCGCCGGTCCCTGTCGTTCAGGTGACGCGGTCCCAGTCCCGCGCTGGCGGTGCGGCGAACGTCGCCATCAACCTTGCCAGCCTCGGTGTACGTACCACGCTCACCGGTATCGTCGGTCGCGATGCCAATGGCGCCACCCTGGCGCGGCTGCTGAAAGACAACGGCGTTACAGCAGAATTCATCCAGTCGGCGGCCCAGCCCACAATTACCAAGCTGCGCGTGCTGAGCCGCAACCAGCAGCTGATCCGTCTCGATACCGAGGACACCTACCCGCTGAGCGATGTCAGTACCTTGCCGGGCATGCTTGAGCGGTACCTGCCAAAGACCAGCATCTGTGTTTTTTCAGATTATGGGAAAGGCACCCTGGCAGACATTCAGCGGCTGATCACCGTTTGTCGGCAACGCCGGGTTGCTGTGCTCGTCGACCCCAAAGGCAGCGACTTCGCCCGCTATCGTGGTGCCAACCTGCTTACGCCGAACCTGAGCGAATTTGAAGAGGTGGTCGGGCGTACGGAAAGCGACGACGATATTGCCGAGCGTGGCAGCGCCTTGCGTGAGGCGCTGGATATTGAGGCGCTGGTGATCACGCTCGGTGAGCGGGGCATGGCGGTGATCACGGCAGGCGAGGAGGCCATGTTTCTGCCGGCGCGGGCGCGTCAGGTGTTCGACGTGACAGGTGCCGGTGATACGGTCATTGCGACACTGGCAGCCGCACTGGGCGCCGGGCAAACCCTTTACGAAGCAGCAGGACTCGCCAATCTGGCGGCTGGACTGGTGGTTGGCAAGATCGGCGTGGCTTCGGTTACACCCTCCGAACTCAGGCTTTCCCTGCACGAACACGGTCAGGGCGGTCGCGGTCTGCTCAGTCGCAGCGAGGCGCGGCAGATTGCTGCGGAGGCACGTTCGCGCGGCGAGCGTCTGGTCATGACCAACGGCTGTTTCGATATCCTGCATGCAGGCCATGTGGCCTACCTGGAGGAAGCCAAGCGGCGCGGTGATCGCCTGCTCGTCGCCGTAAATGACGATGCATCGGTGACGAGGCTGAAGGGTTCGGGACGCCCGATCAACCCATTGGCGGATCGCATGGCCGTGCTGGCCGGACTTGCCGCAGTTGACTGGGTCGTGCCCTTCAGCGAGGACACCCCTGAGGCGCTGGTATCAGAAGTCTTGCCGGACGTGCTCGTGAAGGGTGGAGACTACCGTCCGGAGAACATTGCCGGAGCGCGCGCCGTACTGGCACGGGGAGGCACCGTCGAGGTGCTCAGTTTCCATCCGGGCCGCTCGACCAGCACGATCGTCGAGGCTATCAACCGGCTGGCAAAGCAATAGCGCTTCCATCCGGCAGCCGGGAAGCAGGTCACTGATGGGCAGAACTTCCTGGTTGCGGATCGCGTATATCGTGCTCAGCTACCTGCTCGTGCCGCTGTTGCTGGTGCACCTTTACTGGCGCAGTATCAGTGCGCCCGCCTACCGAAAGAGAATCGCCGAGCGCTTCGGCTTCGGGATGGCACGCCTGCGGAAGCCATCCATCTGGGTGCATGCGGTATCGGTGGGCGAGGTTCAGGCGGCTGCGCCACTGGTGCGCGCCCTGCTGAAGCGCTATCCCGGCCTGCCGCTTGTGATGACTACGATGACCCCGACCGGCAGCGAGCGCGTCCGGCTGCTGTTCGGCGATACAGTCGTGCACAGCTATGTGCCCTACGATCTCGCCGCCGCGGTTCGGCGGTTCTTTGACTGGGCGCGGCCTTCGCTCGCCATCATCATGGAGACGGAACTCTGGCCCAACCTTTATCATGAGTGTGGTCAGAGGCGTGTGCCGCTGGTTCTGGCCAGCGCCCGGATATCCACGCGCTCACTCGGGCGCTATCGCCGGCTGATACCCCTGTTTCGCGATACGCTGGCCAATGGCATCGTCATCGCTGCACAGACACCGGCTGATGCCGGGCGATTTCGTTCGCTGGGCGCAAATCCGGCGCGTACGCATGTTACCGGCAACATCAAATTCGACTTCGAGTTGCCGCCTGAGGTTTTGCATGCCGGGCGTGCGCTGCGCGCGATGCAGGCGCGTGACCGGCCAGTCTGGGTGGCGGCCAGTACGCACGACGGTGAGGAATCAGTGCTGCTTGCTGCGCATGTGCTGATCCGGCAGCAGCATCCGCAAGCCCTGCTCCTGCTCGTACCCCGTCACCCTGAGCGATTTTCCGAGGTAGCGGCCCTCATCGACAGCTGTGGGCTGGATCATGTCACGCGCAGCAGTGCCGCAGTTGCAGATCAGCGCACAACGGTATTTCTTGGCGATACGATGGGCGAGCTGACGACCTTCTACGCGGCTGCAGATGTCGCTTTTGTCGGTGGCAGTCTGACCGGTGTTGGCGGACACAACCTGCTCGAGCCAGTCTCACTCGGCATACCGGTCATTACCGGTCCGCATAATGAAAACGCCGCTGATATCTGTGCGCTGCTCGTGTCCTGCGGGGCGGCGAGCGTGGTTTCGGATGCGGACGGCATCGCTGCAGAGGTCTGCCGGCTGTTCGCGGATCCGGCAGAGCGTCGGCAGCGCGGCGCAGCCGGCCAGGCTGCCATCGCAGAGAATTGCGGAGCGCTGGAGCGCCTGCTGGGACTCATCGATCCGCTGATTCCGCCGAATCCGGATTGAGGCGGATAGCGACCCCCGCACTACTTCAGCAGCGTATCGACCTCGGCCAGATCGTCGACCACCAGCGTGCCCGCCGCTTGCTTGAGACGCAAGCCGTTGATCAGGTAGTCGTAGCGGCTGCGGAGGTACTGCGCTTCCGCAACATAGGTCTGGCGTTTGGCATCGAGTACATCGACGACAGTGCGGGTACCGACTTCGTAGCCAGCCTCGCTGGCCTTGAGTGCGGTACGGCTCGATTCCAGCGCCTGCTTCAGCGCCGCTACCCGGGAAATATCCGAGATTACGCCGAGGTAGGCGTCCCGCGTCTGCTGTTCGGTGTCGCGTTGGGTGCGTTCGAGGCGCTCCCGCGATGCCCGGTGGCGGTACACGGCCTGCTGTACCCGGGCCGAAGTCTGGCCGCCGCTGAAGATGGGCAGCGCCATCTGCAGCGAGATGCTGTCTGACTCCAGATCCGTGGCCGTGGGGTTTCGATCTGGCGAGCGCGCGAAACCTGTGTTGTCCGTATTGTTTCTGCTGAGTACCAGATCGACGGTTGGGTAGTGTCCGGTACGTGCCAGGCTGACATCGTCCTTGGCGATCCGGGTACCGATCTGGCTGGATATAACGCTGCGATTCTGTTGCAAGGCCGTGTTGACCCAGGCTTCGACGTCGTTGGGATCAGGCGAGACCAGCGGGATGTCTGCAGCGGGCTTGGCCAGCGCAGGCGGGATCTCGTCGATGATCGTGCGCAGCGCTTCCCAATTATTGGCCAGGCTACGCTTGGCGAGGATTTCTGATGCAACCGCCTGGTCATATGCCGCCTGGGCTTCCTGTACATCCGTAATCGCAATGAGTCCGACCTCGAAGCGCTTCTGTGCCTGTTCCAGCTGGCGGCCGATGGATTCCTTGGCGGCCTGTTCGGAGGTCAGGGAGTCTTCTGCAGCCAGTACCAGGAAGTAAGTCGTGGCTACGCGAACGATAAGATCCTGCTGCGCGGCCTGGTAGTCCGCATCTGCCTGGGCCGCTTGCTTGCCGGCCTGCGAGAGCGTTACCCATTGATCCCAGCGAAATACGCTCTGGCGCAGTTCCAGTACCCAGTTCTTGGCATCATTGTCGCGCGAGTCGACTACCCGGGTTAATTGCTGGCCACCGAAGAAGGTGCTGGTGGTGCCGTTGGCGGCATTGTTGGCAAGCGTCATCCGGCCACTCACCTGCGGCAACAGGGCGCCCCGTGCAATGGGCTTGCCTTCCAGAACAGCCAGGTGGTTGGCTTCGGCTTCCCGCACCTGTGGATCGCTCTGCAGTGCCTTTTCGTAGACCTGCAGCAGCGAATCAGCATGGGCTGCCTGTGCCAAGAGCAGGGCGACGGGCAGAAGCGGGCGAAAAATTCTCATGTCTGTATTCCTGTTCTTGTTCCGGGAGCGGCTGGTAGCTGCTCAGAAAGTAAAAGCCTGGTGTTCCGGCGCATTCGTCAGCGGCGGCACGACGGTCTCCAGCAGAAATTCCGTGGACCACTCGTTTTCGCCGAGCCGGCGCACCAGTCGGGCCTCCATCTGCGGTGCGCTACCGGTAACCACGAACAGGCGGCCATCGAGGGCAAGCCAGTCCGCAAAACGACGATCGTAAACCGGCAGCGAGCCGGTTACGGCAATAAGGTCGAATCGGCTATCCGGTACGAAGTCGAAGACATCCCTATTGTGGACCTCGGCACCGCGAAAACCCAAGGCTGCGAGCTTCTTTGCTGCTGCGCTGGCCAGTTCCGCGATGATTTCCAGGCTGGTCACGGTGCCGCCCAGCGCTGCCAGACAGGCGGTCATGAATCCGCTGCCCGTACCGACCTCGAGCATCCGTTCGGCGGGAGCCGGAGACAATGCCTGCAACAGGCGCCCCTCCAGCTTCGGGGTCAGCATGGTCTGCCCGCCCGCCAGAGGTATACAGGTATCGGCAAAGGCGAGGGCACGGTAGCGGGGCGGCACAAACTGCTCGCGGGGAACGGTACCCAGCACAGCCAGAATTGCCGGATCAAGCACATCCCAGGTCCGCACCTGCTGGTTGACCATCTGGGTGCGTGCAAATTCGATATGGGTGTTCATGCGGAGCGGCTCAGGTTAAGGAGTTTGCTGATTGCAGACAAGTTCAGGACGGGCTACCTGACCATTATCGCCCGAGTGCCGGATTATGGTGAACCCCCGGACTCGGCGGTAGACCCATCAGCTATGCTCTCTCCCATCCGCGAGGCCGGTTCGCGCCGTATTTCTGCCGCCAGAGAAACGGACGCAATTAACGATGAGAGGAGGGCAGGGCCCGGCTGACCTTCCCGGTAGCAATGCCCAGATGACCGAGACGTGGTTAATCCTGGCACTCGCCGTGATCTGCTTCGGGCTTGTTGGCACCTGCCTGCACCTCTGGCGCTCACGCAGTGCCTATACCCGCAGTGTCGAGGCCCTCAATCAGGAGATCCTCGATGCTGCAGAGGCGTCTGCCTTTGGCAAACGGGTGACTCAGCCGGCATCGGCCCCGGCAGGCTTTTCTGCGCTTGGCGACAACATCAACCGCCTGTTCGATACGCTGAATGCCAAGGACCGGCAGATGCGCCAGCGCGAGGCGCTGTTCCAGGATCTGGCCAATACGATGCCCGAGGTCGTTCTCGTGCATCGTGATCGCGTGATCTTTGCCAATAACGTTGCTGCCGGGCTGATCGGGCTGACGCCCGAGCAACTCGTTGGTCGGCCAGTGACGGACCTGGTGCGGCCGGCCTATCGGGCCGTGACCCGCAAGAATCTCAGCGGTCGGCTGGCTGGCGAGCCAGTGCCGGATCGCCTGGAGATTCAGCTCATCTCGGGTGATGCAGGCGGCATGTGGGTCGAGGCAGCCGGTTCGATGATCGACTATCGCGGACAAAAAGCCATCCTGACCATTGCTCGCGATATCAGTTACCGGAAGAGCATTGAAGCGAATCTGGGTCGTGGCAAGCAGCAGGCGCAGATCACTCTGGAATCGATCGGCGAAGGCGTAGTCACTACCGATACGCAGGGCATGATCGACTACCTGAATGGTGCGGCCGAGAAGCTGATCGGGGTCAGCCGCGAGCTCGCAGTCGGCAAGCGCATGACCGATCTCCTGAAGCTGGTCGACGAGTCGGACCGCAAGGATCTTGGCGATCCGGTCTCGCGTTGTCTGGCGGAGCGGCGCCAGGTCAGCCTGGGCCGCCGCGCGCTGATGCTCACGGTTGACGATGGCCGCGAGCTTTCAGTCGAGCTCACCGCCTCGCCGATCATCGGTGCCAACGATACTGTTGCCGGTGCGGTGGTGATCATGCACGACGTAACCGAGATGCGCGGCCTGACCCGCCGCATCTCCTACCAGGCCGCTCATGACGCCCTCACCGGTCTGGCCAACCGCAGCGAATTCGAGCGACGTGTCCAGGAGGCCATCGAGTCCGGGCGCGAGGACGCCGCACACTCCGTGCTCTGCTATATGGATCTCGACCGCTTCAAGGCGGTCAACGACACCTGTGGCCATCTGGCTGGCGACAACATGCTGCGCGAGATTGCCAAGCTGATCCGTGACAAGGTCCGTGACTCCGATCTCGTGGCGCGCCTTGGCGGCGACGAGTTCGGCATGCTGCTGCTGCGCTGCCCGCTGGACAAGGCTCGCCAGATCGCTGACGACGTGTGCAACGCGGTCCGGGACTACCGCTTCGTCTGGCAGGACCGGATTTTCACTGTTGGAATCAGTATCGGACTGGTTGAGGTGGCGCGCGAGACCGGTTCTCTCAAGGATCTGCTCAGCGCTGCTGACTCGGCCTGCTATGTGGCCAAACAGCAGGGCCGTGGCCGTGTCCATGTGTACTCGTCGCGGGATGAGGTTTCGGCACGGCAGCGCGGAGATATCCACTGGCTGCAGCAACTGCAGGCCGCTTTGCGTGAGACCCGCTTTCAACCCCATCCCCCCCCCGTGATCGCGACGACGGGCCGGGCCCGCGGGGGCCCGGCTTTCGAGGTGCTGCTGCGCATGACCGACGAGGATGGCAAGCTGGTGCTGCCCCGGCAGTTCATTCCGGCGGCAGAACGGTATCAACTCATGCCGGGCATCGATCGCTGGGTGGTGCAGGCGACACTGGCGGCCCTTGCACACGGTGCCATCCGGCTACCCGATGACCGCAGCTGCAGTATCAATCTCTCGGGTCAGTCACTTGCCGACGAGGGTTTTCTCGAGTTTGTCGTCGAGTGCCTTGATCATAGCCAGATCGCTCCAAATCGCATCTGCTTCGAGATCGGTGAGACGGCAGTGATGGACCGCTTCGACCAGGCGCGGCGTTTCATCGGTGTGCTGCATGGCATGGGCTGTCAGTTTGGCCTGGATGACTTCGGCAGCGGCTTTGGTTCGTTTACCACCCTGCGGGACCTGTCCATCGATTACCTGAAAATCGACGGCAGCTATACGCACGACCTCAAGCCCGATACGCTGAATCATCAGGTCGTCAGCGCCATCACGGGCATGTCACGCATTCTCGGCTTCCGCGTGATCGCAGAGCAGGTTGAAGCGCAGGCAGATTTCGAAGCGCTGCGTACCATCGGTGTGGATTTCATCCAGGGGCACTTCATCGACCGGCCGCATCGTCTGGGTGAGACGAACGGCGAGATGGCGATACACTAGGAAAGAACCAGTTTGCTGACTTGCAGTTGGCATCCAGTGACAGTTCAACGCTGACCTCATCTGCCGGAAAGTCCGTGACCTCGGTGAGGCCTGCCAGCTCCGTGTCGTTCTGTGGCGTGCAGAGCACGCCATCGCCGTCCGTATCAGCCCAGGCGTAGATCACCATGCCCTCGCCGGTACCCACCGGGTATTCGATGGTCCCGCTGAAGTCGCCGACCGGCACGGTGAACTCGCCCATGAAGAGCAGCGGGTGCCGCAACTCGCCCACGCCGGTCCAGGCGTGGTAGGCCATGACATGCAATTCACCCGAGGTTGCCGCATCGGCAGGCATCTGCACGGTACCGCTGATCTTCAGGCTGCGCATTTCCGGTGGTTTCTCGCTGCAGCCTGCTGCGAGAAATGCCGCGATGACTGCCGCCCAGACGACCCGGAGTGTCCTGGTTTTCATTGCCCGCTCCCCAGCTGAATCGGTGGCAAGCTGAATACACGCAGGAAATTGCCTGACAGTACCTGCTCCATTTCGTCGGCCGCATAGCCTTCTTCCTGCATCCCCGCGACAAATGCCCGCAGGTGGGACTTTACGTAGCCGGGGAACTGCACCCCGTCGGAGCCATAGATCAGCTTGTCGATCACGCCGCCAGCCTTGATGCGATGGAGAAAATCCGCGCGCAGGGCATCGGCACGCTCAGCGCCGAGTGCACCGGGCTCCAGAAATACGTTGCTGTATTTCTGCGCGAGTGCGATCGCCGAGTCTGTGTACGTCAATGCCCGGTCAAGACTGTCATAGCCAGAGTGTCCCAGAATGAATATGCAGTCCGGAAACGCCTGGATGGAACCCTCAAGATAGGCCGGGTCTGCGTAGGGTGGCTCGTAACGGGTGCCCGGATTCGGGCTGGTGCCGGTATGCAGATATACCGGTTTGCCCAGCCGGCCACAGATTTCGTAAATACCATCGAAGCGCCGGTCGTCGAAACGAAACTGCTGATGTGCGTGGGCAAGCTTGATGCCGCGCATGCCCGGCAGCTGTACGCCGGCTTCGAGGTGGGCGAGTTCTGCCGCGCTGTCGTTGTTCCAGTCATCGACGCGCAGACTGGCAAAGCCATACAGGCGACCCGGAACTGCTGCGATCTCGTCTGCCACGAACTCGTTGCTGGCGATACCTGTCGTGGCCGGGCTATAGAGCGCAAACAGCCCGCCTGCAGAGATGCCCGCACTGTCCAGTTGCCCGACGATGGTCTCGCCGCGCAGGTTGTAATCCACAAACGGACCCATGGTCCACTTGAAGCCTGTGGGTACCCGGTCAGTGAGGCGCTTGCGAAAACCTGGCGGCGTCATTGCCCAGGTCCCCGTATGCAGGTGCATGTCGATGACCGGAATGCGTCGGCCATCGACCAGAACACCGGGTTCCGGCGCTCGTCCGCAAGCAGCCAGCAGGATGATGGTGAGTGCGGTCAGAATGCGTACAGTTGATTGCATGGTCATCTCAATCCTGTGGCCTGAAATTCCGTGATGGTGCGGAAACCACTGCGCCACGCGGATACCGCAGATGCGAAGTCTCCAGCGGTTCACTGGCAATTCCCGGTAGTACATCACGGTAATACTGAAGTGGCCAGTAATGTCCGTCCCGTTTGAAACTCGCGCGGCCGGGGTGTGCCGTGACGTCGATATTCCAGGCGTTGTCGAGTGGAGAATTGGTGGCTGGCGCAACATCGTCGGTATTGATCACGGCCATGGCAAAGTCGGCACAACGACCATGATTCCGCGCACCATGCCGCCAGTCGACGAAACCGTGTAACTGGAACGGATCCAGAAAGACCATCGTCACACGCGCTGCATGTGTCTGTGCCGGGAGGCTGCGGTGATAGCTGTCGCACAGCGCATCGGCAATATAGGCGCCGGAACTATGGGTGATGAGTTGCAGTTCCTGCAAGGCCTCGTGCCCGGCGAGCAGCTTGCCAAGCCGTGTACCGAGTTGTTCCGCAGTTGCAACTGCACGCAGGCGATGGTCTGACCACGGAGCCCAGTGCAGGAAGCGCACCGCGACATCGCTGCGGCCTGTCGCTGCATAGTGTGCCCTGATCCGCGCGATGATTTCGGGAAATAGCGGGTTCTCGCCATCTGCGCTGCCATGCGCAACGATCACGATCACACGTGCATCGGGCGGCAGATCAAATCCCGGTGCCGGCAAGGGCACCTCAAGCGGCATGCGCGTATAAAACTCCATGCCCGCAACGATTGTCGCCACGACCAGCAGCGTGATTGCCATTTTCTTCACGCTGTAAAGTGTAATTCCTGATAAGGGTAGCGTCCCCAAAAAAAACCCCGCGCGAGGCGGGGTTTTCCTGCAGTGACCCGCGGATCCTACAGCAGCGGTACCAGCAGCAGGGCCACGATGTTGATGATCTTGATCAACGGATTGATGGCAGGGCCTGCGGTGTCCTTGTAGGGGTCGCCTACGGTGTCACCGGTGACCGCAGCCTTGTGCGTTTCCGAGCCCTTGCCGCCGAAGTTGCCTTCTTCGATGTACTTCTTGGCATTGTCCCAGGCGCCGCCGCCGGTACACATCGAGATGGCCACGAACAGACCGGTGACGATAGTGCCGATCAGGAGGCCGCCGAGTGCGCGTATGCCGGCGCCCGGACCCATCAGCAGGTTCATGCCGAAGCCAACAACGACGGGTACCAGGATCGGCAACAGCGAGGGGACGATCATCTCCTTGATCGCCGCGCGGGTCAGGAGGTCGACGGCCCGCGTGTAGTCGGGTTTGCCGGTGCCTTCCATGATGCCCTTGATTTCCTTGAACTGCCGGCGCACTTCGACGACCACCGAGCCAGCTGCCCGGCCAACCGCTTCCATAGCCATGGCGCCGAACAGGTAGGGCACCATGCCGCCGATGAACAGGCCGATGATGACGGCCGGATCAGACAGGCTGAAGACTTCCAGCTTGCCGAGAACTTCGAGGTTGTGGGTGTAGTCAGCGAACAGTACGAGTGCGGCCAAACCGGCTGAACCGATGGCGTAGCCCTTGGTGACGGCCTTGGTGGTGTTGCCGACGGCATCGAGTGCGTCGGTGATCGTGCGTACGTTTTTCGGCAGTCCGGCCATTTCCGCGATGCCGCCGCCGTTGTCCGTGATCGGACCGTAGGCGTCGAGTGCCACGATCATGCCAGTCATCGACAGCATGGCCGTTGCAGCGATCGCAATGCCGTAGAGCCCCCCGATTTCGAAGGCGGCCCAGATGGCGGCGCAGACTGCCAGTACCGGCAGCGCAGTGGACTTCATGGACACGGCGAGGCCGGCGATGACGTTCGTACCGTGACCGGTCTGCGAAGCGGCAGCGACGTAACGTACCGGGCCATATTCGGTGGCGGTGTAGTACTCGGTGATCCAGATCAGCGCCGCGGTCAGCACCAGACCGACTACCGCGCAGGCAAACAGGCTGGTGGCCGATTCGCCCATCATCGCCTGGCTCACGGGCCAGAACGCGGCCAGAGCCAGAATGCCCGACACTGCCACGCCCCGATAGAGCGCATTCATGATCTTGCCGCCTTCGCGTGCGGTAACGAAGAAGGTACCGACGATGGAGGCCACGATCGATACTGCGCCGAGTACCAGCGGGTAGAGGATGTAGCGGAGGTCGAGGCCGCCATCGGCACCCTTGAAGAGCAGTCCGCCCAGTACCATCGTGGCGACCACGGTGACCGCATAGGTTTCGAACAGGTCGGCCGCCATGCCGGCGCAGTCACCGACATTGTCACCGACGTTGTCGGCGATTACCGCCGGGTTACGGGGGTCGTCTTCGGGAATGCCGGCTTCGACCTTGCCGACCAGGTCGGCGCCGACGTCGGCGCCCTTGGTGAAGATGCCGCCGCCCAGACGCGCGAAGATCGAGATCAGTGAACCGCCGAAAGCCAGACCGATGAGCGAGTGCAGTGCCGCATCGTCACCGATGATGCCACGCATCACCGCAAAGTATCCGGCGACCCCGAGCAGGCCGAGTCCGACCACGAGCATGCCGGTGATCGCGCCGCCCCGGAAGGCAATCTGCAGCGCCTGGTTCAGCCCGATGCCGGCCGCATGTGCGGTACGCACATTGGCCCGGACCGATACGTTCATGCCGATGAAACCGGCAGCGCCGGAGAGCACGGCGCCGACCACGAAGCCACCGGCGGTCTCAGGACCGAGTGCCACCGCGAGGATGATTGCCAGCACCACGCCGACGACCGAGATGGTGATGTATTGGCGGTTGAGGTAGGCCTGTGCGCCGGCCTGAATAGCCGCAGCGATTTCCTGCATGCGGGCATTGCCGGGCGACTGGGCAATGATCCAGCGCGCCATCAGGGCGCCATAGATCAGGGCCAGCAGGGAAGCGCCAATGGCCAGCGAAATGGCCAGGTCGGTTGACATGGTCGAGTCCTCCAAGACTACTCAAATTGGAGTCAGGCTGGTTTTTTTTGCCTGACGCAGATGCCCCCGGAATCCGCTTTCTTATGCAGAAGAACCCGCCTGGCCGAAGGCCGTGAGCGGGCCGGAAAAAAGGCGCGCAATCATAGCACTAAAGCGCGGCAGCGCCAGATGGCGTCGGGATCCTCTTGTAGCCGGGAAGTCAGCGCCGCTTTGGCAGCTTCTTCTTTACGGGGATGCCTTTGAGGCTGACGTATGCCGGCAAGCCGTCCTTGTAGGGCGGGTAGTCTTCACCCTGAATCAGCGGCGCCAGGTAGCGGCGCGCCGCCGGCGTGATGCCGAAGCCATCGCGGCTTATGTACGAGCGGGGCATCATTTTTTCGTGATTGGCCACCTTGTCGAGGGGGGCTGTGCCGATGGTCCACCGGTAGGGCCGGTCGGATTTCCGGATGATGGCCGGCATTACGGAATTCTTGCCACGCAGGGCGAGCTCCACGGCTGCCTTGCCGACCGCATAGGCCTGTTCCACATCGACCCGCGAGGCGATGTGACGGGCCGAGCGCTGCAGGTAGTCCGCGATTGCATAGTGGTACTTGAGTTTCAGTTCATCCCGGACCAGCGTGGCCAGCACAGGGGCGACGCCGCCGAGCTGCTTGTGGCCAAAGGCGTCGCTGGTGCCGGCATCGGCCAGGAAGCGTCCGTCTGCGTAGCGCGCGCCTTCGCTGACGACGACGACGCAATAGTCGTATTTGCGCACGCTCTCGCTGACCCGCTTCAGGAAGGCATCCTGGTCAAAAGGTATTTCGGGGAACAGGATGATGTGCGGCGCTTCACCAGCCTTCTCGCCTGCCAGTCCGGCGGCAGCCGCAATCCACCCCGCATGGCGGCCCATGACCTCAAGGATGAAAACCTTGGTGGAAGTGCGCGACATCGACATCACGTCGAGGGCCGCCTCGCGTGTCGAGGTGGCGATGTATTTGGCGACCGAGCCGAAGCCCGGGCAGGTGTCGGTAATCGGCAGGTCGTTGTCCACTGTCTTGGGAATGTGGATCGCGACAATCGGGTAGCCGAGGCGGTCGCCAAGCTGCGAAACCTTCAGGCAGGTGTCAGCTGAGTCGCCGCCGCCGTTGTAGAAAAAGTAGCCGATGTCGTGGGCGCGGAATACGTCGATCAGGCGCGTGTACTCGGCACGGTTCTCGTCGAGCCCCTTCAGCTTGTAGCGGGCCGAGCCGAAGGCGCCACCGGGCGTGTAGCGCAGGCCGGCGATGGTTCGTGCGCTTTCCTTGCTGGTATCGATCAGATCCTCGTCCAGGGCGCCGAGGATGCCGTTGCGTCCCGCGTAGAGCTTGCCGATACGGTCAGGATGCTTGCGCGCGGTCTCGATCACTCCGCAGGCGGAGGCGTTGATGACGGCGGTAACACCGCCAGACTGGGCATAAAACGCGTTCCGCTTCGGCATGGCTGGGGACTCTCCTGAACTGTTCTTCTGAAGTGAAAATTAGCACAACGGTACCGGTTGCGCGTTCATCCCGCGCCCCCGCCGCAAGCGGCAGGCTGCATACGGTCACGGGTGTCAGTTTGACGCGGCGAAGCCTGTCGCTGTAGTTTACGCGGCCTCTCTATTCCGATCAGGAGCGCCCACTTGCGCATCGTCTTTCTTGGCGCGCCGGGTTCCGGCAAAGGCACGCAGGCCCAGCGACTCATGGCTGAGCACCACATCCCGCAGGTGTCGACCGGCGATCTGCTGCGCGAGTCCGTAGCTGCCGGCACCCAGCTCGGCCGCCGGGCGAAAGCTGCCATGGATGCCGGCGAACTGGTTTCTGACGACATCGTTCTGGGGATCATTCGCGAGCGGCTGCAACAGGACGATGCAGCGGCCGGATTCGTGCTCGATGGCTTTCCGCGCAATCTTGCCCAGGCCACCGCGCTTGAAGGCGTGCTGGCCGGGATCGGCCGGCCTCTGGATACCGCCGTACTTATCGATGTGGACTTCGACATCCTGATGAAGCGACTCACCGGTCGCCGCACCTGCTCGGTTACCGGCAAACTGCTGAACATCCATTTCTCGCCGAAGTCGGAGCTGGATGCCTGCCTGAAAGCGGGTGGCGAACTCGTGCAGCGCGCTGACGACAACGAAGAAACGATCGGCAACCGGCTCAAGGTATACCGTGCCCAGACCGAGCCGCTGGTCGAGCATTATCGGGCCGCCGGACTGCTCCGCACGATTAACGGCCAGGGTGGCGTGGATGAGGTCTATCAGCGGGTACAACAGGCGCTCAAGGCCTGAACCGTTCTGGAGTCCTGTCTCAGGCTGTCCTGAGTGCCGCGAGCAGCGGCTCGCCGATCACTGATTGCCGCCAGCCCGAGAGCGGGCGCAGCTCGCTTTCGCCACGGATCAGTGCCGAGAGATCCTTCCGCGTGGCGAGAATTTCCGGCGCTACGTTCAGCATCTTCGCCACCTCATCGACGACTTTGGCCAGGCGCTTGATCTCGGCCTGATCGATCAGCTCAGGGCGAAGTTCCTGGCTCAGGTCGGTACCGTCGGCCAGTTCCGCGGCAGCCGCTGCCAACTCGGCGAGCAGCGCGCCGCCCTGACGCCGCACCACCCCGGCTGGCAGATCTTCGCAGTTGGCCAGCGCGGTTTCGTCTGGCGGATTGCGTTGTGCGATAGTCAGCAGCGCGCGATCGCTGATGATCCACTGCCGTGGCCGGTCCGCGCGGATCGCATTCTCTTCCCGCCAGCGCGCCAGGCGTCGCGCCCGCAACTGCACGGCAATCGGCATGCGCGGCAGCCCTGGCAGGCGGCGCCACGCGCCGTCGGGATCATTCCGGTACAGGGCAGGATCGACAAGCCGCGCGCTGTCCTCGATCGCCCATGCATAGCGCCCGAGGCGCTCGAGCTCCTCGCAGAGCAGGGCATGTACGGTAGGCAGATGGATGACATCGGTGTTGGCGTAGGCGATCAGCTCGGGGCGCAGTGGCCGCTGCAACCAGTCGGCCCGCGTGTGGGTCTTGTCGACATCGATATCCAGCAGCGCCTTGACCAGCGCCGCGTAGCCGATCTGGGCCGGGTGCCC
The DNA here is from genome assembly GCA_964371995.1 of uncultured Chromatiaceae bacterium. Taxonomy (GTDB): domain Bacteria; phylum Pseudomonadota; class Gammaproteobacteria; order Steroidobacterales; genus SHZI01. The sequence goes on along the minus strand of CAYJPG010000018.1, from coordinate 16,845 downwards.
GACCAGTGCGGCTGCGATCTGCGTGTCGAACAGCGGCTGGGGCAGGCGTTGGTGAGTCACCCAGGCGACTTCGAGATCCTGTTTCGCAGCGTGCAGCACGCGCATGCCGGTTCCGGCACAGAGGATGTCCCACAGCGGGCGCGTATCGAGTCCGGCCAGCTCATCGACGCAAAATATCTGCGCACCAGCGGCGATCTGCACCAGGCAAAGGCGCGGCGTGAACTGCGTGGTGCGCGCGAACTCGGTATCAACGGCGATGAGGCTGTCGCGGGAAATTGCCGCACAGGCGTCATCGAGTTGTGATTGCTGATCGACCAGTGCGCCGGTCTGGATAAGGGCTGGCATAAAGGCGGAGTGTAGTGGATCATCGCCCATTCCCACCACGGTTACGGATTGTACGGCTGCAGACGATGTTTGCCATCATCGACTTTTTCCTGCAGATCACACTGCGCCGCCGGGGTCCGGAAGATCTGCCGGATTCGCGTTTCCTGCTGCTGTTGTCTGCCCTGTGTTATGGCATCGTGCAGCTGTTTCTGGCCCTGCCGATCTACAGCCTGTCGGTCATGCTGTTCAGAAGCGTCCTGATCGACATCGGCCTGCTGTGCATCTGCGTGTGGGGCCTCCTGTGGCTCACGCGGCATATGTCGCGGTCCGGGCAGACGCTGACAGCATTTTTCGGTACCGGCGCATTGCTCGGCGTGCTGATGCTGCCCTTCAATTACTGGCTTGATGCGCTGTCGGTACCCGGCCAGCCCGCGCTGCTGCCGACTGCGGGCCTGCTCGCGATTGTCAGCTGGTCGCTCGTCGTCAATGGGCACATCTTTTCGCGGGCGCTGTCCATACCCTTTGTGGCGGGCCTCATGCTTTCACTCGCATACTTCTTTCTCAATTACCTGGTTTTCTGGCAGCTCGGACCACCGCCTGCCTGAGGCGTTTTCTGCATGCAGCATGTACACATACTCGGCGTTTGCGGCACCTTCATGGGTGGCGTGGCGGCGATCGCCCGCGAGGCCGGGTTCCGCGTCACCGGTTCGGATCGCAATATCTATCCGCCGATGAGTGAGCAGCTGGCCCGGCTGGGCGTCGAGCTGATCGAAGGCTATGAAGCCGCGCAGCTCACGCCTGCGCCGGACATGGTAGTGGTGGGCAACGTGATGACGCGTGGCATGCCGGTCATCGAGGAACTGCTCAACCGCCGTATCCCCTACATGTCGGGTCCCGAGTGGCTGGCGACGACGGTGCTGCGCGACCGGCTGGTAATTGGCGTGTCCGGCACACATGGCAAGACCACGACCACCAGCCTGGTGGCGTGGATACTCGAATATGCGGGCCGCAACGCAGGTTTCCTGATCGGCGGCGTACCGGTGGATTTTGAATTCTCGGCGCGGCTCGGCAAGGATCCGGTGTTCGTCATCGAAGCCGACGAGTACGACACTGCGTTCTTCGACAAGCGTGCCAAGTTCCTCCTGTACCGGCCGCAGACGCTGGTCATCAACAATCTGGAGTTCGATCACGCGGATATCTATCCGGACCTTGCGGCGATCACCCGGCAGTTTCACCAGCTGGTCCGCGCGATCCCGGGCAACGGCACGCTGATCGTGCCGGGCAAGGATGCCAACGTCGATGCGCTGCTGAAACTAGGCTGCTGGACGCCACTGCAGCGCTTCGCCAGCAGCAATGGCACGGTGGCGGACTGGACGGCCTGTGAGGATCCGCCGGGCACGCTCTCCATCCTGCATCAGGGCGAGGAAGTGGGCCGCTGTGACTGGCGGCTGTCCGGTGCGCATAACGCGGAGAATGCCGTGGCAGCGCTGCTGGCTGCCGTCTCTGTTGGCGTCGAACCGGCTGTTGCCATCGAAGCCATCGGTCGCTTCGGCGGAGTGCGCCGTCGGCTGCAGCGTCTGGGTGATTTCAATGGCGTCCAGCTCTTCGATGATTTTGCACATCATCCGACTGCCATACGTCGCACGCTCGAGGCGATCCGGCGGCGTGCCGATGTGCGCCGGGTGATCGCGGTGTTCGAGCCGCGTTCGAACAGCATGAAACTCGGCGTCTATCAGGACACGCTTCCAGCAGCGCTCTCGGCTGCGGATCTGGCCTGGATACTGCGGCCGGCGGGCTTGCAATGGGATCTGGATGCCGAATTTCGTGATGTGCCGCAGGTGCGGGTCTGTGCCGATACTGCGGCCATCGTGCGTGAGCTTGCCGCTGCCGGACAGCCGGGCGATGCCGTTGTCGTCATGAGCAACGGTGATTTCCAGGGCATACACGGCCAGCTGGCGACTGCACTCGGGGCCACCGACTGAGGTGCCTGCGGTAACGCGCCGATGACACGCATCACGATCCCGCTGTTTCCGCTGAACGCCGTGCTGTTTCCGGACGGCCCCCTGCCATTGCGGATCTTCGAAGCCCGTTATCTCGACATGATCAGCCGCTGCCTGCGCGAAGAAAGTGAATTCGGCGTGGTGCAGATCTGCAGTGGTACCGATGTCAGCGAGGTTGAGACTGCAGGCGTGGGAACCCTGGCGCGTGTTGTGGACTGGTATCAGGGCAGCGACGGGATTCTGGGCATTACGGCGCGCGGCACGAAAAAATTTCAGCTGTACGACATCAGCCGTCAGCCGGACGGGCTGTATGTCGGGGAGGTCGGGATGCTTGCCGGAGAGCCGCGCCTGAAGTTGCCGGAGGAATTCAGGCCCATGGCCGCACTGCTCGAAACCGTGATCGACGATCTCGGCAGGCTTTACGATGCCATCGACAAGCACTATGACGATGCCGCCTGGGTCGGGTACCGTCTCGCGGAGATCCTGCCGATGCCATCGGCGGAGAAACAGAGCTGTCTGGAACTGGCGGATCCGGTTGAACGTCTGCGCGCACTGCGCCCGATGCTGCGCCCCTTTCGTCACGAGCGCGGGCAGTAGCCCCGTCGCGGATTCAGTGACTCTGTACCGGTCTCGTTTTCAGGCCGTCTCTCGCCAGCATGTTGAGCACACTGTCCGGGCCCACCAGGTGCAGGGTTCCGATAACGATCAGATAGTCCTTTGAGTCGTTGGCGAGTGCGGCGATCGCGTGGCTGAATGCCTCGTTGCGCCTGAGGATCAGGCTACGGTAGACCTCGGGTTGCTCGCGGACGCTGTCGAGCATCTCCCGGTCGAGCGCGGGCACATCGCCGGCCTTCCATGCGGCGATCATGTCATCGACTTCGTCGCCGATGGTGGCGGCCTCTTCCAGCGTCAGTAGCAGGAAAGTGCGCTGCGCAGCGGGTGACAGCTCGTCGAGTGCCTTCAGCTGGCCTTCAAGCGTTTCCAGTCCGCGGATTTCCTTGCCGGCTTTCTTCGCGTCACCCACGATCTGGTTCTCCACACCGCGTGACGGATCGAAGCCGAGTTGATCGAGGCGCAGCTGGGTGATGACGACTGCCGCATACCACGGTTCGAACGGCGCCAGCGGTGCCAGGTCCAGGCCGATTTTCTGCCCCTGTTCCACGGCACTGTTCCACGCTGCGGAACCGAGCAATTCCGGCAGCTGCCGGCCGCGCGGATCGCGGGCGAGTGCCGCTACAGTCGCCGAGGTGGCGGCCGGATCCATGTCGTCCATGTCCAGCTCCATGTACACGACATCTGCTTCGTCGAGCGCAGTGGCGATGGCGGGGTCTAGCGGGTAGTCGGAGGGGCGCAGCGTGTGAATCGAGCCGAGCAGCAGCACGTGATTCCGGGTGCCGGTGATTTCCCAGAGGGGCAGGGCGAAGGCGCTGCCGGCGGCGAGCCATGCAGTGATGAACAGCACGGCCGCGCGTTTGATCAACATTTCTGTTCCACCCAGACCACCGAAGTCTGCACGGTGCCATCGGGATGGAGATCCAGCCACCGGTAGCCGGGTGGGCGCGTGTCGAGGCTGAAATTTTCAGCCCCGGGCAGGAACTGTGCGCAGGTGGAGGGTGTGCTGATCAGCCGCACATCATTGCGCAGCTGGTCCGAGGCCTGGTGTACGTGGCCCCAGACGATGGCGCGTACCTGCGGGTACCGGTCGATGACGGCCAGGAAATGGTCGGCGTTGCGCAGCCCGACGGTGTCGAGCCAGCGACTGCCCATGGCGACCGGCTGGTGATGCAGGGCCACAAGAGCGTGGCCGTCCCGGCAGGTGCTGAGGGCCTGGTCCAGCAGCTCCAGTTCGTGTGCCGGCAAAAACCCGCCGTCATCACCGGCCGTTTTGCTGTTCAACATGATCAGTCGCCACGGCGGATAGTCAGCGATGCCGCAGAAACGGAAGGGTATGTCTGACAGTACTTCCTGCATCATGCTCGTTGAATCGTGGTTGCCGGGCAGGCAATGCACCGGTATGCCGGGCTTGCCAAGGAGTTCCCGGAATCGCTCGTAGCCCTGCCGGCTTTCGTCCTGCACCAGATCGCCGGTGGCAAGTATCAGCTCCGGTCTGTGCGGATCGGCCAGCGCGTGTTCAAGGCTCGCCACCAGGCTGGCGTCGGTATTGACGCCACGCATATGCGCCTCACGTCTGGCATGCAGATGTGGATCGGAGATATGCAGGATACGGAGATGTCTTGCGGTCACGTGTTGCAGCGGAAGGTGCTGTCCTGGCAGGGGATCCAATGACGGGAACTATAGCCATCCGGGCAAATCGGCGATGAACCGGGTTCGCACTGCGCAAGACGGGCGGTGCAGCAGCCGCCGAATCTGCGAAGATGGTCGCGTTATCGATTGATCTGTGGGCGGGCAGCCGTCCAAACCGCCGTCATGCGGGCGGTCACGACTCAGTGTTGTCGCGTCGCAGTTGCGGGAGATTCGATGGTTTCTGATATCAGCCGGCCTGGTGTGATCGTTGGCCATTTCAAGGCTTTGCTGGCATCACTCTGGCCCTATTTCTGCTTTCTCCTGCTGGCGCTGACGGTCCTGACCTTCAGCCGCCTGTTCCTGATGTCCAGCTACTCCGGCCAGATGACGGGAGTTTCGTCGATGGTCGGCGTCATGGAGCGCGGCTGGCACTTCGACATGGTGGTGATCTGCGGGGTACTTCTCGTGGCGATGCTGGTGCAGTGGCTGGCACCGGGCGGTTTTCTGCTCAGCAAGTTCTGGCAGCGTACGCTCGTGGCATGGCTGGTGACCTGGCTGATGCTCATCGTGTGGAACGAGGCGGCAACGCCTGACTTTATCGCGGAATTCGGGGTGCGGCCGAATCGCCTGTTCGTCGAGTATCTGGACACGCCGACCGAGATCTTTCTGACCATCTGGGCGGCGCATCGCAGCGCCTTGTTGATCGGGATCGCGCTGGTTGCGGGCAGCGGATTTCTGGCCGTGTGCCTGATGCGCACGACGGTTAACCATGCGCCACCCTGGCTCCTGCGCCTGGTCATTCTGGCGCCGCTGCTCGTGGTGCTGTTCTATGGCATGCGCGGGAGTACCGGGCACCGGCCGCTCGGCATCAGTTATGCGGCCACATCGACTGATCCGCTGGTCAATGACCTGCCTTTGAACTCCACTTACTCGGTGCTTCATGCGGTCGTGCAGATGACGCGCGAGGCCGATGAAATCCAGGCCTACAGCCACTTGCCGGACGATGAAGTACTCCGCCGCGTGCGGGCCGGGATGCAGCTGCCGGCGGTGGCGTTCAAGGATCCTCTGCGGCCCATGACGCATGCGCTGATCCCGACCGGGCCTGCGGGCAGGAAGCCCAATCTGGTGATCCTGTTGCAGGAAAGCCTGGGCGCCCGGTATGTGGCCAGCCTCGGTGGTTTGCCGGTCGCCCAGAAGATTGAAACATGGCGTTCGCGCAGCCTGTGGTTCGACCAGCTGTACGCGACCGGTACGCGATCGGCTCGCGGCATTGAGGCGGTCAGCGCGGGCTTTCTGCCGACGCGGACGAGCAGCGTGATCAAGCTGGAGGGTGCCCAGCACGATTTCTTTACGCTGGCCAAGACACTGAAGGCGCAGGGTTACCGGACCGGCTTCATCTATGGCGGCGACAGCAGTTTCGACAATATGCGTCGCTTCTTTCTGGGCAACGGCTTCGACGAAGTACTCGACTGGTCTGATCTCGCGCCAAAAGCGCAGTTCATGACGACTTGGGGTGTTTCCGATGAAGACCTCTACGTCCGCGTTAACGAGGAAGCGAGCCGGTATGCGCGGGACGGACAGCCGTTTTTTCTCCTCGTGTTCAGTACATCGAACCACCCGCCGCATGATTTTCCGGACGGGCGCATTACCCTGTATGAAGAGCCGAAGATGACGCCGAACAATGCGGCGCGCTATGCCGACTTTGCAGTGGGAAGCTATCTGGAGACGGCTGCGCAGTCAGATTACTGGGCGAACAGCCTGTTCATGGTGGTGGCCGATCACGAGAGCCGGGTCAGTGGTGACGGCATCGTGCCGGTCTTCTCTTTCCACATCCCGGCCTTCATTGCCGGTGGACCGGTACAGCCGCAGATCGTGAGCCGGCTGGCGAGCCAGATCGATCTCCTGCCGACCGCGCTGTCGATCATGGGCGTCAAAACCGATATTCCCGCTACCGGCATTGATCAGACGCGCAAGGATCTGGTCGGACCGGGCCGGGCGATCATGCAGTTCCATGATACGGCGGCCTATCGCGTGGGCGACGAGGTCGTGATACTTGCGCCGGGGCAGGCGCCCAGCCAGTTCAGAGTTGACGGCCAGAAACTTGTGGCGACTGACGCCGACCCGGAACTGGTGCGCGACGCGCAGGCCATCACGCAGTTGCCGGTGATGGCCTATCAGCGCGGCTGGTATCGCTGATGGTCGCCCCGGGGAGTAGCCTGGCCTAGTAGCGGTAGTGCTCGGGCTTGTACGGACCAGCGACCGGCACGCGCAGGTAATCGGCCTGCTGCTGGGTGAGTACTGTGAGGTCGACGCCGATTTTTTTCAGGTGCAGGCGGGCAACCTTTTCATCCAGGTGCTTGGGCAGGATATAGACCTTCTTCTGGTACTTCGCCGTGTTCTGCCAGAGTTCCATCTGCGCGAGCACCTGGTTCGTGAAGGAGTTGGACATCACGAAGCTCGGGTGTCCGGTCGCGCAGCCCAGGTTCACCAGTCGGCCCTCGGCGAGCAGGATGATCCGCTTGCCGTCCGGGAAGATGACGTGGTCGACCTGCGGCTTGATGTTCTCCCATTGCAGCTTGCGCAATCCGGCCACATCGATCTCGCTGTCGAAGTGGCCGATGTTGCACACGATCGACTGGTTCTTCATCTTCGCCATGTGGTCAGCAGTGATGACGCCGAAGTTGCCGGTGGCAGTGACGAAGATGTCGGCCTTGTCACAGGCGTGGTCCATGGTTACGACGCGATAGCCTTCCATGGCAGCCTGCAGGGCGTTGATCGGGTCGATTTCGGATACCCAGACCGTGGCACCCAGGCCGCGCAGTGACTGCGCGCAGCCTTTGCCCACATCGCCGTAGCCCGCGATCATGGCAATCTTGCCGGCGATCATCACGTCCGTGGCACGCTTGATGCCGTCGACGAGCGACTCGCGGCAGCCATAGAGGTTGTCGAACTTGGACTTGGTGACCGAGTCGTTGACGTTGATGGCCGGGCACATCAGCTTGCCGTTATTGGCCATTTCGTAGAGCCGGCTGACGCCGGTGGTGGTCTCTTCAGAGATACCGCGCACGTCACTCATCAGTTCCGGATACTTGTCGTGCAGGATCGCGGTCAGGTCGCCGCCATCATCGAGAATCATGTTCGGCCGCCAGCCATCCTTGCCGACGATGCTCTGCTCGACGCACCACCAGTATTCCTCCTCCGTTTCGCCTTTCCAGGCAAATACCGGGACGCCGGCTGCAGCGATGGCCGCGGCGGCATGATCCTGCGTCGAGAAGATATTGCAGGAGGACCAGCGGACCTCGGCGCCGAGGCTGACCAGCGTTTCGATCAGTACCGCAGTCTGGATCGTCATGTGCAGGCAGCCAACGATCCGCGCACCCTTGAGCGGCTGCTTCGCGCCGAACTCCTCGCGTACCGCCATCAGGCCCGGCATCTCTGTCTCGGCAATCGCGATTTCCTTGCGGCCCCAGGCGGCCTGCGTCATGTCGGCAACCTTGCAGTCGCTATGTGTGGTGCCGGTGCGTACTTTGCTGGCGGTCGTGCTCATCGCGGAATCCTCGGGGTGCGTAGACGGTGTGTCTGAATAACTGATGTGTTGCGCTCAGGCCCGGGTGCGCACTGTGCGGCTCATTTCGCGGCTCAAGGCTTCGGCTTTGTCAGTTCGTTCCCAGCTGAAATTTGCTTCCTGCCGGCCAAAATGGCCGTAGGTCGCGGTGGGGCGATAGATTGGACGATGCAGGTCCAGCATCTCGCGGATACCGTACGGCGTCAGGTCGAAATGCTTGCGCACGATACGTGTCAGGCGGTCGCCCTCGATCTTGCCGGTGCCGAAGGTCTCGATGCTGACCGAGGTAGGTTCAGCAACGCCGATCGCATAAGACACCTGTACCTCACAGCGTTCGGCCAGGCCGGCGGCAACGATGTTCTTGGCAACGTAGCGGGCCGCATACGCGGCCGAGCGATCGACCTTGGTCGGATCCTTGCCGGAAAACGCGCCACCGCCATGACGGGCCATGCCGCCGTAGGTATCGACGATGATCTTGCGCCCGGTGAGTCCGCAGTCGCCCATCGGTCCGCCGATCACAAAGGTGCCGGTGGGATTGATGTGGATCTTGTCCTGCCGGAGGGAGGCAAACCACTTCTTGCCGATGACCGGCTTGAGGATTTCCTCGATCACCGCCTCGCGCAGCGCCTTCTGTTTGACGCCTGGCGCGTGCTGGGTCGAGAGTACGATGGCATCGAGACCCACAGGCCGGTCATCCTCATAGACGACGGTGACCTGGCTCTTTGCGTCCGGGCGCAGCCACGGCAGCTTGCCCTTCTTCCGCACATCGGACTGGCGCTTCACCAGCCGGTGCGCAAGCGTGATCGGCAACGGCATCAGCACGTCGGTCTCGTTGGCGGCATAGCCAAACATCATGCCCTGGTCGCCGGCGCCCTGTTTGCGCTGGTCGCGCTTCGAGGCGCCGCGGGAAATGCCCTGGGCAATATTCGAGGACTGCTTGCCGATGGCATTGAGAACGCCGCAGGAATTGCCGTCAAAGCCCTTGTCGGAATGGTCGTAGCCGATGTCGCAGACGACCTGCCGGACCAGCGCTTCGAGATCAACCCAGGCGTTGGTGGTGATTTCTCCGGAGACGAGCACGAAGCCCGTCTTGATCAGCGTCTCGCAGGCAACCCGGGACTCTGGTTCCTGGGTGAGGATCGCGTCGAGGATCGCGTCGGAGATCTGGTCTGCCATCTTGTCCGGATGGCCCTCGGCAACGGATTCGGAGGTAAACAGCTTGCGCGTGGTCATCTGGCTTTCCGCTGGTGATTGTTCGGGGCGCTGATTATAGGCATAGCCGCTGCCCGGCACGACCTTGGGTTGCGGCTGCGGCAGCGTTACGCGACAATGCGCGCCGCTCTCCGGGCCCTGCTTTACAGGCCACCATTCCCTCTTTTTGTGGGTGCGATGACAGCCACAGTCCAGACAATTCGTTCAGCTGCGGAACGCCGCCATCTGGCCAATGCGGTCCGCGCCCTCGCGATGGATGCGGTCGAGCAGGCCAAGTCAGGCCATCCCGGCATGCCGATGGGCATGGCCGACATCGCTGAAGTCCTGTGGAATGATTTCCTGCGGCATAACCCGGCCAATCCTGTCTGGCCCGACCGGGACCGCTTTGTTCTGTCAAATGGCCACGGCTCAATGCTGCTCTATGCCGTGTTGCATCTCACCGGCTATGGGCTGTCGATCGATGATCTGCGGCACTTCCGTCAATTGGGCTCGCACACCGCGGGCCACCCGGAGCGGGACCTGCATCTGGGCATCGAAACCACCACCGGCCCGCTCGGACAGGGCGTGGCCAATGCGGTTGGCATGGCGCTGGCAGAGCAACTGCTGGCGGCCGAGTTCAACCGGCCTGGCTATCCCGTCGTCGATCACCATACTTATGTGTTTCTTGGCGATGGCTGTCTCATGGAGGGAATTTCCCATGAGGCCTGTTCGCTGGCCGGTACCCTGGGTCTGGGCAAGCTGATCTGCCTCTACGACGACAACGGCATCTCGATAGATGGCCATGTACAGGCCTGGTTCCGCGACGATACGCCGGCGCGCTTTGCTGCCTATAACTGGCATGTCGTCCCGGATGTAGACGGACATGATCCGGCGGCGATCCGCGCGGCCATTGAGGCCGCACGTGCAGAGACGGGCCGGCCATCGCTGATTTGCTGCAAGACCATCATCGGTTTCGGGGCGCCGAACCGGCAAGGTACCGAGAGGGCGCACGGGGAAGCGTTGGGCGCTGACGAAGTGGCCGCGGCGCGCAAGCAGCTGGGCTGGAATTTTCCGCCCTTCGAGATCCCGTCGGCGGTCAGCGCCGCATGGGATGCACGCCCCGCTGGTGCGCGACTCGAGCAGGAATGGCGTGATCTTTTCAGTGCCTATGGCCGTGAGTATCCGGAGCTTGCCGCAGAGTTCGTGCGGCGCATGGGCGGCGAACTGCCGGCCGGCTGGTCGGCACATGCGGCGGCAGCGATCGCCGGGATTGCCGGCGAGACGGCTGCGAAGGCCACGCGCAAATCATCGGAAGATGCGCTCAATGCATTTGTGCCCGGAATGCCTGAACTGATGGGTGGTTCGGCCGATCTGACCGGCTCGAATTTTACCCGCGTCAGAAATGCCGTCACTATCAAGCCGGGCCATGTCGCCGGCAACTATATCTCCTGGGGCGTGCGTGAATTCGGCATGGCTGCCGCGATGAACGGCATCGCCCTGCACGGCGGCCTGGTGCCGTTTGGCGGGACTTTCCTGACCTTCTCCGATTACTCGCGCAATGCGCTGCGCATGGCTGCGCTGATGGAAATCCGTGTCATCAATGTGTTCACGCATGATTCGATCGGCCTGGGCGAGGATGGCCCGACCCATCAGCCCGTCGAGCACACTGCGAGCCTGCGGCTGATTCCGAACATGTGCGTATGGCGCCCCTGTGATGCGGTGGAGACTGCCGTCGCGTGGCAGGATGCAATCGAACGGGACAAGGGTCCCACGAGCCTCATACTGACGCGGCAGGCACTGCCGGCCCAACCGCGAACACAGGCACAGATCGCGGCCATTCGTCGCGGTGCCTATGTGTTGCGTGATGCGGCAAAAATCGATCTGATCCTGATCGCGACCGGGTCTGAAGTTGCGCTCGCGATTGCGGCAGCAGACCTTCTCGCGGCCAAAGGGCACGGTGTGCGTATCGTATCCATGCCTTCGACGACAGTATTTGCCGCACAGGATGCGGCTTACCGTGAGACCGTGCTGCCGGCAGCAGTGGTCAGGCGCGTGGCTGTCGAGGCTGGCGTGACGGACGGCTGGTACCGCTGGGTCGGTGCCGCGGGCCGGGTTTGCGGCATGGATACTTTCGGCAAGTCTGCACCGGCGCCGGAACTGTTCCGTTTGTTCGGCTTTACACCGGAACATGTGGCCGGGCTTGCACTGGAGTTGCTGGGTACCTGAATTTATTGAGGAGTGCGTCTGATGCCTGTCAAAGTTGCCATTAATGGCTATGGCCGAATTGGCCGCAATGTACTGCGTGCGCTGTATGAATCGAAGCGTACCGGCGAGATTTCCATCGTTGCGATCAACGATCTGGGTGACGCGAAGACCAATGCGCACCTGACCAAATACGATACGACGCACGGCAAATTTCCGGGTACCGTCGTCGTTGAAGGCGATTACATGCTGGTCAACGGCGACAAGATCCGTGTGCTGGCCAAGCGCAACCCGGCGGAGCTGCCCTGGGCTGAACTCGGCGTCGATGTGGTGCTCGAGTGCACCGGCTTCTTTGCCAGCAAGGAAAAGGCCAGCGCGCACCTGCAGGCGGGGGCCAAAAAAGTCGTGATCTCGGCACCCGGCGGCAAGGATGTGGATGCGACCATCGTTTATGGTGTCAATCACAAGTCGCTCAAGGCCGCGCATACGGTCATCTCCAATGCCTCCTGTACCACCAACTGTCTGGCACCGCTGGTCAAGCCGCTGCACGACAAGATCGGTGTGGTTACCGGCCTGATGACCACCATTCATGCCTATACCAACGACCAGGTTCTGACCGACGTCTATCACGAGGACCTGCGTCGCGCGCGCTCCGCAACCATGTCGATGATTCCGACCAAGACCGGTGCTGCGGCAGCCGTCGGCCTGGTTCTGCCCGAGCTGAACGGCAAGCTGGACGGTTTCGCCATGCGCGTGCCGACCATCAACGTGTCGATCGTCGATCTCACCTTTACTGCAGCGCGTGCCACCAGCGTTGAAGAAGTGAACGGCATCATGAAGGCTGCTTCCGAGGGCGAGCTCAAGGGAATCCTTGGCTACAACACCGAGCCGCTGGTATCGGTGGACTTCAATCACGATCCGCGCAGCTCGGTGTTTGATTCGACGCAGACGCGGGTTGGCGGTGGCACGCTCGTCAAGGTGCTGAGCTGGTATGACAACGAGTGGGGTTTCTCCAACCGGATGCTCGATACCACGCTTGCGCTGATCAACGCGCGCTGAGCCGACGGAACGGGCGCGATGACGACCAAAGTGCTACGGATGTCGGAGCTGAGTGTCGCCGGCAAGCGGGTGATGATCCGGGTGGATCTGAACGTCCCCGTCAAGGACGGACGCGTGACCAGCGATGCGCGAATCCGCGCGGCGCTGCCGACGATCCGTGATGCACTCGCCCGCGGCGCGGCCGTAATCCTGCTCTCGCATCTGGGCCGGCCCAAAGAAGGAAGTTTTGATCCGGCGCTGTCGCTGCGCCCGGTCGCTGTGCGTCTGTCCGAGCTGCTCGGCCGGAGTGTGCCGCTGATACACGACTGGCTGCATGGCTTCGAGATCGCCGGCGGCGAAGTCGTGCTCTGCGAAAACGTGCGCTTCAATCCGGGTGAGAAGAAGAACGATCCGGCGCTTGCCAGGCAGATGGCCAAACTCTGCGACATCTTCGTCATGGACGCTTTCGGTACCGCGCATCGGGCCGAGGCCAGCACGCATGGTGTCGTCGGCTTTGCACCGGTAGCCTGTGCGGGCCCGCTGCTGATGGCGGAACTCGATGCGCTTGAGCGGGTGTTGCGCAAGCCGGCACGGCCGGTGGTTGCCATCGTGGCCGGCTCCAAGGTCTCGACCAAGCTGACGATCCTGAAATCGCTGGCAACGCAGGTCGACCAGCTCATCGTCGGCGGCGGTATCGCCAACACCTTCCTCGCGGCAGCCGGTTATCCGGTCGGCAAGTCGCTGTGCGAGACCGATCTCATCCCCGAAGCGCGGCGGCTTGCAGGCAAGCGCCAGCGCGCGGCCATCCCCCTTCCGGTAGATGTGGTGGTTGGAAAGGCGGTTTCGCCATCTGCTGCCGCTACCGTGCGCGCAGTCAGCGAGGTTGGTCCGGCCGAACTCATTCTCGACATTGGCCCGAAGACGGCAGCCCACTATGCGAAACTTCTAGGCAGCGCAGGCACCATCATCTGGAACGGACCGGTCGGTGTTTTCGAGATCGAGCAGTTCAGCAAAGGCACGCAGCGAATTGCCGAGGCCGTGGCGAAGTCGCCGGCTTTCAGCGTCGCCGGTGGCGGCGATACGCTGGCCGCGCTCGACAAGTACGGCGTGACTGACCGCATCTCCTACGTATCGACGGGTGGTGGCGCTTTTCTTGAGTTTCTCGAGGGCGTCACGCTGCCGGCAGTTGCTGCGCTTGAGGCGCGGGCGAAAGACGGGCGAACCTGAACGGCATGCGTCGAACCAAGATCATCGCCACGCTTGGCCCGTCTACGGACGATCCCGCCACGCTTGCGCAGCTGTTCAAGGCCGGTGTCGATGTGGTGCGTGTCAATTTCTCGCACGGGGATGCCGCGGCGCGCGAGCAGCGGGTGCGCATGGTGCGCAAGACCGCCGAGGAATGCGGCAAATACGTTGCGGTGCTCGGCGACCTGCAGGGACCGAAGATCCGTATCCAGCGCTTCCGTGACGGTCCGGTGCGACTGGTGGAAGGTCAGCCCTTTGTGCTGGATACCGCGATGGATCCCCAGGCCGGCACGGTCGAGGGCGTAGGGGTGGCCTACCAGCAGCTGCCCGACGATGTCGGCAGTGGCGACAATCTGCTGCTCGACGATGGCTTTATCACGCTGGCGGTTGAGCGCGTTCGCGGCACGCAGATTCACTGTACGGTCGTGCAGGGCGGGCAGCTCGCCGACAACAAGGGCATCAACCGGCAGGGCGGTGGTCTTTCGGCGCCAGCCCTGACCGACAAGGATCGTCAGGATCTGGTCCAGGCGGCCAGTCTCGGCGTCGACTGGCTGGCAGTTTCCTTTGTCCGCTGTGCCGACGATCTGCATGAAGCCCGCGAGCTGCTGCACAAGGCCGGCGGCGACGCCCATCTGGTTGCCAAGATCGAGCGTGCCGAGGCGCTGGCCAATCTCGAATCGGTGATCGATGCATCAGATGCCGTCATGGTCGCGCGTGGCGATCTGGGCGTGGAGATGGGTTATGCAGGCCTGACCGGTCTGCAGAAGCAGATTCTCAAGATGACCCGGCACCGGCACAAAATTGCGATCACGGCCACGCAGATGCTGGAGTCGATGATTCACAACAAGGTGCCGACGCGGGCTGAAGTATCCGATATCGCCAATGCCGTACTCGACGGGACCGATGCAGTCATGCTGTCGGCGGAGACGGCGGTTGGTGAGCACCCGGTCAGGGCGGTAACCTCGATGGCCGAAGTCTGCGTCGGTGCGGAGAGTTACTATCTGACCCTGGGGCGTCCCAGTCATCGCATGGATGACAGCTTCGAGCGGGTGGATGAGGCCATTGCGATGGCGGTCATGTATACGGCCAATCATCTGCCGGTGAAAGCCATCATCGCGTTGACAGAATCAGGCTCCACGGCACGCTGGATGTCGCGTATCCGCTCGGACATACCGATCTTTGCCTTTACCCGCCATGAAGCGACACGGCGGCGTGTGGTGATGTATCGCGGGGTTTACCCCGTCGCGTTCGATATCACCCATACGGATATGCAGCGCATGTACCAGGAAGTTTTCAAACTGCTGCTTGGTTTTGGGCATGTCAACGTCGGTGATCTGGTGCTGGTGACCAAGGGTGAGTTGTCGGGCATCGCTGGCAGAACCAATTCGATGCAGATCCTGTCTGTCACCGGCCCGTGAGCCGCTCGTCATCAGCGCTTGGCCGGCTGCTGGGACGAACCACCAGTATCGAAGCGCATGAGACGCAGTCCGTCGTCACGGCCTTTCTGCTGTTTTTCTGCGTGCTGGGGGGCTATTTTGCTGTCCGGCCGGTGCGTGAAACGGTGGGCACGATTCTTGGTTCGGACCGGGTCAGCGACCTGTATGTGGTCACCTGGATTGCCTCGCTGCTGATCGTTCCCGTGTATGGATGGGCCTGCACGCGCTTCCGGCGCAGTGCTTTCCTGCCATGGATCTATGCAGTCGTTGCGGGTTCACTGGTGCTTGTCGGTCTGATGCTGGCTGCTGACGAGCAGAACACCGCCGTGGCGCAGTTCTTCTATGTCTGGATCAGTGTGCTGAACCTGTTCATCGTTTCGGTGTTCTGGAGTTTCCTGCTCGAACTGTTCGATGCCGTCCAGACCCAGCGCCTGTTCGGCGTGATTGCGGCTGGTGGTACCACCGGTGCGCTGGTCGGGCCGCTGATGACCGACCTGGTGGTCCCGCTGGTCGGAAATCCCGGCGTGCTGTTCATGGGCGCAGCTTTCTTTCTGGTTGCGATCGTCTGTCAGCGTGCCCTGCTCAGGATCTGGGCCACGGCTCCGGCATCTTCCGGCGCCGTGCGTGCGCCCGAGCGCCCGATGGGCGGCAATCCGTTTGCAGGCTTTACGCTGGTGCTGAAATCGCCGTATCTGCTCGGGATCTCGCTGTTTGTCATCCTGCTGGCTTCGGTCAATACCTTTCTGTATTTCGAGCAGCTGCGGCTGGTCAGCGAAACCTTCAGCGATACAGCCCAGCGTACCCAGGTGTTCGCGCGCCTCGACTACATCGTGCAGGGCCTGACCATCGTCCTGCAGCTGTTCATCACCGGGCGCCTGGCGTCCCGTCTGGGCGTCATGGCACTTCTGACCCTGGTGCCGCTGGTCATGGTGGCGGGTTTTGTCGGTCTGGCGGTCATGAACACCTTCTGGGTGCTCGCAGTGGTATTCGTGGCACGGCGCGTCGGTGAATACGCATTTATCCGGCCGGGGCGCGAAATGCTCTTCAGCCGCGTCGATACCGAGTCGAAGTACAAGGCCAAGAACCTGATCGATGTTCCGGTCTATCGCGGTGGTGATGCGCTCTCCGCACAGGTCAAGACGGCACTTGAGGCCGGCGGGCTGGCCAGTGCCGGCGTCGCCCTGCTGGGGGCGCTGCTGGCTGCACTCTGGGCCTTGAACGGCTGGTGGCTCGGCCGTCAGGCGCGAATCCGGCAAGCGGCTGCCGGACGGGACTGAGCCGACATACTGCGGTCTCGTTCCTTGTGATGGTATTTCGCGTGTGATTAAGATCGCGTTTACCGATCGGTCAGCGACTTTCCCTGGAATATGCTGCGAATGAGCCCCACGCGCCAACAGCAGATTGCTTCCAACCTTGCCATGGACAGGCAGATCGGGCTGGTCCTGCCCGGTGGTGGCGCGCGCGGCGCCTATCAGGTTGGGGTATTGAAGGCACTTGCCGAGTTGCTGCCGCGCCGTTCCCCGAATCCCTTTGCCGTGCTCAGCGGGACCTCTGCAGGTGCGATCAGTGCTGCAGTTCTGGCCACCCGCGCGCGGGTGTT